>DFQW01000053.1:6400-42649 GCA_002377985.1 Halieaceae bacterium UBA3479 | reverse complement strand
TTGCAAAAAGTGTCAAGTTGGCGCGGGGTGCTATATGAGCAAAGGAATGATTTCGGCAGACCTGACGGGCCGCACCGCGCTGGTCACGGGCGCCAGTTCTGGTATTGGTGCTGCGGTTGCGAGGGCATTCGCAGCAAATGGAGCTACCGTTTGGCTTAATTACCCGGATGAGGCGTCTAGCAGTGCCGCCGAGGCAATTGCCGCTGAAATCTGTGCGTCGGGGGGTAACGCAGCTACAGTCCAGGCTGATGTTAGCAGTGAGGCTGCGGTAGCGGCGATGTTTGAAAGCGTCGCGGCAGAGGGGCTCGATATCCTCGTTAATAACGCGGGAATCGCCCACTCGAGCCCTGTCGAGGAAATGGACGCCGCCGATTTTGACCGCTTACTGGCGGTGCACGTTAGGGGGACTTTTTTGTGCACACGATCAGCGCTGAGAATGATGTATGCGCAAAACAGCGGACGCATTATCAATACGGCCTCTCAGTTGGCTTATATCGGCGCGCCGGGCTTCTCGCACTACACAGCGGCCAAGGGGGCGATCCTGTCCTTTACGCGAAGTGTGGCCCTTGAGATTGGCGCGCGTCCCATCACAGCGAACTGCGTGGCACCCGGTGCCACCATGACGCCGATTCTGGCGGATGTGCCCGGCGACGTTCTCGAGAGTATTCGCCAAAATATTCCCGCGGGCCGGATCGCCGAGGTTGAGGACATTGTGGGGGCCTACCTGTTCCTCGCCAGTGATGCGGCGGGGCACTTTAGAGGCCAGTGCTTAAGCCCCAATGGCGGTGATGCCTTTCTCTAGCCCCGACGCGTGCGGACCACCTGTACTGTCGCTTTGGGCGACATGTTGCCTGGTACGACACTATTTTTGCTGAAATTGATCGCTAAACTGGATTGCAATCGCCGGCAAAAAAGCTGAATATATATACAGTACTTTGGAGGGCGGGTATTTCGGGCGCAACAACCCGGTTGACCGGGGTTAAGCGCAACAAAGCATGAGCTTCGGGGCGCAGCCGAAAGGGCACCCTCAGCAGAGCAAGCAAAGAAAGCAGAGCGAGCAAATCAAAGGGAGCAAGACATGGATCCGAACAAGCAAAAAGCACTGGATGCGGCGCTGTCACAAATTGAGCGCCAGTTTGGCAAGGGTACGGTCATGCGCATGGGTGACCAGGAGCGGGTGGCGATACCCTCGATCTCTACCGGCTCACTGGGCCTCGATATTGCACTGGGTATTGGCGGCTTGCCCAAGGGCCGCATTGTTGAGATCTACGGCCCGGAATCATCGGGCAAGACTACACTGACACTGCAGGTGATTGCCGAGGCGCAAAAGGTGGGCGGCACAGCGGCGTTTATCGATGCTGAGCACGCGTTGGATCCACAATATGCCGAGAAGCTGGGCGTGCAGGTAGACGACCTCATTGTTTCCCAGCCCGACACGGGGGAGCAGGCGCTCGAAGTCGCGGAGATGCTGGTGCGCTCCGGTGCGGTTGATGTGCTGGTAATCGACTCCGTGGCGGCGCTGACGCCCAAAGCGGAGATTGAGGGAGAGATGGGTGATTCACACGTTGGACTTCAGGCGCGTTTGCTAAGCCAGGCGATGCGGAAGCTGACGGGCGCCATTAAGCAGACCAATTGTCTGGTGATTTTCATAAATCAGATCCGCATGAAAATTGGCGTCATGTTTGGTAGCCCCGAGACAACCACGGGTGGTAACGCCCTTAAATTCTACTCTTCCGTGCGCCTTGATATCCGGCGTATCGGCTCCATCAAAGAGGGCGACGAGGTCGTCGGTAACGAGACTCGGGTAAAAGTCGTAAAGAACAAGGTGTCACCTCCCTTCAGACAGGCAGAATTTCAAATTATGTATGGTAGTGGCATCTACCACATGGGCGAGGTGATCGACTGGGGCGTCAAACTGAATCTGGTCGATAAGTCGGGTGCTTGGTATGCCTACAAAGGCGACAAGATTGGTCAGGGTAAGGCCAACGCAGCAAAGTTCCTCGAGGAGAACAGCGCCGTCGCCAAAGAAATTGAGAATCAAATTAGGCACCAGATGATGGGGGTGCCCCTGGCGGCGGTGGCATCCGAGCCGGCGCAGGCGGCAGCTGACGAAGACGCCGATGGAAAAGAAGCGGCCGAATCATCTTGATGCCGTTGCAACGGCTGTATGCGATGTGATTGAACCCGTATCGCGGCTTGAGCTTCGCCGCGCCGCAATGGACTTGCTGGCGCGGCGGGAGCATAGCCTTCAGGAGCTCTCTGCCAAACTCCGACGGCGATTTCGTGGCCGCCCCATAGATGACGCAGAACTTGACGGATCGCTTAGGCATTTGCAGGACGACGGACTCCTCAGTGACACGCGCTACGCGGCTTCGAGAGCGAGACAGCTGGTAGTTAGAGGTTACGGCCCGAATCGCATTCGAGAGGATCTGCGGAAGGCGGGAGTCGAACATCAAATTGATAATGCGCTGGACGACGTTTTGGATGATGCATCCGACTGGCGCGACTATGCCGCCGCGGTTTATCAAAAGAAGTACCAAGGTATCCCGATTGTCGGTGACTTCCATAGCCGCCAAAAAGAAAAAGCCAAGCGACTGCGTTTTCTGCAATACAGGGGTTTTAGTGCCGAACTGAGCAGCCAGTTAGTGAGCGCTGACGAGGACCGGGACACTCCCGAGGAGTGACTTAAAGCTATGTCACTCCGTGCTCATGGCGACAAGCCAGATATCGCGAGTCTGGCCGGCGACAGCCTTCACGATTAGGGCGTTATCGGGCCCCATCCGCATAATTTGTTTCTGCAGTGGTGAAAGCGCCTCGATAGTTGGATCTTCGTAAATCCATACAGCCTCTTTGCGTATCAACCTTGCCTCAGCAAGATCTATCTCGGGCGTGTTGATGATGGTGTCGAGAGTATTTAGTACGGCGCTATCGAACGTCTCGGTTGTTTCGCCGTAGAAGCTCCACGCTTCTCTGAACAGCGGTAGTAGCCAGTCGAGCGCATCAAACACGGCCGCGATATCAAGTTGGCGTAACCAGCCACTCAAGGTGTCATAACGAGAGAATCCGGCAGGGTCCGCGGTAACCTTGAGCCCATCATCGCTTATTGGGAAGGGGATTTTAGGCCGTGCAATCGGTATGAGCTTGTAAGGCACATCTCCTTGTGCCATGAGGTAAAGCGCGCTGCTGCTCCTCTCGACGATGTTCGAGGAGAGGAGGTACTGCTGGCCCGGTGCGCCCAGTGGTATCGCGGCTAATGCATCGCGCACTGTATTGTCACTCTCATTCAGGAGGGGCAGTGTTGGCGTTTCTGGTTCTGGCGGCAGCGATTCCGTTGGCTCTGGGAGGGTCTCCTCAGCGATTGGTGCCGGGGCTTGCTCCGTCATGGTGGGCTCGGGTAGCGCTACGGGCGTTTCGCCTGCGCTAACTTGCTTGTCCGTATCTTGCGTCGCGTCTTGATCCGGCCCAAGGGCAAAAAAGTAGGCTGCGCCGGCGGCGATGACAACCAGAGAGGCCAGTAATGCCATATGCAAGGCGGAAAAGGCGCCCGCTTGTGCGCGTGAATTCCCAGATTTTTTCGGATCAAACACTAAATCATTTTTCATCATTTCGTTCTTTCTCGCTCCCGGCATTGTCCTTGACTTAGATAACGATCACGTGAGTAGGTTCAATACTGCGAACGTAAAATTTTTGCAGCTTCGACCATGTTGGATAATTTTTGAAGCGATGCGTCTCTCGGCAAATATTTCATCCCGCAATCAGGAGCGAGCACCACTCGCTCTTTATCGATATACGGCAGCGCTCGTTGCACCCGGCCAACGATCGTTTCAACTGATTCGACTGTCGGGGAGGACAAATCGATAACGCCCAGCAGGATGGTTTGTTCCGGTAATGCCGACAGCACGGAGCAGTCCAGATTGATGTCCTTCAACCATGTGTCGGGTATCGCTTCGCGAAGCGCCGCTCTGCCCAGTGCCGGTAGAGCCAGTTGGCTACTGGTTTCACGATGGGCCAAGACAGCCAACGCCAAAAGACCCCGATCTGCGTGTACTGCCAAGCAGCGATATTGGCATCGAGGCCGACGGTCCATGAATCGCCCCGGCGGAGATGGAGCGATTTTAGAAGAGTGGTTCGATCGGGTGTGTTTGCGTCGGGCTCGAGGTCATGAATGTCCTGCAGGATCAATTGATCTGACTTCATGCGCGCCAAATGAGACATTTCCCGCCTGCAGAGCGGGCAGCCACCATCGTAGTAGAGGATATCGGGCTCGGTCATGGGTTCGATACGTTGAACACCAGCCAGTGGATGGCCTCAGGTTGATTTGTCAGTGCGTCAGCGCGCTCGCTAGGATTCCGCTATCAGAGCGGCAATGCTTTTTTTGATGAGTAATTCGTCGCCTTTTCTAAAGCCCACATGTATTTCGCGAATCTGGCCGGATCGGTCGACCAGATAGCCAGATGGCATTCCAGCGACAGAAAATGCTCTTCCCAGGTCGCCAGTGGTATCGATGGCGACGGGGTAGTCGACGGGATAGCGAGCGAGAAAGTCGAGGGCGTCTTCCTCGACGTAGTCAACGCTGATGGCGATGATTCGAAAATCGTCAGCATCAAAGTCTTTGCTAAGTTGGTTCAAAGCTGGCAAAGAGAGCCGGCAGGGTCCACACCAGCTTGCCCAGAAGTCGATATAAGTGACCGCGCCGGGATGGGACGCGCTCCCGATGGAGCCCGCGCCGTTGGCGATAAGCGGTAACACCCATTGGGGCTGGGGTAGTGGTGACTCGAGCACAATGTGCGACCCGCGCTCAGCCACTCCGCTGAGTGGCAAGACCCAGAGACTCAGCAGCCCGATGAGCCAAAAGCGACGGATACGAGCTGCCTGCAAGTGTATTGCACGTTTCATGGTGCTGCTACGTGCGCCTTTAACGGTTTCTGCCGAGTCTTTCATGGGCGTCAACCCATTCATTGACCCGGGTGGTTTTGTCAACGCGCGCCGCACCAGAGAGTGACAGCTCGCCGGCAACCACTAACGCTGCCGCGATTTCGCACAGTTTTAGAGCCTTTCCCTGACCTTCACACCCCAGCATGCGAAGACATTCACGTTGGGTGGGTAGCGCGGTGCCGCCGCCGTAGGTCGCCATAATCAATGCGGGCAGCGTTATCGAAAAATAGAAATCTCCCTGACGTGTTGCCCGTTGATAGGTTGTGCACTGATTCGACTCGCCTATGTTGGCAACGTCTTGACCGGTAGCAAGATAGAGCGCGGCCAAAGCGTTGGCAGGATGATTGGCGTTGTTAGATGAGTTGGTCAGAATCGCTGAAAGCGTCGATATCTGTTGTCCGTAGGCTATCTGCTCAGGAGCGACGCGCAAATGCTTCATCAACACCTCACGTGGAACCGTGATTTCCGCAGTGACACGGCGGCCTCGGGTTTTCAGTAAGTTGACCGATGACGTTTTCTTCTCCGTATCGAGGTTGCCCGACAGCATGTAGTGCAACATTTCCGGTCTCTGCTGGTTAATCCACTCGCAGGCTGCAAAGGTGGCGCGACTCACCATATTCTGGCCTGCGGCGTCACCCGTCGAGTAATCAAAGCGAGTAAAGACCATGCTGTGCGCATGGTAGCTCTCAATTTCATGGAGTTTGCCGACGGAGGTTGTCGTCTCGGCTTTGGCTTTGATCGCCTCAAAATTATCTTTTAGCCAGAGTTGAAAGTCGCGGGCTTGGCGGGAGTTTCTGAAGATGAAGCAAGGGGATCGTTGCATCGATTCCTGAGACACGGTTGTCAGAACTCCCCCGGCCTCTTTAATGACTTTCATCCCACGATTGTAGGAAGCAAGCATCGTACCTTCGACCGTGGCCATGGGCACGTAGAACTCGCCTTGGGCGTGTTCGCCATTAACCAGCAGGGGGCCAGCAACACCAATAGGTATCTGCGCAACACCCCAGAAGTTCTCAATGTTGCTCTCCATCTCATGGGGGTCAAAGGAGAAACGTTTGGTGTGCTCCAGTGTGGTCCCCGTCTGCTCCTCGATGAACCGCTGTCGCTGTTCGATGATATCGGCGCTGTAATCGTCATCGGCGCTCCGCGGTATTCTGTTACGGTCGCTCATAAGCTATTGATCCGTGCTTTCGCGTTGTCATATTCGCGACGTAGTTTAGCTACATAGTCGGCAGTTGTACCGAGCGTTTTAATGGCCCCGATGCCTTGACCGCAGCCCCAGATATTTTTCCAGGCTTTGGCGTCGGTGTTGCCTCCTGAGCCGAAATCCATTTTGCTCGGATCGCTTTCAGGAAGATTATTGGGATCGAGCCCGGCTGCCTCGATAGACGGTTTCAAATAGTTGCCGTGAACACCGGTAAACAAGTTGCTATAGACGATATCGTCCGCGCAGTGATCAACAATCGCTTGCTTGTAGGCCAGCTCGGCGTCTGCTTCTTCGGTTGCAATAAATGCCGAGCCGATGTATCCCAGATCCGCGCCCATCGCCTGCGCCGCGAGGACAGCGTCGCCGGTTGCAATGGAGCCTGAGAGAAGCAATGGACCGTCAAACCACTCCCGGATTTCCTGAATCAACGCCATGGGCGATGTTGTGCCTGCGTGTCCTCCAGCGCCCGCCGCCACCGCGATGAGCCCATCGGCTCCTTTTTCTATCGCCTTTTTGGCAAATCGATTGTTGATAACGTCGTGAAGGACGATGCCGCCGTAGCTATGGACCATCTCGTTCACCCACTCTTTGGCGCCGAGAGACGTAATGACGATAGGAACTTTGTATTTCACGCACATGTCCATGTCGTGCTTGAGCCGGGCGTTGGAGCCGTGAACGATCTGGTTAACGGCAAAGGGTGCGGAAGGTGCGTCTGGGTGCGCAGCGTCATACGCGGCCAATTCTGTGGTGATGCGCTGCAGCCACTCTTCCAACACGGGCTCGGGTCGGGCATTGAGCGCAGGAAAGGAGCCTACGACCCCTGCTTTACACTGCGCAATCACTAGGTTTGGGTTCGAGATGATAAAAAGCGGTGCGCCGACAACGGGTAGTCGTAAGGCGCCCTGCAGGGAGGGTGGCAAAGCCATGAGGGTTATCTCCTGATTACTCGGACTTGATCGTTACTGCTCCGGTCCTCTATGGGGGTCAGTGCCCTATCTGGACAATGGCGTCCACTCAAGTACCTGTGCAGTGCAGCCGGCGGCGCGCATAATGGGACTCGCTTCGCCAAGTTTCGGCATACTATATGCCAATAAATTTTGGCGCAACCCAATCCAACAGCATGGGCCTGTTTGCATGTACCACCAATACTTTGGTCTCGCTGAACCCCCATTTTCTATTGCGGTGAATCCTAGGTACCTGTTTATGAGCGGGCAGCACCGTGATGCACTCGCGCATTTGTTATACGGTGTTGGCAGTGGGGGCGGATTCATTCTACTGACGGGCGAGGTAGGGACGGGAAAAACCACACTGAACCGATGCCTGCTGGAGCAATTGCCCGACAATACTGATATTGCGATAATTCTGAATCCTGCGCTGAGCGCAGTCGAATTGCTGGCAACTGTATGCGATGAGTTCGCGATCGATTATCCCAAAGGCACCCAAAGCCTGAAGGTGCTGACCGACGCGCTTCACCAATTCCTGCTTGCAAACTATGCATCGGACAGAAGAACGGTGCTCATGATCGATGAAGCTCAGCACCTTAATTTCGACGTGCTAGAGCAAATTAGGCTGCTCACCAATCTTGAGACTGACGAGCGAAAGCTGTTACAGATCATTCTCATCGGTCAACCTGAGCTAACAGCGATATTAGCGCGGCCAGAGCTGAGACAATTGAATCAACGCATCACCGCGAGGTTCAACCTGACTGCGTTGAGTTCCGATGAGGTGGAGGTATACGTCCGCCACAGGTTGCAGATAGCCGGATTAAGAGAAAATCGGGCGCTGTTTAGTCATTCGGCGCTCCGCGAGGTATACCGATTAACTGGCGGGATCCCGCGTTTAATTAACCTCGTTTGTGACAGAGCGATGACGGGTGCTTATGGAAGGGGTCAGTCGACGATATCGAAAAGTCTCGTGCGAGAAGCGGCAGGAGAGGTACTTGGTGACAGGCCTCGAGTGGGTCGGCGAAAGTGGAGTTTCGGAAATGCCATTGCGACAATACTGCTGGCTGGATTGATTGGCCTGATTCTCGCTGCCCTGCACTTGTTTGGTGATGATTTTGCTGTCCTTGATCGGCGAGAATCAGCGATGACGTCACCGCGATCCGAGTCGCCCGCTGCCGATAATGCACTTGCAGAAACGATCGCACCGCGGGTAATACCTCCGAGTCAGTGGCAGTTGGACCCCGCGAGCGCTGAGGCTGCCCTTTGGCGGTTGCGTTTCGATGGCGTTCTTGCAGGGGCTTTGTGCCCCGCCGCAGCCTTGGCGGGCTGGCGATGCGAATCGGTGGAATCTGATGTCTGGGACGAAGTGGTGGCGATGAAGCGCCCCGTGCTTTTAGATCTTCGCCGGCCCGATGGATTTGCCGCCGCCACTGTCTTGCTCCGCATTCAGGTTGATACAGCGCTGATCTGGAACGGCGTGTCTGCCTGCGAGATTCCGCTTTCGACGCTTACTGAGAGCTGGTTGCAGCGTTTTCGCTATCTCTGGCTGAGTCCCGATGGTTGGAGTGGACCGCTCGTTATCGGTGACCAAGGGCCCGTGGTGCGTTTTGTTGTAGAGGCATTTGCCAGTCTGGACGGATTGCCACCGCCACCGCTGGATCTATTCACGGCGGCACTGCGACAGCGGGTGATGGCTTTTCAGGCTGCTGCAGGACTGGAGGTAGACGGCATGATTGGCCCGCGAACACTGCAGACACTCAATGATGCATTGGGGCGAGGGTGGTGGTCTCCCTCTGGAACCGAGCTGTTCAACTCCCGCGTCGGCGCTGTGCCATGTCGCTGATCCTTGATGCGCTGAAGCGCTCTGAGAGCGAGCAACGGGGGGCGCTCTCGGTTTCGGTAGTGGAAGAGACTCCGGTGGGGTTACGTCATCGCCGTGGGCGGGTAGTCGGCTTTGCGGTGGGTTTGTCGATATTGGTGTTGCTTTGCCTTGGGCTTTGGATGTTTGGACAGGACATCACCACATCGGGGGGCGGCGCCAGCGCGACGGGAAAGGGGGGCGGCGCAACGATGCAGCAGGCTCAGGAAGCGACGCAGCAGGCAAAGGATCAAGTGATCCTCTCCCAAGAGCTGTCTCAGGGGGAGAGGGTGCCAGCTTCTCAATCGGGGAGCATTGGCTTGCAACCGGCCCCGGCGCGTTTTATGCCTGAGGCCGAAGAATCGCGCGCGGTATCCAGACGCACTGCCGATGAGTTGGTGGCGCTCAATCAAGCCATGTGGGATGACGCCGAGTTAACTGATCGCGGGGCCGCTGACCAAAAAGTGGAGTCTGCTATTGCGCGAGGTGCGGGGGAGGAAGCAGATTCTGATAGCGTGTCCCCGACAGACTCTCCGATCCCAACGGCAGAGCCGGTGGTGGGCGAACCGGCGCTAGATCTGCAAGAGGTGATGCAGCGTCTGGCTTTGGAGGCCGGGGAGACCACACTGGTTCCCCATCCCGTGCCGCTACTCGAAACGCTGACCCAGCAGCAGAAGGACCGTGTCCCCACGATTATTTATAGTGCTCATGAGTACCGCAGCGACGGCTCGAGCTTTGTAGAGCTTAATGGCAGCCTGTTAAGACCGGGGCAGAGCGGTGATGCGATCCGTGTCGTCGAAATCCTCGCAGATAGCGTCATTTTAAGTGCGGCGGGGACAGAGTTTCGTCTGAAGGCACTCAACTCATGGATTAATCTCTGAGCCGTTCGTCGGGCCGCTTGAGGAGCAAGAAGTCCGCGATCACACCATAAAGGTCTCTCTGCTTCATGAAGGGGGCGAGTGAATCCTGATCTGTCCGATTCGCGAACAGCGGCACATTTGCGCCAGTGTGCTCTTCACTAAACCCATTGTTCGTCGCGTAATTGACGCGCATAACACTCCCTTCCGGTGTCTTCACCCTTGCAGTGTGTCCGGGAGAGTAAATGGGGACAGGATAATCTTCGTAGTGGCTGGGCTCTGGCAGGATCTGCGCGGCTTGCGCATGATCGGCAGTGACTATGACCAAGGTGTTCCCATGCTGGCTAGCAAATGCAAGAGACAATGCCAGCGTCTCCTCCAGTTGCTCAATTTCGCCGATTGAACCACACGGATTGCGCTTGTGGCTTTGCTTGTCAATTGAAGCGGATTCCACCATCAGGAAAAATCCTGACGGATTATTCGAAGAGAGCTGGTGCAGAGCTTTACTTGTCATGAGGGCGAGTGCGGGGGTTGTCCCAAATTCGGGATTAGGTTCGCAGGCCATAACCTCGGGTTGCTTCGCCTCGCCAAGATAATCGGACAGGATGTTTAGCCAGGTTGTCTCGGTAAGTTCCGCGATTCGGCCCTCGGTTCCACGCCACCTCACAGCGAGGTTCTCACTGGCAAATAAGCCCATTATCGCCTGGTCGGTTTGCAATTTATCGAGCTCTTCGGAGTCGGTGATTACGCGAAAACCGTTGCGCTCAGCGAGCGAGCGAACCGGTTCACCGGCGGCCGTTATTTGCTCAAGAAATTTTTGGCCGCCGCCAAACAGCACGTGTGCGCCACTGACGGACAACTGCTCGATGATAGAGCCCGGCCCATCGTTTTGCCGCGCATCCTGTGGGCAGGCCGGTTGAGGCAAGCCGTAATAGGTGCTCCCCAGAATTTCTTCCGGACCCTCGCAGTTTCTCGAGGAGACGTGTGTGAGAAAGGAGGCGGGAGTGGCGTCGGTAATGGAAGAGGTAGTGACAAGCCCAACCCGCAAACCCGCCTCAATGGCTCGCTCGGCAATCGTCGGCAGATCTCGATCTGTAATGTCTGTTCCTATTCTGCCGACGCTGGTGATTGTGCCCGTCGCAATGGCAGTGGCTGTATTAGCTGAGTCGGCGACATATAGGGGCTGGCCTGACGGAGAGAGGGTCTCTACCTGAACGGCTCCCCGAAACGGCAGGCCATCAAGAGTGAGCGTCCCGCTCATGCCCGCCAGATAGTTACGCCCCATCGTGACATGTTGATCGTCAAAGCCATCACCGATAATGAGAATGACTTGCCTTGGCGAGGGCATATCGGCAGATGCCGCGATGCAGAGCAGAGAGGGCATCAGAAGCGCGAGAAGGTAACGGGGGATTGTGGTCATGACAAGAACCTCCGGTTGCGACGGCAGGAGAATAATGGCCGCACGACAGATCGACAATCCTCAGATACTCCCCTTAGCGCGCCTGAATACTTGGGATATCAGCGCGTGTTATGGCACACTGCGCCTCAGGTAATCCCTGGGTTTGTTAGCTATGTCCCTATTTTTTCTTCGACGCCCGTCCAGCCTCACTGCTGGGCTGCTCCTCGCGGCTTTCTCTCCGTTGGCAGCTGCCGACACTATCTCGGGAGCCGACACGGCATGGATACTCACTTCCACGGCACTGGTGCTCTTTATGACCATACCCGGCCTGTCCCTGTTTTACGGGGGTCTTGTCCGCGTCAAAAATGTGCTCTCCGTATTGATGCAGTGTTTTGCCTTGACGGCGCTCATGTCGGTTCTATGGTTTGTGGTGGGCTATACCCTCGCATTCGGTTCCGCGGGCGTTGAACAGGGTCCGTGGGTGGGCGATTTGGGTAATCTGTTTCTGGCAAAGGTGTCCATGGAGAGCGTCAGCGGGTCAATTCCCGAAACGCTTTTTGTCATGTTCCAGCTCACCTTTGCAGTCATCACGCCTGCGCTGATAGTCGGTGGATTCGCTGAGCGCATGCGGTTTTCTGCGATGTTGATCTTCAGCTCACTGTGGATGGTTTTGGTTTACGCCCCCGTGTGCCATTGGGTTTGGGGCGGGGGCTGGCTGGGTGAGATGGGGCTTCAGGATTTTGCAGGTGGCGCAGTGGTGCATATTACGGCCGGTGTTGCAGCGCTGGTAGCTGCCATGTCGCTGGGTGGGCGTCGCGGATTCGGCCAGACTGCGATGCCGCCGCACAACCTGACCATGACAGTGACGGGCGCAGGAATGCTGTGGGTGGGCTGGTTCGGTTTCAATGCGGGTTCTGCGGTTGCGGCAGACAGCAGTGCAGCAATGGCCATGTTGGTCACGCACCTTTCTGCGGCTTGTGGGTCCCTCGCCTGGATGACGATGGAGTGGATTCGTCACGGCAAGCCCTCAGTTTTGGGTATCGTTACCGGGATGGTGGCGGGTTTGGGCACGATCACTCCCGCGTCGGGTTCCGTTGGTCCCGCGGGCGCGGTAGTAATAGGGCTGTCAGCCGGCGTGGTGTGCTATTTCGCAACTATCACCCTAAAGAACCGACTCGGAATTGACGACAGTCTCGATGTGTTTCCTGTGCACGGGGTGGGAGGCGCGCTCGGTCTGGTCATGGCCGGTATTTTTTGCTCGCCGTCGCTGGGGATATTCAGCGGTAATGGATTTTCCGACGGTGTCGATGATATTGCAGGCCAGTTGGCCATCCAGCTTTGTGGTATTGGCGCCACTTTCGTTTACACCGCCTTGGTAAGTTGGGTGCTGCTACGGGCCGTGAATGCGCTGGTGTCACTCAGGGTCGGTAATGAGGATGAGACCGCCGGGCTAGATATTGTGCTGCATGACGAGAGAGGGTACGACCTCTAGCAAAGAGCGTCCTGGTTTAGGGGAGGGCGCTAAGGGCCACCGCGATATCCAGTCGCTCAAATGACGATTGGCTTTGCTCAATTTCCCAAATCGTTAGGGGGTGCGCCTCACCCCAATCCGCGGGATAGGTCAGCGTGAGGGTTTCGCCCTTCGCGCACACGGTGAGGTCCGGGATGCTCTCCATTTCCTCTACGTGTTTCAAGATGGCCGCCAGCCTCAGCAGGATCATCATGCGCGCCACTCGCTTGCGCCGGCGGCTGGGAATCGCATCCAGCGTCTCGGGCCGGATCTTACCCTTGAGTCCGGATATCAATGCAGCCATGACTTCTTGGTCTTGCTGGGCGAACCCGGGTAAGTCACTGTTGAGCACCAGATAAGCTGAGTGCTGAGAGTAATTTTTCTGCGAAACAGCGATGCCAACTTCATGCAGGGCTGCCGCCCATGTCAGAAGATCCACCTCGTTGTTGGAAAGATGCCACTCTGAGGCTGTGGCCGATGCCAATATGCGCACCCGGCGGCTCACCAGTTCAGCAATGGTGGCGTCAACGTTGTAACGTTGCTGCATCGCCAGAACGGTTCGTGTGCGCACATCCTCATGATCAAATCTACCGATCAAATCATAAATTACGCCCTCACGAAGCGCGCCGGTAGATGTTCGCATTTCCTCTATTTGCAGACCGTCGAAGATCCCGAGCGTGATGGCCAGTCCTGCAGTCACCACGCCTTTTCGTGTGTCGCTTAAACCCTCGAGGTTGATATCGTCAACGTGGTCGAAAGTCAGGAGTTTTTGCTTCAGCCGTTCCAGAGAGCTGCGATCGATACCTGCGTCTCGCCAGCCTGCGGTTGTGATGAGTGTCTCGATTGCGCGCAAGGTGCCCGATGAGCCGACGGCTTCCTGCCACACATCGCGGTGGTAGCCACGTCGAATGTGCGAGACTTCAATGCGCGCCCTGTGGTAAGCCGCCTCGAAACCCTCGCGACTGATCGAACCATCAGGCAGGTATAGACGACCATAGGATACGCATCCCATCTGAAGGCTCTCTAGTTTTTTTGGTTCGAAGCGCTCTCCCAGGATGAACTCTGTGCTGCCCCCGCCAATGTCGATGACCAATCTGACATTGGCGTCGTCGGATAACGTATGCGCTACGCCGAGATAAATCAGGCGGGCTTCTTCCCGGCCGTAGATGACCTCGATGGGGGCATCAATAATTTGCTCGGCAGGTTCTATAAACGCTTGTCGGTTCTTGGCCCGGCGCAAGGCATTGGTGCCAACAATACGTATTTTGTCGGGAGAAGTGCTGTCTATCAGTTGTTTGAAGCGTTCTAGGCACGCGAGCCCGCGCTCAATGGCGGGGACGGTCAGCATCCCCAATTCATCGGTTTCACCGAGTTGAACTTTCTCGGCGAGGGCGTGCACCGGTTTCAACTCCCCGAATTCTGACTTGGCGATCATCAGGTGGAACGAGTTGCTTCCCAAATCGATCGCAGCCAGAAGCTGATCTTCAGTGCCGTTGTTATCAGTCATTGATAGTGGACGCGATTATTGCGATGGCAAAGCCCTTGCCGTCTGATGGCCCACTTCTCAAGAACAGGTGGAAAGATCTCATATGTCGTAGCACCGTGGAGCTCTCCCTGTCATGCGAGTCATCAATTCGTAACCTATCGTGCCACAAGCGTCTGCCACCTCATCTATGCCCGGATTCTGTCCCCAGAGAACCGCGGGCGTGCCAATTTCCACGGCACCGCAATCTGTTACATCAATCGTCAGCATGTCCATCGATACGCGACCAACTAGAGGTGCCATTCGTCCATTGATTTCTATTGGTGTTCCATTCCTTGCAGACCAGGGGTAGCCATCGCCATAGCCAACGGGCAGCGTGGCGATAACGCTGTCTCGTTGAGCTGTCCAGTGACCACCATAGCCCACAGATTCGCCGGCTGCGATCTGTCGGATTGCCAGCACGGCTGTTCGAAAGTGCATTGCTGGCTTCAGTGCTGAATTGCTCGCCATGTTTTTTATGAGGCCGCCGTACATCGCGTAGCCCAAGCGGGCCCAGTTGTCTTTAGCGGCGAGGCCCAAGCGGCTCGCAGCTGAATTACATAAACTAATCCCATTGGGCCAGTCCGCAACGATTTCCCGCCATTGATTCAGCTGGCGCTTACTCAGAGGGCTTTCGGGCAGTTCGGCGGCGGCTAGGTGAGACATGAGAGTCAGGTTGGAGCAGCCGGCGTCCAGCAGCGATTGCCTAACGACAGGTAATTGCGCTGGAGAGAACCCCAGTCGATGCATCCCGGTATCGATTTTGATCCAAATATGAGACAGCGCGCTGCCATATCGCAGACACCACTCAACCTGGGAGAGATTGTGCAGTGCGAGCCAAAGGTCTTCTTTTGTGGCCAGTTCAACGTCAGCTGCCGAATGCGGGCCCTCCAATATGAGAATCGGCTTTCCCACGCCGGCGGCACGGAGCTCCAGTGCTTCCTCGGTAAATCCGACGGCGAAAGCATCGACCATGCCTTCAATATATTGCGCGACAGTGGCCGCACCGTGTCCGTACGCATCGGCTTTGACAACTGCCATGAACCGACTATCGCCGAGGGAGCTTTTCAGCTCGGCGATGTTGTCGCCGATGGCGCTGAGGTCTATATAAACGGTGGTCGCTCTGGGCATCAGCGTTTGTCAAATCGGTAGAGATGAAAAAGCCTTTGCGCCTGCGACCAGTAGCGCCCCGGCTTGCCATCACCGACCGGCTTGCCGTCGATGGCTATCACGGGCGCCAGTTCCTTGGTTGAAGAGCTCAGCCAAACTTCTTGGGCCGACATGACAGCCTCACGGGTCACCGGACCGACATGCACCCGCCAGTCGGTATGCTCCTCTAATAACTCGAGGCAGAGGCGGCGGGTCACCCCGGGAAGCTTTTGATGATCCAGCTCTGGCGTATAGATCTGGCCATCTTTGACGATAAAAACATTGCATGCTGCGGCCTCGGTAAGCAAATTGGATTCGTTAAACAGCAGCACTTCCTCAGCCCCGTCATTAATGGCCTCCATCATATGCAATACATTTCCCAACAGGGCGGTAGATTTGATGTGGCATCTATCCCATCTCCCATCCGTCCGCGTCACCGTGGTAAAGCAGGTTGCAGTCTCGGTAGCACCGTCGGAGGGGGCGTTAATTGGAAACGTATACGCGAAAAGGGTCGGAGAGATATGCTCGGGAAAGGCGTGTTGCCGCTTCTCGGCCACGCCACGTGTGATTTGCAGGTAAATACCCAGATCACCGCCCCCGTTACGTTCTATCAACAGCTGCAAGATACCAGACAGATCCTCATCCGAGAGCGCGATGCAGAGCTGAATACCTTCTAGCGAGTGCCTGAGTCGATCCAAGTGATACTGCGCCGCTACAGTTTTTCCCTGATAACTGGGAATCACCTCGTAAACGCCGTCACCAAAGAGAAAGCCGCGGTCCATAGGCGAAATTTTCGCTTCAGACAGGGGTAAATACTGGCCGTTCAGGTATGCGATGGTCATGGGAGGTTCTCTTGATTCAGCAGCGCAATGATATCTTCTATGAGCAGACAGCCAGCGCCCTCGGCAAAACCATCTTCGGTAGCAGTCTTTGCACCTGTCACCCCGTCAACCGCACCGGATGCCACAAGGAAAGACAGATCATCGCGAATATCCGAGCTGATGTCTGGGATGTTGCCACGCTGAGCGTAGGTCAGCGCGCATAGTGCATAGGCAGCCCAATTCGAAACGTCTGCCACAATCAATTCATTGCAGGTGCTTACCGCGGGATGAATATCCATCGTCTCCAGGGCTGTGATGGCGTTACCCATGCCCAGTTCATTTCCCCCGTCACCAATGGCAATCGTAGGGCAGGTGGCGAGCTCGAGATAGGCCTCAGCCGGGGTGCAATCGGCGGTAATATCCTTGCCGGCCATATTGTAGTAACGGCCGTCGCGCGCAGCCCCAGGGCGCTCAATACTGATGACCAATGCTGGAGGTGCTCTGCGGTAAAGGTCCTCAACTGACCGATGGATTTGTTCTCTGGCACCCGTGGCCAGTTCCAGACATCGGTAGGTCGGGCTGAGGCACTGAGTCAGTTCAGGTTCGGAAAGGATCATGGGTCGCAGATGATGGTTTTCACATAGCCGGTAAAGGGCCATCGCACCTGCGGGGCCATCGGTCTCGAAAGAGCCGGCCACGGGAAACCCGGTCACAATGTAGGCTATCCCGCTTTGTGTTCTCAGCAACTCGGCTGCGCGCCCAAGATAGCCGGGCTCCAGCGCTTGGCGGAGACGGCTCATGCCTCGGTGGTCGTGCTGGATGAGGCGTTTCTCAATCGCCTCAATTGTGTTCATGGGAGTAAGAAACTTCACGATAATTTTGTCTCTAGGTAATGGTGCTCGAGCCAGGTAATGCGGTCAGCCTCCTGGGGCGTGATAGCGACAAGCTTGACCCGTTGACCCGGTCGAGCCTGCACCAATCGTTGACAGTCGGCACTGATAACCGCGCCAGCTTTTGGGTAGCCGCCAACCGTTTGACGATCATTGAGTAAGATAATGGGTTTTCCATCCGGCGGTATCTGAATGGCACCGTAGCACGTTGCCTCTGAAAGTAACGACACAACCCCCGTGTCCACTGGCTCGCCGTCTAGCGCGATACCCATCCGATTGGCGCGCGGTGTCACCGAAAAAACATGTGAATTGATTGTCTGTCTTGCGGCATCCAGGAATGCGTCGAACTGAAATCCTGGGACGAATCTGAGAGGCAGGACGTCGCGTTGACGCACAGCCGGATTTGACAGGTATTCAAGATTCGGTTGATTGATCTGGGCGCCCAAGGGCAGCGTATCCCCATCCCGAAGGTGCCTACCTTCCAGGCCGCCAATGCGCTCTCTCGGAGACGTGCTTCGGCTGCCAAGTTCAGGTGGAGTGTTAAATCCTCCCGCTACATGAAGATAGCTGTAAATGCCCTGGCCGCAAGATTTAATAGTGACCACTTGGTGCGCTGGAGTTTCTTCGATCCTGCCGCTGTCGCGTTCACTGTGGCCAATGCTAATTATTGTAGGGGCTCCCGTTACGATAAAACGGCAGGGATGGGACGTTTCAAAAGCCAGGTCACCATAGGCGAACTCCAGTGCCGCTTGGTTATCGCTATGCCCCAAGCAGTGTTGTCCCATGCGCAAGGCGTACATATCCATGGCGCCACCGGGAGGTATTCCATTTTGCTGGTGCCCCATGCGCCCGCTGTCCTGAATGGTGCAAGCGATGCCAGAGCGAATGAGGCCCAAGGTTCTCACGCTTTATCCTGTCGGGCTTGCAGGGTCCTGAAGTCATCCATCGAGATCGGCTCAAACTTGACGGTATCGCCAACGGAGAGAAGAGCCGCCGGGTCTGAGTGCAAATCAAAAAGCGGTGTCGGACAAGCTCCGATCAGTCGCCAGCCGCCCGGAGACGCGCACGGGTAAACTGCCGTTTGCCGATCGGCTACGGCGACCGCGCCGGCGGGTACATTTGCCCGCGGGGTACTCAATCTGGGAGTGGCCAAGCGCTCGTCCACAGTGCCGAGGTAGCAAAATCCTGGAGCAAACCCTGTGGCGTAAGCAAAGTAGGGCGTTTTGCTATGTCGCTCTATGACATTATCTACGCTCAGATTCTGATGCTCGGCCAGCCACTCCAGATCTGGAGCGACGCTGGGGTGATAGAGCACCGGAAGGGTGACAGTTCTGCAACTCGTGGCCAGAGCGTCCGCGAGGCTACCTATCTGTTCTGCCTGTTCCTCCAGCCAGCGCTGCGCGCGCTCTCTGTCCAGCACTAATGGTCGGAAAAAAAGGGTTAACGTGGTGTAGCCAACAATGCTATCAATGAGGGAGTCTGAAAATGCCTGTTTCGCCGCGGCTTGAATAGAGAGTAATCCATAGGTCAGGGACGGCTCGGGTGTTTTGGAAAACACCAGACGCAACCCCAGATTACCCGCCGGACCTACAGCGAATGCCATTCACATTTTTTCCAGTGCGCTGCGAATAGCCCTGATCATTTTTACGGCGCCGGGCGAGTCGCTGTGGATGCAAAGTGTATCAGCGCTGACGGGGATACGCTTTCCCTTGGGCGTTCTCAGATTGTTATTCGCAATGGCCGTAGCTTGGTTTGTCGCTTCTTCTACTGTCAGCAGCGCTCCCGGCTTATCGCGCGGGATGAGGAGTCCTCGACTGGTATAGCCTCGATCCGCAAAGGCCTCGTAGCGGAGCGTTAATCCGTGCTCGATGGCGAGTTGAATAGTTTTTCTGTCGCGGGGCGTTGCCAGAACTACTAGCGACAGGTCGGCGTGCCAACTTGCGACTGCCCTCATGACATCACTCAGAATCTGCTGATCATCCAGCATCGCGTGATAAAGCGCTCCATGCGGTTTTACAAAGCTCACCCGAGTTCCGTGAGTTCGCGCAATCCCGTCCAGTCCGCCAATTTGGTGGTGAATTAAATCGATTAACTCGGCGCCTCGAATATCCATTGCTCTGCGTCCGAAGCCCTGAAGATCCGGATAGGATACATGGGCCCCGATTTCCTTATTGTGCCGGCGCGCCATAGTTACGCAGCGACGCATGGTTCCGGGATCGCCGGCATGCCCGCCGCAGGCAATATTGGCCGCGTCGATCAGTGGCATGATGGTCTCGTCATCGCCCATGGTCCACGCGCCGTAGCTTTCTCCCATATCGCAGTTCAGTATCAGTCGTTGTGTCATTAAAAGATCGCCAGGTCGGTATTTTTTAAATCAGTGACAAGCATATGCCCCGGTTCATGGGTCACGGCAAGCGGTAGTTTCGCCGCCTGCAGGGCGACCTGCGGTGTAACGCCGCAGGCCCAGAAAAGCGGTATTTCCGATTTCTTCACAGATACAGCTGCCCCGAAATCTGGTCTGCTCAGATCAGCGATGCCAATTTGGCTGGGATCTCCGAGGTGGACGGGGGCGCCATGAACCGAGGGAAAGCGTGAGCAAATCTGTATGGCTCGGATGGCGTCCGAGGGGGCCATTGGCCGCATGCTGACTACCATATTACCCGCAAACGGTCCTGCGGATGCGCACGGTATCTGTGTGATGTACATCGGGACGTTAACACCTTCCGTAATATTGCGTATCTCTATCCCTGCGTCTAATAACGCCTCTTCAAAAGAGAAAGAGCAGCCAAGCGCAAAAGCTGTCCAGTCGGGCTGCCAGAGTTCAGAAATATCAGCCACTTGCTCCGCCGCAATCCCGTCACGCCACACGCGATATTTTGGCAGGTCGACCCGAATGTCGATATCGTCACCCAGCTCAGGCAAGGTCGGTACTCCGGGTTCCGGGCTCATGGCCAGTAACGGACAGGGGCGGGGATTGCGCTGGCAAAATGTCTGGAAATGGTTGGCCTGAGCCGCAGGCAGTATCACGATGTTGGCTTGAACGTATCCGGGCGCGAGTCCTGATGTCTGCGTCCCGAGACTGCCGTCTCTGCATCGCGCTCGAATAGTTTTGCCCGTTGCTTTGGGTTCTGCTGCTACCATCTTAATTCTGAAAATGTATAGTGTTGACGCATCATAATCCCAAAAGAGAAAGTCCATGCCGCATTTTTCCGCCTACGCAAATGAAACCCCCGACCGGCCCGCTTACATCATGGCTAATTCGGGCGAAATCGTGACCTATGGTGAGCTGGATCGACGTTCTAATCAGATTGCGCACCTTTTAAGAGACTCGGGTATTCAGCGCGGCGATCACATTGCGATCATGATGAAAAATTGCGCGGAGTTTCTGCAGGTCGCCCAGGGGGCGCTTAGAGCCGGGGTGATCTTCACGCCCATCAGCACCCATCTCAAGCAAGACGAAACGGCGTACATCATTACCAACTGCAAAGCCAAGCTATTCATTGCGTCTGCGAGTCTGGCGGAGGTCGCCACGGCGGCTGCGGCGGCCGCTGGCGGGCTGGGGAGATGTTTGTCGGTCGGCGGGGAGATTGCCGGCTTTGAACCGCTTGAAGCACATTGGGAACAGGTGCCCGCCACGCCAATTGGCGACGAATTTCTGGGAGCGCCGATGCTCTACTCTTCAGGCACGACGGGTAAGCCCAAGGGTGTCTATTGGCGGCCACACGCGGAGAGTATTCATGCCGATCACCCAATGGCGGGTAGCGTGGGCGCGTTTTTTGGGTTTGGGGTAGATACGGTCTATCTGTCGCCGGCGCCGCTATACCACGCGGCCCCGCTGCACTATAACCTTATGGTTCTCGGTCTGGGCGGCACGTCCATCATCATGGAACATTTTGATCCGGTGCAGTCCCTGGCGCTCATCGAACGGTATAAGGCAACCCACAGCCAGTGGGTACCCATCATGTTTGTGCGCATGCTCAAGTTGACTGAGGCGGAGCGCAACCGGTTCGACCTCAGTTCCATGAAGTGCGCGATCCACGCTGCGGCGCCGTGTCCAATCGATGTGAAAGAGGCCATGATTAATTGGTGGGGGCCCGTAATTGTTGAGTATTACTCGGGCAGTGAGGGTAATGGCTTCACCATCATCGACTCGGCAAACTGGCTGACGCACAAGGGATCCGTGGGGCAGGCCATCATTGGACAGCCGCGCATCCTGGGCGAAAATGGAGAGGTGCTGGGTCCGGGGGAGGTCGGCGATGTTTATTTCGCCGACAGCAGGCCCTTTGAATACTTTGACGAGCCCGAGAAGACCCGCGAAGCCTTCAACGAGCAGGGCTGGAGCACCATGGGGGATGTCGGTTACCTTGACGAGGAGGGGTTTCTTTATCTCACCGACCGCAAAAACTTCACCATTATTACCGGTGGGGTCAATGTGTATCCAGCAGAAATCGAGGGGCTGCTAATCACCCATGACAAAGTAGCCGACGTCGCGGTTTTTGGCGTGCCTCATCCAGAGTTCGGGGAGGAGGTGGTCGCGGTGGTGCAGCCTATGCAGTGGGATGACGCGACCGAGGAGACCGCCGAAGAGCTCTCTCTCTGGATGCGGGAGCGTCTATCTGGCGTTAAAGTCCCGCGGCGGATCGATTTTCTACAGGAGCTGCCGCGTATGGATAATGGCAAGCTCTATAAGCGGCACTTGCAGGACGCGTACCGCGCTGCCCTGTGAAGCAATAAAATGTCAAGCTGGCCCCCGCGGCGATGAGGCTCTATGCTGATAGCTGCGAAAGCGTTAACAGACTTCAATGGCGAGGTAGTGGTAGTTGACGGCTAAATCAGAGTTACGGCAGTACGAGCGAGACATGGATCTCGCGCAATCCTACGAAGAGTGGTTGTTGGCCGCAGCGGCACATGATGCGGCGAGTGGCATGGCTACTTGGCGCAAGGAAGAACCCTCAGATCTCTACGATCATGCGCAAATAAGGTATCGGTTGGACCGATTGCGCAAATACCGTAAGCAAAAAGACTGGTCCGGATTGCTCTATGCGCTTAATGAGGGCATCCACGGCAATATGGGTGGAATGGGCAAAAGCGTCCTCTACCGGCAGGCGAAGTCGGGGACCAAGGTGCTGATAGAGCAGTACATTCAGGAGATTGACGACGCGCTGAGGCTGTTGGCAGAACTGCCTGATGAGATCATTCCGATTCAGCAAAAACTGGACTTTTTCTACCGGAGCAATGTCTGTTACGGCCGCTCAGCGCTAATGCTGAGTGGTGGTGGCGTACTGGGGTTTCTGCACGTGGGTGTTGTCACCGAGTTGCTCAGGCATGGCTTGTTGCCTCGGGTAATATCGGGTTCGAGCGCTGGCTCGATTGTGGCGGCTACGCTGGGGACTCACAGCGATGAGGAGTTGCAGCGCCTTGATTTCATCACATTGCTTGAATCCGGTGGAAGCGATCCCGCTGGCCTGATTCGTAGATGGGTAACCGGTGCAGGTGTGCGTTTTACCGCCGAAAATACGGAGCAGCTCATAGCGGCGATCATTCCGGACCTCACTTTTGCAGAAGCCTATGCCAGGACCGGTCGTCAGATCAGCATTACCGTTGCCCCGGCTGAGCCGCATCAGCGCTCACGCCTTCTGAACGCGGTGTCGTCACCCAATGTGTATCTGCGCTCTGCGGTCATGGCTTCCTGCGCGATTCCCGGGGTTTTTCCGCCCGTGATGTTGAAGGCAAAGAACGAAAAAGGTGAGCCTCAGCCCTACCTCCCGGCGCGCCGGTGGGTGGATGGCTCTGTGGCGGACGACCTGCCTGCAAAGCGACTCTCTCGGCTGTTCTCGACGAACCATTACATCGTCAGCATGGTCAATCCGATCGCTCGCGCCTTTTTGCCCCGTGATGAGCGCGCACGTCCAGTTCGGCGTGCGGCGTCATCATTGGGGGTGGGTATAGGTCGGGAAGTGCTCAATTTTTACCGAGGGGTCGCGAAAAGGTATGGCGACAATTGGCCAAAATTCAATATGATGCTGCACAGTATTCATGCGTTACTTGATCAGGAATACTCGGGTGATATCAATATCGTGCCCAAATTTCGACCCCAGAATCCCCTCAAGCTCATCAGCCAACCGAGCGCAGATGAGTTGCGGTTGCTGGTGCGGGAGGGTCAGCATGCCACCTTCAGCAGACTTGAATCCATTAGGCGCTGCACACAAATTTCCAGAACATTGGAAGAGATTTTGCACCGATTCGAGTACGGGGATCTCAGGCCGGCTCCCGGTACCTATCGGCGGCCTAAAAGTTCCCGACGCAGGCCGCCGCCGACGGCCGCACAAATGAAGTCTTTACGAACGGCCACTGGGCAGCGGGTGACCAAAACCCGGCCCAGTTCCACTGCGAAAGCGGGTGGCGGGGTGACGGGAGCGCGCGCTCGCGTTAAGAGTTCCGCCGCCTGATTGCCCGGGCAGCGAATCAAGGAATGCAAGCAGCGCCTAGCGCGGCCAGCGGCCCGACCATGATGGCGCGGCTGTCGGCCTCGGCGCTTGAAGCCGTACCGATTTGCGCGCGTTTTTTGATGCCCTGGAGTATGGCGGCGATTCTGAAGAAGCAAAACGCCATGTAGAAAGGCCAGTTGTCGATACCGTCGCGTCCTGTTCGTTGACAATAAGCGGCGATGTACTCCTCATCCGAAGGCAATCCCAATGAGGACCGGTCCAGTCCTTCCAGACCCGCAATGCCACCCTCTCTTGGAAATCGCCAGGCCATAAGCTGGTAGGCAAGGTCAGCCAGGGGGTCACCCAGAGTCGAGAGTTCCCAGTCCAGAATGCCAATGATTCGGGGTTCTGTCGGGTGAAAAATCATGTTGTCGAGTCGATAGTCGCCATGCACCAGCGTCACCGTCTCCCCACCTTCGGGAATATGGCTGGGTAACCAATCGATGAGCGCTTCCATGTCCGGCACGACCTCTGTCTCCGAGGCGCGGTATTGTTTGGTCCAGCGGCCTATTTGGCGCGCATAGTAGTTGCCCGGTTTACCATAGTCCGCAAGGCCGACGGCATTCACATCCACGCAGTGCAATGCAGCCAACACGCTGTTCATCTGGTCATATATCGCGGCTCGCTCGACGTTGCTTACCTCAGGTACCGCCGGATCCCAAAAAATTCGTCCCTCGAGGTGTTCCATCACGTAGAACATCGAACCAATCACATTATCGTCAGTGCATAAGGCAACAGCATTGGGGACTGGCACGGCGGTATCACGCAGCGCGTCGAGCACCTTAAACTCCCTATCAACAGCATGGGCCGAGGCCAGTAGCTCGCCCGGCGGCTTGCGCCGTAGCACGTAATGCGCATCACCCGCGATGAGCTTGAAGGTCGGATTTGATTGCCCCCCTGCGAATTTTTCCGCGGTTAGTGCCCCATCGAGGCTTGGAATTTGCTCGCGGAGCCAGGGCTCCAGATGAGTCAAGTCGAGGTCTTGTGCGCTCATTGTGGTCCTCTTGCGTTCCATACGGCAGGTACCGGCAGGGGATGGGGTAGCCGGATTGCACGCGCTTCGTGAGTGCAGCGAATGGGCTGGAATACCGCCACCGCTATTGGCATTATACCTGCCAATTCCCAGACGTCGGCAACTGGTTGTCGTCACAGCGTTAGGGTATCTTGCGCAAGCTTTCGGGTCTAATCTCAGTGATGATCCCGGCCATAAAAAAACTAAGGGGCAGATTGCATATGGGTACGGACCAAGTCATGGATTATTACCGCCAGGCGGTGGAGATGGTGACGGCACCGGGTGCATTTCTCGAGGTGACAACCATCGAGCGTGAGGGGTATGCACTTAAAGCCTATAAGCATGCGCCCGGTAGCTTGCGCGATCTCTGGTTGCTCGGGCAGAGCTATGGCGATAAAGAGTACATTGTTTACGGTGAGGAGCGGTGGACCTATGCCGAAGCCGGGCAGATCGTCGCGAATTTTGCTGCCTGGCTGAGAAGTCAAGGCGTGGGGTCTGGCGATCGCGTGGCTATCGCCATGCGAAATTATCCTGAATGGATTTTTGCTTATTGGAGCATCATCGCCATCGGGGGCGTTGCGGTTGGCATGAATGCCTGGTGGGTCGCAGATGAGATGGCGTATGCCCTCAACGATTCCGAGCCTAAATGGTTGATTGCGGATGATCGCCGATTGGCGACCTTTGCAGAGATCGCTGCCGACTTCCCGAAGCTCGGCGTTGTGGCCGTGCGCGATACGGATCCTGCGGTGCCCTGCGTACAGTGGGTCGATGCGGTGGCGGCATCGGGGGAGCTCGCTGATACGCCAATTGATCCCGATGACGATGCCTGTATTTTTTACACTTCGGGCACCACCGGACGCCCCAAGGGCGCGCAATTAACGCACCGCGGTTGCGTACACAACGTGCTGAATGTGGCCGCAATGGGACAAATTTTCGCGACGACGCAAGCCATGGGTCGCGGTGAAAAACCCGATACCCCCGTCTCTGCACCGGCACCAACATCCCTTGTCGCTACGCCGCTTTTCCATGTCACCGCCAATAATTGTGTGATGCAGGGAGGCACCGTCGGCGGCGGAAAGCTCGTGCTGATGTATAAGTGGGATACGCTTGAGGCGCTTAAATTGATCGAAAAGGAAAAGGTTAATACCCTCAGCGCCGTTCCGATGATGACGCGGGAACTCCTGGCGCACCCGGATTTTCAGGATTACGACACATCAAGCCTCAATTCTCTGGGTGGGGGCGGTGCGGCTATGCATCCGGATCTGCCTGGCAAAGTGATCGAGACGACCAAGCGTGCAAAGCCAGCCCAGGGTTATGGTATGACAGAGGTCTGTGGCATCAGTACCTATACCACTGGCGATTTGTTTGTAGCGCGCCCGCAAAGCTGTGGCCCATTGGTCCCGACGCTTGAAGGCAAAATTGTCAATCCAGAGGGCGAGTCTCTGCCGGTGGGAGAGGCTGGGGAGCTGTTGGTGAGAGGCGCGCCGGTGATCAAGGGTTATTTGAACCGGCCAGAAGCCACAGCTGAAACCATTGTCGATGGGTGGTTACACACCGGAGACATCGGTTATTTCGATGAGGACGGGTTCCTGTATCTGGTTGATCGTGCAAAAGACATGATTTTGCGCGGAGGAGAAAACATATATTGCGCGGAAGTTGAGGGGGCGCTGTACACCCACCCCGCGGTTCTGGAAACGGTCGCGTTTGCAGTGCCTGACGATAGATTGGGTGAGGAAGTCGGCGTTGCCGTGCATTTGAAGCCTGACGCGATGCTTGATGCTTCTGGGCTCCGAGAGCACATGGGTTCCCGGCTCGCTGCGTTTAAGGTTCCCAAGTATGTGTGGTTTCTAGCAGAGCCGCTTCCGAGAAACGCGAATGGCAAGTTTCTCAAGCGTGAATTACGCGAAGTGCTGGATCCTGCGTCTGCAGATTAGTGTCTTTGCAGTTTGTGGCGTGTCGAAAATAGACCCTCGATTATCGGTGGCGACCCCTTAGCAATCACTTGAGAGACACTGGGGTCGTAACCGAGACCAGAAATTATCGCCCCGCTATGAAGGTTTTAAGGCTCGCCGGTTGGAATGCGTAACGGGGAAGATGACGAGAACGGATCGCTCTCGGAAGTTCGTAGATCTTGTTAGCTAAAGATAGAGGGAAGGGAGAGCAGCATGCTCAGCAGACAGTTTAGTGACGAGCAGAATATGTTTCGCGAGGCTTATCGGCGATTTCTGGCGGAAGAGGTGGTTCCTCACATGGAAAGGTTCCGTGATCAAGGCGTTGTTGATCGGGAAATTTTTCAAAAAGCGGGAGAGAAGGGATTTCTGATGGTCTGGCCCGAGGAGCGCTTTGGCGGTATGGACGATTACGACATCCGCTGGGAACAGGTGATCATCGAAGAGCTAGCATATGCCCGATGCAGCGATTGGTTCGGCTCTTTACACAGCCGAATCGTTGCGCCTTATATCACGCGTTTTGGCACCGAGGCGCAAATTGAGCGCTATATTCCCGGCGCGGTATCGGGCGATATCATTCTTGCGGTGGCGATGACCGAGCCCGATGCGGGCAGTAATCTTGCCGGTATGCGTTCCCACGCGGTCGAGCATGATGATCACTGGGTACTGAACGGCCAAAAAACCTATATTTCAAACGGCATAAATTGTGATTTGGTGGTTGTTGCAGCCAAGACCGATCCGCAAAACAACCCCCACGCCATGACGCTGTTTTTGGTGGAGTCCACGTGGGAAGGATTTGAACGAGGGCGCAACCTGAAAAAACTGGGGTTGAAGGCCCAGGACACCGCTGAGCTGTTCTTCAATGATGTGAAAGTCCCGAAGGAAAATGTGTTGGGCGAGGCCCATAAAGGCTTTTACTATCTGATGGAGGGGCTCGCCGAGGAACGTCTTTTGGGTGCAATGGGCTATCTCGCCGCGGCGCAGCTATCCTGGGATCTCACGGCAGAGTTTGTTCGTGAGCGGGAGGTTTTTGGCAAGCCGCTCGCCACCATGCAAAACACCCAATTCAAAATGGCGGAGCTGCGGGCAGAGCTCGACATTGCGCAATGCTATGTTGATCAGGCAGCGCTGGCATTCAATGCGGGGACTTTGTCGGCGGAGGATGCTGCCATCGCAAAATTAAAAACGTCCGAGTTGCAGCAGCGGGTTGCTGATGAAGGGCTTCAGCTGCACGGCGGTGCGGGTTTTATGGACGAGTATCCCATCAGTCGTCAGTCGGCAGATGCCAAGATCGCGACCATTTATGCAGGTAGCTCAGAAATTATGAAGTTGATCATTGGGCGGCATTGCCTTGGAGATCACTATGACGCCTTCAATCAGCGTAACTTTTAGGATGTGATATGGGTGCTCTGAGTGGTTACAAGATAATAGAGCTGGCGGGCATCGGTCCTGCGCCCATGGGGGGTATGATTCTCGCAGACATGGGTGCGGAAGTGATTCGTATAGAACGCCCGGGAGCGGCAGACCCGAAAGTGGCGGAACCTGTTAGCGGACGAAACAAAAAATCGGTTGTGCTCGATCTCAAGCAACCTGCCGGCCATGCGGCACTCATGAAGCTGATCGAGCGCGCGGATGCGCTCATCGATCCTTATCGGCCGGGTGTCTGCGAAAAGCTGGGGTTCGGGCCTGACGAGTGCCTGCGCCTGAATCCAAGATTGGTATTTGCGCGAATGACGGGCTGGGGGCAAACCGGACCGCTTGCACACTCGGCTGGTCACGACCTGAACTACATTGCGATCACGGGAGCGCTGCACGCGATAGGACGTCGAGGCGAGCGTCCTGTTGTGCCCCTTAACCTTATTGGCGATTTTGGTGGCGGCGGCATGCTATTGGTCACCGGCATTCTCGCCGCACTTTTGGAAGCATCAAATTCCGGGCAAGGGCAGGTGGTGGACGCGGCCATGGTGGACGGTACGGCGCAACTAATGTGGATGATGCAGGGTTTTCAGCAGATCGGCGCCTGGAATGCTGAGGCGCGTGAGGCCAACCTGCTTGATGGTGCCGCGCATTTTTATGACACCTATGAATGTGCGGACGGCAAATATGTTGCTGTCGGCGCAATTGAGCCTCAGTTTTATGTGGAATTACTCGCTCGCGCAGAGATCAGCGACCCCCAGTTTCAGGCGCAGCATGACAGTGCGCAGTGGCCCGAGCTCAAGGAAAAGCTGGCAGCGGTATTGAAAACGAAAACACGTGATGAGTGGGATGCAATTATGGCAGGGAGCGATGCCTGCTTCGCGCCGGTATTAACCATGGTTGAAGCGCCGGATTACCCGGCCAACACCGAGCGTGCTGTCTACTCGGATATTGAGGGTTTGATTCATCCCAATCCTGCGCCCAGGTTCGCTAGGACCCCTTCGGAGATTCGCCACGGCACGCGTCCCCTCGGCGCTGACACTGTGTCGGTGCTGCAGGAGATGGGTATCTCAGCGTCGGACATTGCCGAGCTATTAGGCTCTGGGGCGGCAGTGCAGCCCGAATAACTGTTGTTGGAGAATACGATGAGTGATTACGAAACCATATTGATAGAGCGCGAGGGCCGAGTCGCCCGGATCTCCTTCAACCGGCCCGAAAAGCTGAATAGCTTCAACGGGACTTTGCGTCGCGAGTTTTTGCGTGCCGCCCTTGAGGTCAATGCGGATAACGACATCTGGGTTGTTGTTCTTACCGGTGCGGGGCGCGCGTTCGGCGCAGGAGCCGACCTGACAGACACTTCGGAGCCCATGCCCAACGGGGGCGAGGGGGTAGAGGATCAATTAAATGCGGAGTACAAGCCTGGCGTGCTCGCGATACATCATGCACGCAAACCCTGGATTGCTGCAGTTAACGGGCCTTGCGCAGGCATCTCCTACTCTTACGCTATGGCCTGCGACTTGGTTGTCATGGCCGAGAGCAGTTTCCTGTATCAGCCCTTCGTTGGAATCGGCCTGGTTCCCGATGGAGGCGCCACTTGGCTACTGCCCAACTTGGTGGGCGCAAAGCGTGCTTACGAATTGATGGCTTTTGGCGAAAAGCTGACAGCCGAAAAGGCCTTGAACTGGGGGTTGGCCAACCGGGTGCTTCCTGATGATGAATTTGCGGCCCACGCAATGTCCTATGCGCAAGAGTTGGCAAACCGCTCGCCGCTTGCGTTGCGTTATGCCAAGGAGTCTCTTGTATTTGGTGCATCTCACAGTTTGGCGGACACTATCTCCAAGGAAGCCGCACTGCAGGCTTTCTGCATTGGCAGTGATGATGCCACCGAGGCAATCAAAGCATTTTTTCAAAAGCGCCAGCCCAACTGGCAGGGTAAGTAAAATTTTTTTCAAAGGTGGTAGATCCTGCTTATTCAGTGGCGGCTAATTTTCTGGGAGCTAACCGTGCCCAGATGGGGAGAACGTTTATGTTCGCGCGGAAACATTTGTCCAAAGCGACTTGCTTCGTCCGTGGCGTAGGCGCCCGGATCAGACAATTTGCCCGCGGTCTATGGGTGGCCCTGGTCTGCGCAGGTGGACTTCAGACAACTGCTGTCTTTGGCGAGGAGAGCACAACGGATGGGAAGCGGCTTTTGTGGGGTGATACCCATCTGCACTCAACCTATTCTTCGGACGCATTTACCAACGGCAATATGACAGCCACGCCGGATACCGCTTATCGCTATGCAAAAGGGATTCCCGTAGAGCATCCTGGACACAAGGCGCGAGTGCAGATCGGTACGCCACTCGATTTTTTGGTGGTGTCCGACCATGCCGAGTACCTTGGCGTCATCCGTAGCCTCTACTTCAATCCAATGGTGACCGAAGGCTTGGGCTGGCGGGACCGGTTATGGACGCGTTTCGTTCAGTACTTACTGCGGGATGCGATTGACGACGAGTCGGGCAGGGAGCTCTTTACTTCTATTCTGCCCAAGCCTTCTCCCGATGCCGTGACGGCAATGGCGGGCTGGGACGAAGATCGGGTGTCAGGGCTTATTCCTCGTCAGCCGACGGTTGAGATTGACGCCTGGAAGGCAATCACCGATGCGGCCGATCACCACAATGAGCCCGGTGCGTTCACGGCACTGATTGGCTGGGAGTACTCGCTGATTCCCGGGGGCGCAAATCTGCATCGCATTGTGATGTCTGATATTGGCGCGAAACAGGCGCAGACCTTTGCACCGTTTGGCTTTGATGACAGCTCCTACCCGAGTGATTTATGGGCGTGGTTGGAGAGCACCAGTCAATCGACGGGCGGGAATTTTATTGCGATTCCGCACAATTCAAACATATCCAAAGGCTCCATGTTCGATGTACGGGATATTCGGGGTAACGATATTACCGAAGACTATGCACAGGTGCGTCGCTACTGGGAGCCCGTCGTCGAGATAACCCAAATCAAGGGAGACTCGGAAACGCACCCAGCCCTCTCGCCGGAGGATGCTTTCAGTGATTTTGAAACGTATCCCTACTACATACAGAGAGAGTGGACAGATTACCTGCCAAAGCCGGGGGACTACATTCGGAGCGCGCTGCGGACGGGCCTGAGCATTCAATCGACAGTGGGGGTAAATCCTTTTCAGTTTGGTGTGATTGGCTCTACGGATGCCCACACCAGCTTACCGTCAGCGGAAGAGGACAATTTTCATGGCAAGATGGCCACGGATTCGGTCCCCTCGCGTAAATCGGGAGGATGGTCAGAAGACGCGCGGGGCACTTTTGGCTGGGGCATGAGTGCCTCGGGTTTAGCAGCGGTTTGGGCGACCGAAAATACCCGGGAAGCGATTCTTGCGGCCATGCGTCGACGAGAGGTTTACGCGACCACGGGTCCCAGGATTGCTGTGCGAGTTTACGGTGGCTGGGATTTGGCTGAGGAGATGATGGACGACGCCAGATACCCGACCAGCCTAAGGACGCAAGCCGTGCCCATGGGGGGCGAGATCGTTGGCGCGGCCGAGGGCGGTCAGTTCAGTTTGCTGATTGAGGCGCAAGCTGACCCCAAGGGGGCTTATCTAGATCGCGTGCAGGTCATTAAAGGTTGGGTGGATGCCAGTGGTGCAACCCATGAGCTGGTGTATGACGTGGCGTGGGCCGGTGAAGGTCGCGTTGCTGAGGACGGCTCGCTGTTGCCCGTAGGATCCAGCGTTGATATGCAAACCGGCCTGACGACGAATTCGATTGGCGCGGCCGGTTTGAGTGCGGTGTGGTCGGACCCCGAATTTGACCCGCAGCACGCGGCTTTTTATTACGTACGGGTCCTGCAAATCCCGACTGCGCGCCACTCCTTGCTGGACAAGCTGGCCCTGGCTGATCCCGAGATAGATACGAGGCGCCCTGATACCATCCAAGAGCGCGCGTATACGTCAGCTATTTGGTACCGCCCCTGAGAGATTGCTTTATACGGCAATACAAACCCTCAATCCCTCGAGCACAGGTTTAGTCTGCTGGAGAGCGGTGATGCACGCCGACTTTTCCTCAGATAGTGCCTCGAGGTCCCCATCGGTGACGCCCGGATTGATGGTTCGCAAGTAAGCAATGCGGCTACTCTCGCTGTGATAAAAGTGACTCGCCTTCTCGATCGCGGCTTCGCGCCGCTGGGCAGTGGTGTCAGTCGCGCGCTCATTCAAAGTGCCGAACAAGGATTCCAAAATCGTCCGCAATTTACTCAGTACCGCGGCACTGGTTGCGCTGGGGACACTTTGTAGCGCCTCTGCGAGGTAGGCAGCTGATAATTTGTCCCCGACTTCTTTGCCGTCCTTTGTCACCAGCATTCTTACCGGGGTGTAGTCCAGAAATTGCCCGGCCTCAAGGTAACGAGGTGCGAGACACTCGATTCGAAAGAGTGCTTCAAGCAGGACTGTGCCCGCAGGGACGCCCTTGTGCGCGAAGGTGCCGAGGCAGGCTTTTCCGATATCACTGCCTAAAAGCACCGACATGGACTCCATGATGATGGGGTGTTCCCAGGTGAAGAAGAGCACGTCTTCTCTAGCAAGGGCTGTTGGGCGGTTGTAGGTTACGGTAACGCCTTCTTCGTCAAGACCCGGCAACTGTCCGGTCACCAGATTTTCGGTAGGCCGGACAAGTGACAGATTATCCTCAAGGTACTCTTGATCGATTCCTATGCGGTCGAAGAGTTGTTCGGTAAAGTCGTATAGCGTACTTGCAGACTCGCGCGTTTCCAGCGTTTGAATAATCTGGTGTCCGATATCACTGTTATGGGAATGCCGTTCAAGCAATCGATCTCTCCCAAGTTCGGTCTCTAGGGCAAGCTGTTCACGACGCTTTCGCGTTGCGGCTACCAGCGGCTCGAGATCCGCGTCACCTCGCATGACCGCGTTGAGCGTCGATGCGAACTCGCTGAAAATCTGGTGCCCAAACGAGCAGGTTGAATTGAACGCGCCGAGGCCGTCTTGTAGCCAGAGAAAGAGATGCTCATGCGCAGTGCCCGCTAGGTAGGGCACGTGTAGGTGTATCTCGGATCCTTGTCCAATTCTATCCAGACGACCGATTCTTTGTTCCAAAAGATCAGGATGCCCGGGCAGGTCAAAGCAGATGAGATGACGCGCAAATTGAAAGTTACGCCCCTCACTCCCGATTTCAGAGCAGATAAGTGCCTGGGCGCCACTCAGCTCGTCTGCGAAATACGCTGCCGCTCGATCACGCTCAATAAGGCTAAGTGCCTCGTGAAAAGCCGCACACCGCACGCCCACTTTGAAATGGAGGTGATGTTCCAGTGCCAGCGCCGTCTCTTTGTGGGCACAAATGACGAGAACTTTTTCCGGTCGTAAAGTTCTGAGGGTTTTCTGCAGCCACGATACGCGAGGGTCCTGATCCAACCAGCCATCGTCCAAATATGCGAGCTCAGGATGCAGCGAGTGGGGGATGTCTGCATAGAGATCGGGCGTGGTCAGGGGGTAGGCATGAAGATGCCGCTGAGGAAAACCCGAGACCGCGCGGCGCGAGTTGCGATAGAGCACTCTTCCCGTGCCATAGCGATCCAGCATTTGTTGAATTTGCTCGTCAGGCCCGCCATGCGCGTCGATGCCCTCGGGTAACGTCGGATTGGTACCGGCTTCGATTTGCTCAATGATCTGATTCCAGTGTGAGAACTGCGCCTGTTCTTGTTCGAATTGATCAAAGTTGGGAAATCGAGAGGGGTCGATGAGTCGCAGTCGCTCAAAATGGTCTTCACGTCCTGCTTGTTCGGGCGTGGCGGTCAACAATAATAAGCCTCGCGTCCTTCGGGCTAATTTTTCGACGAATGTTCCAAGGTCTGATTGGGGGTTGCGCAGACCCGTAAGGTGATGTGCCTCATCAATGATAACCATATCCCATGTCAGGTCTGTGACAACTTGCTGGAGCTCTGGATTCCCTGCGAAGAGTGTGATGGGTGATATAACCAGAGGATTGTCAGAGAACTCCTCTTCAGCGTTGGTATCCTCGAGCCTGCCCTCATTGAGCAGGGAGAACGCCAGGTGAAAGCGCCGCTGCATTTCTACCAGCCACTGGTGCGTCAGCGACTCGGGGGTGAGTACCAAGACCCGCGAGACCCGTTGCCGCAGTAACTGCTGACTCAGTATCAACCCTGCTTCTATCGTTTTTCCGAGACCTACTTCGTCGGCCAGTAGCACGCGGGGTGCTGACTGCTTGCCAATACTCGCCGCTACGAAGAGCTGATGCGAGAGCAAAGACGTGCGTGGCCCCAGTAGTCCCTGAAGGCCAAAGCCCTCGCCAGTTGCGCTATGCTCGAGGGTGACCCGGCGTAAATCAAAGTCAGCTGTCTTGCTCAATTGGTTATTGAGCAGGCGCTCTATCGGTGTGTTGAGCTCAATGTGCGCATCGAGCTCGGCCTCGTTCACCGTTTGACGCAAGCCGTCATCGTCAGCCGTTTCGTAAATGGCCAGTCCCGCAACTTGCTGGACAGATAGCACCTTGAAAGTCGAGCCATCCATTCTGACTAGTTGGTCGCCTGCTTTTAGCAAAAGGCGTGTGAGCGGCGCGCGATCGGTAGCATAAACGCGCTCCTCCTCTACGGCGGGAAAGTGCAGTGTCACCCGTCGCTCGTCGACCTGAGTAACAATGCCCAACCCAAGAGAGCTGTCGGCGTGGCTGACCCAGCGTTGGCCGGGAGAAAAGAGGTCGGTCATTACTTAAAAAACAGCTGGTAGCTAGTTGCGCGCGCTATCGTCAGAAAGTGTTCTATCTCGAGCGATTTCAGTTCGGCCAGTTTCTCGGCGATCAGCGGAAGGTAGCAGGGCGCATTGGGTTTTCCACGAAATGGTGCGGGGGTGAGGTAGGGCGCATCGGTTTCCAACACAATGGACTCGGCCGGTGTTGCGCAAACGACTGCGCGTACGTTATCGGCATTCTTGAACGTGGTGATGCCGTTAAAGCCGAGTACAAAACCTTCCGCGAGGCAAAACTCCGCCAGCGCCAGCGAGCTGGTAAAGCTGTGAATGACCCCTTTCTTCGCGAGCGACTGGCTATGGTTCGCCAAAATAGCGCGCGTGTCAGCGTCGGCGTCTCTGGTGTGAATCACTACGGGCAGGTTTTCTTGTGCCGCGATCTGTAGCTGTTCATCGAACGCCGCCGCCTGAGCGACGCGATCACTGTGTTCGTAGTGGTAGTCGAGGCCGATTTCACCGACCGCGACCACGCGGGCCTGGCCGCAGCCCGCTACTACCCGGTCGGAGACATCCTGATTCCAGCCGCTGGCCTCGTGAGGATGAATGCCTTGCGTACACCACACCTGTGGATGTTCCCCAGCCAGATCTCGCACCGTATCGAGATTGTCGGGTGATACGGCGATGGTGATGATCCTTTCTATCCCCTGGGCTGTTGCGGCATCCAGCGTCGTCTGAAGCGCGTCAGCACTCAAGTAGTCCAGGTGGCAATGGGTTTCCACGATCGGCGTCAAAAAACGGGGGATCGTTTTGTCGGAATCTGAATTCATTTGGGGCGCTACAGCTTGAAGGTGCTGATTATCGCATATTTACGGGGTCGGAGCGTTGGGTGGAAATGGCTAGCCCCTATGAACGGTTCGAAAACGCATCGCCTGTACCGTTTCTATTATTTCGTGCCAAAGCCACTGGTGTACCGGCGAGTGCTCGGTGCGCCTGTGAGCGATCAGGGAATATTGCACGCTGAAGGTGAGATCCAGCGGCAGAGTGAGCGCCACGATATCCCGCGTTGCGCCCTCGTTGCGTGCGAGGTAAGCGGGGCAGATGAGTAGGTAATCTGTCTCCCTTAGCACCTCAAAGGCGGTGAGCAAATGAGAGGTTTCCAGCGTGCCTCTGTCGCTCTCGAAAAGCCCGCGCGCGAGTACTTGCCCGCCGATGAGTTCCTCTCGGTCCGCTACATATAGTGCAACTTGCGGATACTGGCGCACCAAATCACTGGTTAGCGTTTGCTCTACCAGGGGGTGTTCCTGGCGCACAAATATTGCCAGTGGCGACGCCGCCAGCGGAGCCACCGTGTACTCGGGCGGATATTCTTCGCGATGAATCTGAATGGCAAAATCCAGCTCTCCCTTTGCCAGTTGGTCAAGTTGTTTCTCAGCTCTTGTGATGGTTCTCAGTCGGAGTCGCGGTGCGCTGGACTGAAGGCGGGCCGAGAGCGGTGGTAACAGCGTAAAGCCGACGTACTCCGAGATGGCCAGCGTGATCTCTCCGCGGTAAGCGGCGGGTGAGAAGTC
>DFQW01000053.1:5854-6059 GCA_002377985.1 Halieaceae bacterium UBA3479 | reverse complement strand
CTCAGCGCTCTGGGGGTGGGCTGAATCCCTCTTTTGCTCCTCACAAACAGGGGATCGTCAAAGGTTTCTCTCAGACGGCCCAATGTTTTGGACATGGCTGGCTGGGTAATCGAGAGGCGGTCTGCTGCGCGGGAAACGCTACCCTCTTCGAGCAATACATGCAGTGAAACCAATAAGTTAAGGTCTATTCTTGCGAGTCTGTTTA
>DFQW01000053.1:5289-5515 GCA_002377985.1 Halieaceae bacterium UBA3479 | reverse complement strand
GACCGAAGTTATAGATAGTAACAGATAGGTTCCCTAACGGCAGGTAGCGTTTTCCCCTTTGAGGCGTTAACTGACGGGAACTGCCAGCCTTTACCCGCCCCTGCGAGGCGGGTTTTTTTTGCGCTATATTGCGCAAAGCGACGAAACACGGTGCTGATGTGAAGCGATTTCTCTGCGCGCTGGGGTGGTTCTGCGGCGCGGCATGTGCAGACACGCCGCTGCCCTT
>DFQW01000053.1:0-4913 GCA_002377985.1 Halieaceae bacterium UBA3479 | reverse complement strand
AAGGCCAGTCTGGACGCGGCGGTGGCTGCCTTGAACGCCAGGCAGCGGGAGCTGGGGCCGTATCATCCTGACCTGGTGGCCCCTGCGCTGGCCGCCGCTGCGCTTGCCACGGAGGCCGGTGCTTTTGCGCGCGCAGAAGAGCTCTATGATTGGGCGTTGCACACGGCTCGGGTTAACGATGGCCTCTATGGCGATGAGCAGTTGCCCATATTGCGAGGCCTGCTGGCGCTCTATTTATCCTCTGGTGATAGAGAGGGATTTGAAAAACGGGCTGACTATCAATTCAGGCTTTTGGGTTCCGGCCTTCCCCCATTCAGTGACGGTGAGCTGTCAGCTGCAGCAGAGTTTTTTGACGTAACGCTCGATGCATTAATGGACGCCTCTTGGGAGGGAAAATCGAGGGAGTTATCGCGCTTTCACGATCGGTTTGAGGCCCTCACCGAAGCAGTATGTGGCGACCCTGATTTTGGTCAGATCTGGTGTCAACCATTCTCTTTCCGGCTCACCCGCTTTTACTATTTGCTCGAGTACAAGCTCGATGTTTTTGTCGATGATCCGCGATTTGAGCCGCGATTTGGCAACTCGGAATGGCAGTCACTCGAGCGCGAACCCCGTCTGGAAGCACTACAGCGCCGCTTGTTTCGGCAAGGAGAGCAGGTGCTTGATCGATTGCTGGAGCTGACCCCTGAGGATCATGATGCTTTATCAGCCCTGGCGGACTGGCATTGGTTCTACCAAAAACGGTCGGAGGCGATCACGCTCTATCGGCAGGCCTGCACAGTTCAGCCGGACCGCTTCGGTTATGCGGCCCCGTTGCCCGAGTATCCTGCGTTAAGCAGGTACCCAGCCTTTAGCGAAGTGGGCGCGGTTTTCAGCGTCACGATGGAGGTGAACGAGTGGGGCGGACCCACGGATATTGTGGTCGCAGCCACGGACGCCGATGCGCCCATCAGCCTCAGCCGCAAGCTACGGGAGATGCGTTTTCGTCCCGCATTTGATGGCTGTGAGGATCCTCGCGTGAGTCTGTTGAACAGCGAATTTGTCCTTCTGGATTAATCAGTCATTATGAATGACAAGCAAGGCCCCGGTGGCCTTTACGGTCCCGCTCAGACGCCAGTCGAGAACTTGTCCGCCATGTTTTTCTATGGCTCGCTCAGCCATCTCATGGAATGTGGGGCGCTCAGGGTCCCCGATGACAATAGTGCCGACGCCGGCGGCCACGGCGCGATCAATCATCTTGCCAACAGGTTTGACTAGTTCATCCCAGAAGCAAATATCGCCGCCCACAAGTACGTCAATGTCCTCAAGATCTCTCTGCGTCACTTTTTCAAATCGCCGCACCCAGGGTTTTGTCTCGACGCCGTTCAGCGCCGCAACGGCGTTGAGGTAAGGGAACACCGCCGGATCAGCATCCATTGATACGGTATCTGATCCCCATTGCTTGGCACACCATATACCGGTAACGCCCCAACCGCAGCCTGCATCGAGCACTCGCTGCGTCCTGTTCGGCCTGTTTTTGTTTAGATAATCAATGATCAGGCAGCTGGATTTCCACAGCTTGGTGCCGTGAATGCTTGGCTCATGCCCCGCACGCTTCACGGCGCGAATACTGGCATGCCCGGAAAAGGGCATCGTCACGCCCCTGAAGCGCCGCAGCTTACTGGCTGTCGATTTGCTTGCTGCCTTGGGTGATTTTTTCGTGGGCATGAGAGCGCTCGCTGTGTTGGGGGCGCGAGCTTAGCAAACCTCTCGTGGTCTGGGTATCAGCGCTTGGTCACTTCCTCGGCCTGCAGTCCCTTGGGGCCCTCCACCAGAACAAACTCCACTTCTTGTCCCTCGTTGAGGCTGCGGTAGCCATCGCCCTGTATGGCGCGAAAATGCACAAAAATGTCATCCGGCCGGTCGGCCATAGTGATGAATCCAAAGCCCTTGGCGTTATTGAACCACTTCACGGTTCCTACATGGCGGTCTGACATGACTGAGACTCCACCGCTTTAGAATTATTATCATGTGTAGTGATATCAGGGCTTCAGCCAGAACGCAACTCCTCAATTTGCAGTCTTTGCTGCCGTAACACGTTCAGCGAGGCGTCAGCCTGCGCCAACTTTTGGCGCTCTGCCGTAACAATATCTGCCGGCGCGCGCTCAGTAAACTTCGCGTTCGTTAGTTTGCCGTCAAGTCGGACCCTCTCCGCTTCTACCCTGGCAATTTCCTTGTCGAGCCGAGCCAGTTCGGCCGCGACGTCTACCAATCCCGCCATCGGAACGCGCACTTCCAGCTCCCCAAACAAGGCCATCAGGCTTGCCGCCTCGGATTCGTGGTCCTCAATCGGCGTGATGCGGGTGCTTTTGGACAGTCTCTGTAGAAAAGTGGCGTTCCTCTGCAGACGCTCCCGGTCCTGTTCGTTGGTTTTGGCCACGGTGACATTTAGCATCGTCGCGGGTGGAATGTTGGCTTCGGAGCGAATCGTTCTGATCGCGACAATAATGCCTTTCATCCACTCGATTTCTTCTTCGGCGTCGAGATCTGTATGTTCCGGCTCGGGCGTCGGCCAAGGGGCCAGCATAATGCTGTCACCCGTGGCGTCGGTGAGCGGGCTTACGCTTTGCCAGATCTCCTCGGTGACGAAGGGCATAAACGGATGCAGCATGCGAAGCGCTTGTTCGAGTACCTCGGCGAGCGTCTGACGCGTCCCGAGCAGTTGCAGGGGTTGTCCCGCTTCGTCCCAGAGCACTGGCTTGGACAGTTCTAGATACCAGTCGCAAAATTCGTTCCAGACAAAGTCATAGAGCGCTTGCGCAGCAAGATCGAAGCGGTATGCCGCTAGAGCGCCCTCTACGGCCTGCAAAGTGGATTGCAGGCGACTTCTAATCCACCGGTCGGCGAGGGATAGGGTGCCTCGCTTGGCCGTGAGATCGTGACCTTCTGTGTGGCTGAGCACGTACCGCGCCGCATTCCATATTTTGTTGCAGAAATTCCGATAGCCTTCCATGCGTCCGATATCAAATTTGATATCCCGTCCCGTGGAAGCTAGAGAATAAAAAGTGTAGCGAAGGGCGTCCGTACCATAGCCGGGAATGCCATCGGGGAACTGTTTGCGCGTGGCTTTCTCGATCTTCTCCGCCAGCTGGGGCTGCATCAGGTTAGCCGTCCGTTTGGCTACTAGCGCATCCAGCTCGATGCCATCAATAAGATCGATTGGGTCGAGCACATTGCCTTTTGATTTGGACATTTTTTGTCCTTCACCATCTCGCACTAGGCCATGGACATAGACCGTGTGAAACGGCACTTCGTCCATAAACTCCAGTGACATCATGATCATTCTTGCCACCCAAAAGAAGATGATGTCAAAGCCGGTCACCAGCACCGACGCGGGATGAAAGGAATTCAGGTCTGGGTTTTCCTGAGGCCAGCCCAAAGTAGAAAAGGTCCATAGCGCCGAGGAGAACCATGTGTCCAGCACGTCCTCGTCCTGGGTCAAGGTTAGGGTGTCCGGCAAGCCATGGGCTCGCCGAATCTGCGCCTCTGACTCTCCGACATAAACCTGGTTGTCGGTGTCGTACCATGCAGGGATCCGGTGTCCCCACCACAATTGACGACTAATGCACCAGTCCTGAATGTCGCGCATCCAGGCGAAGTAAGTATTTTCCCATTGCTTTGGTACAAATCGAATATCGCCTTGTTCAACGGCCCTGATTGCGGGGCCGGCGAGCTTCTTGGCGTCGACATACCATTGCGGGGTTAGCCAGGGCTCGATCACTGCGCCCGATCTATCTCCTCTGGGGACCTTGAGCACGTGGGGCTCGATTTTATCGAGTAAGTTGAGCGCCTCGAGCTCGGCGATGACTTTATCTCGCGCAATAAATCGGTCTAGGCCCTGAAACCGCTCTGGCACGGCGTCATTGAGCGCGGCACTCGCGGTCAGAATATTTATTTTTGGCAGGTTGTGTCTTTCGCCCATTGCGTAGTCGTTAAAGTCGTGGGCGGGTGTAATCTTGACGCATCCAGATCCAAATTCCGGATCGACATAATCATCGGCGATGACCGGAATGCGGCGATCTGTCAAAGGGAGGTCGATAGTTTTACCAACAAGATGCTGGTAGCGAACATCGTCGGGATGAACTGCCACGGCTGTATCACCCAGCATGGTTTCCGGTCGGGTGGTCGCTACCACAAGATGTCCCTCGCCATCGCTCAGGGGGTAGCGCAAGTGCCAGAGGGAGCCTTGTTCCTCCTCTTGCACGACTTCCAGGTCCGATATCGCGGTGTGGAATTTGGGGTCCCAATTGACCAATCTGTGACCGCGATAGATCAGACCCTTCTCGAACAGCGTGATAAATACTCGCTGCACGGCGTCCGACAGTCCCGGATCCATTGTAAATCGCTCCCGCTTCCAGTCGGGGGAGGTGCCGAGTCGCCGCAGCTGTTGTGTAATAGCGCCACCAGATTCGTCCTTCCAATCCCAAACCCTTTTGACAAAGGCTTCACGGCCGAGCGCTTCACGCGAACTGCCTTCGGCTTCGAGCTGTCTTTCAACGACCATTTGCGTGGCGATGCCGGCGTGATCGGTGCCCACTTGCCATAACGTGTTGTGACCCCTCATTCGGTGATAGCGGATCAAGGCATCCATAATTGCCTGCTGGAAGCCGTGCCCCATATGCAGCGTACCCGTGACATTAGGGGGCGGAATCGGAATGCAATAAGCCGGCCCATGACCCGATGGTGCAAAGTAGCCCGCCGATTCCCATTTGGTGTACCAGCGAGCTTCGATGTCGGCGGGGGAGAAATTTTTGTCCATGCTCACAGTTTAAAAAGCCTTGCTCCGGTTTTACGTTGCCTGAAGTTCGTGTTTCGCGAGCCGATAGCCCCGGTCACGATAAAATCGCCACGCGTCTCTGGAGGAGGGGATTGCG
>DFQW01000006.1 GCA_002377985.1 Halieaceae bacterium UBA3479 | reverse complement strand
TAACACCACCCACCCCCCCTGCTCGAAAAAACCAGGAGCTGTCCCAATACCCCGCTGCAGCGCCCCCATCCCCGTTTTCCCCGCCACTAATGCCGACATCGGCTCCGCCGGCAAATCGCCTGCGTCGAGATGAGGATCGTCGGCGGCGATGTAGGGCGGGTTCGAGAGAATCAACTGCCAACGCTCTCCCTTGACGGCACAGAACCAGTCGCCTTCCCGCCAATCGACGCTCAATCCCAAGCTTTGGCCATTGGCGCGGGCACAGGCCAATGCGTCGGGGCTCAGATCAACGGCACAAACCTCGGCTTCAGGGTGGTCCGATTTACAGGCCAGTGCGACCGCGCCGCTACCGGTCCCGAGGTCAAGTACCCGCTGCGCACCGGCTGCAATCCGCTCACTCGCCCACTCCACCAGGTGCTCAGTCTCTCTGCGGGGAATCAGCACGTCGTTGTTCACCCGAAGCCGCAATGTCCAAAAATCGCGGTATCCCAGCACATACGCCAAAGGTTCACCCGCACGCAGAGCCTCCCCCCCCTGCCGGAATCGTTGAGCAAGATCCGGGGGCACCAGCGCATCACCGTGGGCGTAGATCCATGCGCGCTCAACACCGAGAACGCTTGCCAGCAGTACTTCAGCATCCTGTCGCGCAATTTTCACCTCACGAATGAGGTCAGTGACTGTCATTCTTCAGCCATCGCGGCCAGTTGATCCGCCTGATGCTCCTGACGCAATGGTATAATCAGCGCATCGAGATCACCCTCCGTAACCTCGTCTAACTTATAGAGAGTCAGGTTAATCCGATGATCGGTGATGCGGCCCTGAGGAAAGTTGTAGGTGCGAATGCGTTCGGACCGATCCCCAGATCCTACCAGTGAACGGCGCTGGGAGGCCTGAGAGGCGCGCTGACTTTCCTGTTCCGCAGATAACAAGCGTGCTTGCAGCAGCGACATGGCTCGCGCGCGATTTTTATGCTGCGACCGCTCGTCCTGACACTCGACAACAATGCCTGTGGGAATGTGTGTAAGCCGCACGGCAGAATCTGTGGTGTTGACGTGCTGGCCACCGGCTCCCGAAGAGCGGAACGTATCGACACGAAGATCTTCCTTTCGAATGTCGACAGTATCGATTTCTTCGATTTCGGGCAGGACCGCCACGGTGCAGGCAGACGTGTGGATGCGCCCCTGAGACTCGGTTTCCGGCACCCGCTGGACTCTGTGAGCCCCTGATTCAAATTTGAGGTGAGCATAGACGTCCTGCCCTACCACGCGAGTAATCAATTCCTTAAACCCACCGTGGTCACCCGCCCGCTCCGACATGATCTCGATTGACCACCCCTTTTGCTCGGCGTAACGGTGATACATGCGAAACAGGTCGCCCGAAAATATTGCGGCCTCGTCTCCGCCGGTACCGGCTCGAATCTCCAAAAATACGTTGCCGGCATCGTTAGGATCCTGCGGCAAGAGCAGTACCTGAAGCGCCGACTCGACTTCCTCGACGGCCGATGCCGCCTCGTCAATCTCATCTTGGGCGAGCGAGCGGAGTTCGGGGTCGGAGTCATCGAGCATCTCGCGGGCGTCAGTGAGACGCGACTGCAGGCGCCTCCACCGCTGGAACTGGATTACCACCTCATTGAGATGGGCAAACTCCCGGGACAAATCCCTGAATTCGGTTTGATCAGCGATGATCTGCGGGTCACCCAATAATGCCTCAACCTCCTGATGTCGATCAGCGAGGTTCTCTAGCTTGGAGAGTAAAGAAGATTTCACCGGAGTGGGCGTAAAACGACGCTATTGGAGCGTCGTGCCCTCATCCCGCTCGTTCTCAAAGTCGGTCAGACCCAGAACCGCGGCCATTTTCGAGACGTCTTGCTTACCACCATCCTTGGCAAGCTGACGGAGACCCGCGGTTGGAGCGTGGATAAGTTTGTTTGTCAGGTCGCGGGCAAGCCGATTGAGCACGTCCTCTGGTTTCATGCCGCGCTCCAACATCTTCAGCGCCTTTTCCAGTTCAATCTGCTGCACTGCCAAGGCTGAATCGCGATATGTCTTCACAACGTCGGCCGATTGCCGCTCCAGCAAACCCTCTCGTAGCGCTTCGATCCCACTGGCCACAATTTGATCAGCTTTGCTCGCCTCTGATGCTCGCAGGCGAAGATTTTCTTCGATCACCTCGCGCATATCATCAACGGTGTAGAGATAAATGTCGGAAATTTCGGCAACCTGCGGCTCAATATCTCTCGGGACTGCCAGATCAATCATGAGCATGGATCGCCAGCGCCGGGTCCTGACCGCCGCCTCCACCATCCCCTTGCCCAAAATGGGCAGTTGGCTTCCGGTAGAGCTGATCACAATGTCAGCCTCGTACAGGCGCTCGGTAACATCCGCAAGTAAAATCGCTTCTGCATCAAATTGGGAAGCTAGCTGCTCAGCGCGCTCCAATGTGCGATTGGCAATAATCAGTTTGCCAAGCCCGGCATCGCCCAGATGACGCGCGACCAACTCAATTGTTTCACCCGCCCCCAGCAATAATGCGGTGCTTTTCTGCATATCACGAAAGATTTGACGCGCCAGATCAACAGCGGCGTAGGCCACGGAGACAGGGTTTTCTCCAATGGCCGTATCGGTGCGGACTTTTTTTGCGATGCGGAAGGCTTCCGGAAAAATAATATTCATGTGGAAACCCACTGCACCGGCTTCCTGCGCCACGGCAAAAGCTGACTTCATTTGTCCAAAAATTTGCGGCTCCCCAAGAATCATTGAGTTCAGCCCTGCGGCGACACGAACCAGATGGGAGGCCGCCGAGAGTCCGTGATTACGATAGACGCAGGGCAGCAATTGATTGACGTCTACACCGTGGTGATGCGCTAACCAGTGGGCCAGTTGATCCCCAGCTGCCACTCCCTCAGCCGGACTGGATAGCACGCCATATAGTTCAGTTCGATTACAAGTGGAGAGAATGACAGCCTCGCTGAGCGCGGTATCACGGATCAGGGCGCTTAATGATTCGTGAACTTTCTCGGGCGCAAACGCAATCTGCTCGCGCAACGCTACCGAGGCCGAGTCATGATTAACGCCTACTACCAATAATTTGTTCAACATGGCTCCGGTCTACACCCTCGCCAACCATCACAAGTTGCTATCATAGCACTGTCTTTGCAACAACTTGCCGCCATGAAAATGACTTCTCTTAGGCCCTCTACCCAGTGATGAACAGCTCTCGTCTTTTAGTGCTATGGCTGCTGCCATTGCTGCTGGCGAACTGCGCGTCCCAGCCCGCGGAAACATCTGCCGGTGCCGCCGCGGTTGCTCCGGCTGCGCCTCCGGGCATCGATGAAGCCCCTCGCGTCGAGACGCCTATTCCAGATGAAAGCGTGCGGCCGCTGCTGGAGGCGGAGTTTGCGCTGCGCGCGCGTGACTTTGAACACGGACTGACGCTACTCGCCGATCAGGCGTTAATTCTCAGAGATCCCGCGCTGGCGCGACGAGCGCTGCGCTTGGCCGAGTTTGTCAACGATGCAGATCGCGCCACTGCCATGGCAATCAGACTGGCAGATCTCGACCCAGCGGATGGCGCTGCGGCAGCGTCAGCTTCAGGTTGGCTCTCCCGCACGGGGAATCCACTGTTGGCTCTGCACTACGCGAGACTGGCTGCCAGTCTGGGAGTACAGGTGAATGTTGCCAGTAATTTGTCAGGGTACGAACAACTCAAACCTGAAACCCAGAAAGCCATAGCTCAATCCATTGGCGACCTTGCCGCCCAGTGGCCAGAAGACGATCAAATTGCCATCGCCGCAAGCCTGCTTGCCAGACTGCAGAATAATCCAGCGCGAGCGGCTGCCCTACTTGATCCGGTATTGAATCGCGATCCCGAGAATATCAGGGCGATCATGCTGTGGACTCAGTTACAACTCGACCAATCAGCCGCGGACCCCTTTCAGCGACTTGCCGACACGCTACGAAGATTCCCTCAAAATCAGGAGCTTCGATTGCAGTACGCTCGATTATTGGGCTCTGAGGGAGACTATAACGCCGCGCGCACGCAGTTCGCCCTTTTACTGGAACAGGAGCCGGATAATCCGGAGCTCCTCACCACAGCGGCACTACTCGACTTCGAGCTGCAGCATCTGGACGATGCGCAGGAAAAATTCGACCACCTGATCGAGCTTGAAGAGCGCCTGAACGAAGCGCACTACTACAGGGGACGGATAGCGGCGATGCGCGATCAGTATCCAGAGGCAATTTCAGCCTTTGGGGCGGTGGGGCCCTCCCGAGAATTCAGTGATGCAAAATCCCGGGCCGCGCAGATACTGGTGGATACTGGCTTTGCCAGCGACATCAAGGCTTTTTTTGCCGCCCAGCGGCAACTTTATCCCACCGCTGCGGAGCAACTGTTCCTGCTGGAAGCCGATGCCCTCAAAGACTGGACCGGTGAGTCATTACGCGCCTATGACAGAGGACTGACGGCTTTTCCGCACTCTTTTTCATTACTTTATGGACGAGCAATGGCCCATGAAGCAGCGGGCGCTTTCGAAGAAATGGAGCGGGACCTGCGTAGCATACTTGCTCAAGATCCCGACCACGCTGCAACGCTTAATGCCCTGGGGTACACACTCACCAACCATACGGAGCGCTTTGAGGAGGCCGCCAAGTTGATCGAACGCGCCCTTGAGCTATCACCGGGTGATCCCGCGATTCTGGACAGCCTCGGGTGGGTCTATTACAAGTTGGGACATTTTGAGGTGTCGGAGTCTCTGCTACGCCGTGCCCATGTCGCTTTTCCGGATCCCGAAGTGGCAGCGCACCTCGGCGAGGTGCTGTGGATACAAGGGCGACAAATCGAAGCCCGGGATATTTGGAAAGATGGCCTCAGCCGCGTACCCGAACATCCCATCATTCTGGAGGCGGTCGGACGACTCGGCGCTGACCTGCCATGAACTCCCGGCTGGCGAGAAATCCATGCATCGAGTCAAAACTCAAGCGCCTGCTCCTGATGCTCTGCATCATGTCGCCCTTGGGTTGCGTGGCCCCCTACCCCGACAAAACTGAAGATTCTTCCTCATTGACGAGGGCACCGGCAAATCTCAGCCCCTGGACAGCCAGCGGTAAAATGGCGATAACTGAGGGGGAAGAAACCCACACCGCGCGGTTCCGCTGGCAGCGACACGATCTCACCCGAGATACCGTTACCGTGACGGGACCCTTCTCGATGAATCGAATCGTGCTGGAGCGCGAAGGTGCAAAGCTCATTTGGCGGGATGGCGAGGAGATCCGCCCCCTGTCAGATATCGCGACGCTGGCACCGCCACTGCATCTGCTGGCTAGAGACCAACCGGATATCATCGGCCAGTGGTTACTGGGTTACCCCGGTAACCCGGAGCATGGGCAGATAGAGGTGCTGAGCTGGCAGACGGTGTCTCCCTGGACGCTACCTGAGCAGATGACCGTTGTGGGCGAGGGGTACTCGGTAAAAATCCGGGTCTCTACCTGGGACATCGGTGCGCAATAATGAAAATGCTCCGCGCCTGCTCGCCCGCCAAGCTCAACCTCTTCCTTCATGTGACCGGACGTCGTGAAGACGGGTACCACACGCTGCAAACCCTGTTCCAGTTGCTGAACTGGGGTGACGAAATGACCTTCGAGGTCAGAGCAAGCTCCGGGGTGGAACTGTCAGGCGATACGGATGATCTTCCCGCGGCCGAGAACCTGATTCTACGAGCCGCTGCGGCGCTGGGACAAACCAGCAAAGGTGCCCGTATCCATGTACGCAAGCGGATCCCCCGTGGCGGCGGATTGGGCGGTGGCAGCTCCAATGCGGCGACGACGCTCATCGCACTCAATCGCCTCTGGCAACTCGGCCTAGATCAAGACCAGCTGATGGCGATGGGAATACCGCTGGGCGCCGATGTTGGGGTATTTTTGCTGGGTCAGAGCGCCTGGGCAGAGGGCGCGGGCGACGCACTTTCACCAATGGCCTTGCCCAAGCGCTGGTACCTGATTGCGCAACCCCGGTGCGAGGCAAGTACTGCCAAAATCTTCAGCCATCCTGAATTGACACGTAACACTGCTCCCATTACAGTGCAGGCCTTTTTTTCGGGGACGACGCGCAACGATTTGCAAGGTGTTGCGATGGCGTTATATCCCGAAATACAGCGGGCGTGGGAATGGTTGGTGAGTGAAGCCCCCCATGCTCGGATGACGGGCAGCGGTGCCTGCGTTTTTGCCGCCTTCGAGACCGAAGCGGAGGCGCGCCAAATCGCAGCGAGAGCTCCCGTTAATCTGCCAGTCGTGGTGGCCGAAGGCATAGACCACCGCCCTGAGATGGTAGAAGTAGAGTAAAACGTTTTTTATTGGGGCGTCGCCAAGTGGCAAGGCAGCGGGTTTTGATCCCGCCATTCGGAGGTTCGAATCCTCCCGCCCCAGCCAATCAACCCGCGTGAGGTAAAGCGCATGTCATCGAAAATGATGGTCTTTACGGGCAATGCCAACCCCGCACTCGCTCGCAAAGTTGCGGACCGGCTTTATCTGGCGCTGGGGAATGCGGCTGTCAGCAAGTTTTCTGATGGCGAAATCACGGTAGAACTCAATGAAAATGTCCGCGGCAAAGACGTGTTCGTTTTGCAAAGTACCTGCCAACCCACCAACGACAACATTATCGAGCTGCTCCTTATCATCGACGCCTTACGCCGGGCATCCGCTGGAAGGATCACTGCGGTTGTCCCCTATTTCGGTTACGCGAGGCAGGACCGTCGTGTGCGTTCCGCTCGCGTACCCATCTCCGCGAAAGTGGTTGCCGATACCATGGTTGGCGTCGGCGTAGATCGAGTATTGACGGTCGACTTGCATGCCGAACAGATACAGGGCTTCTTCACTGTGCCGGTAGACAATGTGTATGCGTCGTCTATTTTGAACGCCGATATCGCCCGCTGTAATCACGAGAATGTGATTGTCGTCTCGCCCGATATCGGTGGTGTAGTCAGAGCACGCGCAATCGCTAAACAGTTGAATGATGCCGACTTGGCGATCATCGACAAACGTCGCCCCAGAGCCAACGAAGCGGAAGTAATGAACCTGATTGGCGAAGTGGACGGCCGAACCGCCATCTTGGTCGATGATATGGTGGACACGGCCGGTACGCTTTGTACCGCAGCCAATGCGCTGAAAAAGCGAGGTGCGGTAAAAGTGGTGTCCTACTGCACGCATGCCGTTTTGTCGGGGAAAGCACTGGACAATATCAAGAATTCTCAGCTCGACGAGTTAGTGGTGACAGATACTATTCCGCTGTCACCGGAAGCATTGGCAATTGGAAAAATTCGCCAGCTCACGATTGCTGACCTCCTGGCGGAGTCGATCCGTCGAGTGAGCAACGAAGAATCAATTAGCGCACTGTTTGATCTTTCCTGAACAGTGTTTTACCCACCCATCACGGCGTCGGTCGCAGACAAAGTGGTGTTAGCAAAGGAGCAGGACAATGTCTGATGCTTTTATTGTAGTTGCAGAGGCGCGAGCCGACGAAGGGAAAGGTGCGAGCCGCCGCCTGCGTCGTCTTGAGGGAAAAATTCCCGCCGTCATTTATGGAGGCGATCAACCCGCCCAAAGCCTAACTCTGATTCGCAAGGATTTTGAACACATGCTCGAAAACGAAGCGTGTTTCAGCTCCATTCTTGAGGTGCAGGTTGGGGGAGATAAGTACAGCGCCATTATCAAGGACATACAGCGTCACCCCGCCAAGGGGTTCCCCATGCACGCAGATTTCCTTCGCGTGCGCATGGATCAGGTTATTAAAGTGAATGTGCCTTTGCACTTCGTCAACGAAGAGCAGTGCGCCGGTGTCAAACTTGGCGGTGGAATGATTCAGAAGCAAGCAACGGATATTGAGGTGCAGTGCTTGCCAAAAGATCTTCCCGAGTACATCGAAGTCGACATGCTGGCAGTTGAGCTGGGTCAAATCGTTCATTTGTCGGATATCTCCCTCCCAGCTGGCGTCACCTCGACCGCCCTTGAGTTGGGTGAGGATCATGACCTCGCAATTGCTTCGATCATCGCACCCCGCGGCACCAAGGAGGCTGCTGGTGATGAGGCAGCAGACGACGGCAGTGCCGAGGAAGATGCCGCGGAATCTGACGATACCGGAGCCGATGGCTAGGGCTGATTAAACCGTGTCTGCCATCCGACTCATCGTCGGGCTAGGCAATCCCGGCACACAATACGAAGGCACTCGGCATAACGCCGGTGCCTTTTTTGTGCGCCGTCTAGCCGCTGAATACAGCCTGACCCTTTCCGCCGATCGCAATGCCCTGGGTGAATCCTCGCGAGGGCTTATCGCTGGACACGATCTGCGACTGCTAGTACCGGGCACTTTCATGAACGAAAGTGGGCGATCCGTCGCTGCCATGGCCAATTACTACCGGATTGAACCCGACGAAATCCTGATTGCCCACGATGAGCTGGACGTGCCGCCTGGAGAATCACGGTTCAAACATGATGGTGGACACGGTGGCCATAACGGGTTGCGAGACGTCATACCTGCGTTGGGCGGCCGCAAGGATTTTTGGCGTTTACGCATCGGCATTGGCCATCCGGGCGCTGCCAGACAGGTATCACCGTGGGTACTGAGCAAGGCCTCTGCAGAAGACCAAGTGGCAATTGACGCTAGCATCAAGTCTGCCATCGCCGCCCTGCCACTGCTACTGGATGGCGATGCGGTGAAAGCCATGACGGCGCTTCACAGCGAGCACCATCAATCCCCACCAGATAACGAGGACTGAGCAACATGGGAATTCAGTGTGGCATTGTAGGATTGCCCAACGTCGGCAAATCTACCCTGTTCAATGCACTCACCCGGGCGGGAATAGACGCAGAAAACTTCCCGTTTTGTACCATTGAGCCAAACGTAGGGGTGGTCAATGTGCCCGATCCACGACTGATAAAACTCGAAGAATTAGTTAAACCGCAGCGTGTCATGCCAGCTACAGTTGAGATTGTAGACATTGCAGGACTTGTAAAAGGTGCCAGTAAAGGTGAAGGTTTAGGGAACCAGTTTTTGGCCAATATCAGAGAAACAGATGCAATCTTGCATGTATTGCGTTGTTTTGATAATGATAATATCGTTCATGTCGAAGGGCGTGTTAATCCTGAGGCGGATAAAGAAATTATCGACATGGAATTGCAGCTTAAGGATCTCGAAACAGTTGAAAAGAAACTCGAAAAGGTACATCGTGCTGCTAGAACTGGAAATAAGGAGGCGCAAAAAGAGCAAGAAGTGCTCAATAAAGTAAAGGCTGCTTTGTCCTCTGGAATCTCTGTTCGTGGGGTTCAAATCGATGATGAATTGCGCAAGGAATACATCACTCCAGTACAATTTATTACTGATAAGCCAGTGCTTTATGTTTGCAATGTAGATGAAGGCTCTGCGGCAACTGGTAATGCATACGTGGATCAAGTACGCGAATTGGCAAAAGCCGAGGGTGCTGAGGTTTTGGTTCTGGCCGTAGCCACGGAGGCCGATATAACCGAATTAGAGACTTACGAGGAACGTCAAATGTTCTTGGATGATTTAGGTTTGGATGAACCTGGAGCCTCTAAACTCATACGCAGTGCCTATGCTTTGTTGCAATTACAAACCTATTTTACCGCTGGTGAAAAAGAAGTACGGGCATGGACCATACCCGTGGGTGCGACTGCCCCTCAGGCAGCTGGAGTCATTCACTCCGATTTTGAAAAAGGATTCATCCGTGCCGAGGTTATTGCCTATGAGAATTATGTACAATACGGTAGCGAGGCCAAAGTTCGTGAGGCAGGAAAGCTAGGTGTAGAAGGCAAGGAATACATAGTCAAAGACGGCGATGTTATGCACTTTAGATTCAACGTTTAGTCCTGAGTTGAAACGAGTATTAAATACCTCAAAAATCTCATGTTTTATTGTGGTTTCACCTATTTTATATAGAGGCTGAAAGCCTTCTTTTTCTTAACAATTATTTGACCTAATTGTTAATTACTTTAACCCCTCAGGGTTTTTCATTTTTATTGAGAATTTTATCTTAGCGACTCAACAATCGCCCATGTCAAATACACAATATACCGAGGACAATATTCGCTCGCTCGACTGGAAAGAGCACATCCGTCTTCGTCCTGGAATGTATATTGGTAAGTTAGGGGATGGTTCTTCTGCAGACGACGGTATCTACATTTTATTAAAGGAGGTTTTGGATAACAGTATCGATGAGTATGTCATGGGTGCAGGAAAGTCCATTGAAATCCGCATCAAAGACAAAGAAGTACGTGTTCGTGACTTTGGTCGTGGAATTCCGCTGGGAAAGGTCGTCGATGTGGTCTCAAAAATGAACACTGGGGGTAAATACGATACCCGAGCCTTCAAGAAGTCTGTGGGGCTTAATGGAGTCGGAACCAAGGCAGTAAATGCTTTGAGTAGTTATTTTCGCGTGGAGTCAGTGCGTGACGGTCAAATGAAGTCGGCCGGATTTGAATCTGGTGAACTGGTTGATGATCCAGCTCCCGAGGAAAGTGCAAAACGCCGGGGTACCAAGGTTATCTTCTCTCCAGACGAGGCGATTTTTAAAAATTTTAAATTCAGGAATGAATATGTGGAGAAAATGCTCCGCAATTATGTGTATTTAAATCCTGGACTCACCATTGATTTTAATGGGGAAAAATTTTTCAGCGAAAATGGCTTGAAAGACCTCTTAGAGGACAATATGCCTCAAGAAGATCGCTTGTATCCAGTAATTCATTTACGTGGAGAGGATATTGAAATAGCCTTGACCCACAGTAAAACCCAGTATAGCGAGGAATACCACAGTTTTGTCAATGGTCAAAATACCACTCAGGGAGGAACGCATCAAGC
>DFQW01000016.1:5903-18465 GCA_002377985.1 Halieaceae bacterium UBA3479 | reverse complement strand
TGGCAACCGCGCTAAATCAGTTCACAGCGGTGTGCGAGACTTTTAACATCACCCTTAGTCATTTCACGCCGTCAACTGCCACGGCGACAAGCAATAACCTGCAGTGGGAAGCGCTTTATGAGTCAGCCTTTTCTCTTTGACATTCCGCGCGAGATAGAAGACTACCTGCTCGTTCTGGATGACTTTATCGAGCGCGAAATCAAACCCCTCGAGGCACAGGACGATAACCAGCGTTTTTTTGATCACCGCCGGGAGCACGCGCGCACGGACTGGGATCGCGGTGGTCTGCCGCGGGAGGAGTGGGAGGCGCTGCTCATGGAGATGCGTCGTCGCGCCGACGCCGCCGGGCATTTTCGCTTCGCACTACCCGAAGCTTTTGGTGGTCAGAATGGAACCAATCTTGCCATGGCACGCATTCGGGAATATCTGGCACAAAAGGGTCTCGGCTTGCACAACGACCTGCAGAACGAAAGCTCGATCGTGGGCAACCTAATGACGCCTCTGATGCTCCGTGACTTCGGTACATCAGCACAACAGTCGCAGTGGATGGAACCCCTACTGCAGGGCGAGATGGGTTGGTGTTTCGGACTTACTGAAGCCGCCCATGGATCCGACGCCACCTGGATGGAAACCCGTGCCGAGGAAGCGGTACAAGATGGCGTCAGTGGCTGGCGCATTACCGGGGAAAAGATGTGGACGACTGGTCTTCATAAAGCCAGCCATGTACTGGTGTTTGCGCGACACTCCGGGGCGGATGGGAGCGCTGTGGGCATTGGCTGCTTTGTTGTCCCCACGAATGCACCCGGGTTTGAGATTGGCGAGTATCTGTGGACCCTCAATATGCCAACGGATCACCCCCGCTGCACGCTGTCTGAAGTTTTTGTTCCCGATGATCACGTTCTGGGTGATATCGATCAGGGCCTGAGAATCGCCATGCACTTTGTTCACGAAAGCCGCATTCGGCAAGCCGCATCCTCTCTCGGAGCGGCGCAATATTGTCTCGATGAAACTTTTAAGTACACGAAAGAACGAGCGCCATTTGGCAAACCGCTGTCAGCGAATCAGGGCATTCAGTTCCCGCTGGTTGAACTGCAGACCGAAGCAGAAATGCTGCGGTTGCTGATCTATAAAACGGCGGCACAGATGGATCAAATGGACAAAGTCGATGTTGCGAAGAAGCTGACCGACAAGGTTTCGATGTGTAACTACCGGGCGAACCGGCTGGTATGCAACGCTGCAGATACAGCCATGCAGTTTCACGGGGGGCTTGGCTATTCACGCCACAAACCCTTTGAGCATATTTACCGGCATCACCGGCGTTACCGCATTACCGAAGGCGCGGAAGAAATTCAGCTGAGAAAGATCGCGGGGGTACTGTACGGGTTTGTATCGTAGAGTCCGCCTCGGTTTGCGGGTCAGGCTGGATCAGACGCCCGTATCCTCGGCAATGCGAATGACCGGCGGCTCGGCCAGCAACTCCACCAATTTATTCAGTACTCCCGATTCCGTTCGCCAATCAAGGTAACGCTGATAGTGCGCCGCACTGTCCCAGTACTCGATAAATACCAGCGCTTCCCCGTCTCCCTCCCGGTAAACCTTGAGGCTCTGACAACCGTCGAAAGCTCTGGTGTCTGGCAAAATTTCGCTCAGAAAATCCAAGATAGGCTGGCACCCAGCCGCGCCAGGTTTTAAATCAACCCACACCATTGTCATACCGATCTCTCCTCATCTTTATCAGAAAAGAGTTGTATTGCTGCAGGCTCCCCCGTCTGAATTAACAGCGCGCGTTTACGGAGAAATCGCGTCAAGCCCGCAGGGCCCATGCGTGATCCGCCCATCCCGGAAAAACGGAAACTGTTCTTTTCCACATCGTTTACTACGCCTGTAAGCGATGCATCGTTGATGCTCACAGCGCCAACTTGCAGGCATTCCGCCACGGCGATAGCAGCACCCTGATCTGCCGAGAATACCGCAGCTGACAACCCAAAACTGGAGTCATTGGCCAGCGCAATCGCTTCCTCTGGACTACTGAAAGTCGCGATGGGAATCACTGGTCCAAAAGTCTCTTCCTGCATTATCAGCATGTCTTGAGTGACACCCGACAATACCGTGGGGGGATACCAAACGCCCCCTGCCCTCACGGGTTCACCGCCCGTCAGGCAGGTGGCACCTTTTTTGAGCGCATCGTCAACGTGACACTGAATGGTCTCCACCTGACGCTCAAAGATCAGCGGCGCAATATCGCCCTCGCCGCTGTCGGTGCAGGTCAGAGACAAGTCTTTTAGTTGCGACAGTAGCGCCTCGATGAAATCGCCCGCGACGGATTCGTGGCAGTAAACACGCTCAAGAGATTGGCAGGCCTGACCCGTCATACCAATCGCGCTTCGAATCACAGCGCGGGCAGCCAAGGTCAGATCTGCGTCCGGAAGAATAATCGCCGGGTCTTTTCCTCCCAGCTCCAGAAATGCGGGAATAAAACAGGTAGCCGCTTGCTGGGCGACCTTCCGGCCGGTTTGCACGCTGCCTGTGAAGCACACCGCATCAACCTGATCAATCATGGCGCTACCGGTATCCGCGCCCCCGGTCACGACGCGCAGCACGGCGGCCAATTCGGGCACCGTATCCAACGCTCGCTGTAGCGGAACGATAAAACGCGGCGTCACCTCGGAAGGCTTCAGCAACACGGCACATCCGGCCGACAGCGCCGCGAGGCTGTCGATCATGGCCAGCAGCAACGGCACGTTCCAGGGACTGATAACCGCAACGACTTCGTAAGGAATCAAACGATGCTGGTAGTGAACCGCCGGCACCTGCCCCGACTGACCCGACCCGGCCAATTGCTCGAGGATAGAGGGAGTGCGCTCAGCCCACATCCGGATCAACTCCACCGACTTGAACGCCTCGAATTTCGCAAAGGTCGAGCGGCCAGTGTCGACCGCCAAGGCTTCCGCCAGCGCGCCGATTTCGCTCATTACCGCGTCGGCAAACCGATTGAGACACCGAGCTCGACCTTCGGCACCCAGCGCCAACCACCGGGGCTGCGCTTCGCGAAGCGCTTGCGCGCACCGGGCAACGGCATCAGCGGACGCTACTCGAATCTCGTGGTCGTAAAGGCCGGTTCGGGGATTCCGAACAGAGATTGTTGTGTTGGACATATTAGCTCGCCGGCGGCAACGCCGCTGCCCCGAAGTGCTTTGGCAACCCCGCAGCCGCGGTAAAACCAAACCACTCTTCCCCGGGAAGCAACGCGGCAACCTGCTGACGCACGAGCAATAGCGCCTCGAGATCAATCCCCGTTGGGTAGCCCATAGAAGCCAACATAAAGACCAAATCCTCAGTCACAATATTACCGCTGGCACCCGGCGCAAAGGGACACCCTCCCAATCCACCGAGGGAGCTGTCGAGTGTTGTAATACCCAGTTCTACGGCACGTAATGCATTCGCCAAACCCTGCCCGCGCGTATTGTGCAGATGCACGCCCGTGAGTCTCGATTCGCCACAACGTCGCCAGATCCCGGTCACCAGCCGCTCAAGCTGTGCCGGGTTGCCCATGCCCGTTGTATCAGATAACCCAACCTCTGCCACCCCAAGGTCGAGTACGCGCTCTGCCATGTCAACGACAAAAGGCTCGGGCACTACGCCCTCAATCGTGCATCCGAACGCCGTCGATAACCCCACCTCGAAAACGGGCCTCTCGCTTTCGGGTATCGCCTCGACTAATTTCAGGCAAGACCGAATTTCATCGAGCATCTGTGCGTGATTGCGGCGCACATTTTTCATGCTGTGAGTTTCACTAAGCGAGAGGGGTATCGAAATTTTGTGCGCTCCAGCGCTAAGCGCGGATTCACAACCCCGGACATTGGGAACCAACACCGCGATCACCAAATCCTCCAGATGTTGCGCACCCCGCACCACAGCATCGGTATCAGCCATCTGTGGCAGCAGCTTGTGCGAGACAAAAGATCCGACCTCTATCTCGCGAACACCCGCGCCATATTCCGCTTCAATCCAGGCCAGCTTCCCCTCGGTGGACAGCATCGACTGCACGCTTTGCAAGCCGTCTCTCGGGCCCACCTCGCTGATCGTAATGTGTTGCATCCGCTTTCCCTTAATCAACCAGCCTGACAACCACCTTGCCGCTATTCAGCCCGCGCATGAGTCGGCAGAAGGCCGCTGGTGCGGCATCAAGACCGTCGTGAAACTCCTCATTAGCGGTCAATTCGCCCGCTTCTGCGAGCGGCACAAATTCTGCCTCGAACGCCTGTCGCTGCGGTTCGTAGTCATACACGACCAGACCACTCACCGTAGCGCGTTTGGTAATCCACAAGCCGGGATGCGGGCCCGTGGTTTTGTGATTTCCGTTGTAATCCTGAATCAGTCCACAGAGCACGACCCGTCCGCCGACCGCCAGGTGCGTAGCCACGGTCGTCAGCGTTGGATCACCCACCAGATCGAAATACACCGAAACGCCGTCAGGTGCAATTCTCTCAAGTGCTGTGCCAAGGTCTTCTTCGATGCGGTCAATGCAGTGGTCATAACCGAGCGTCTCTGTCGCAATGCGTCGCTTTTCTGCTCCACTGGTGATGGCAACAGTCGTGGCGCCCGCCCGCCTTGCAAGCTGCGCCGCCATAGCCCCGACGCCGCCAACCGCCGCCGGAATCACCACAACATCGCCGGGACCTACTTTCGCGAGATCAACCATTCCGGCCCAGGCGGTGAGCCCGGGCATGCCGAGGATCGACAGGGCCAGCGAAGGACGGCTCAGTTGAGAAGGCACTCTGGCCAGTGAATCTGGTGTTTGGTCGCTGAATTGCTGCCAGCCACCCTCGCACCGCACCAATGTATTCAGCGGCCAGTCTGGATGTTCACTCTCGGTCACTTTAGCAATAACCTCTCCCGGCACAACCTCCCCCGGAGCGATACCGTGGCCGAGATGATTACCCGCGATCACAGACCGCATATACGGGTCGAGCGAGAGAAAAATCGTCTCGCAACGAATCTTCCCCGCGTCGCGCGAGGTCAGGGGTCGGGTGACTACCGAAAAATCTTCAGGCGTCGGAAGACCCTCTGGGCGCTTGGCAAGCAGCACGGCCGTATTTTCCACTGTTTCGGTGACCCCGGGCCTTTGCGACCTTAAAGAGCTTAATGATATAACATCATACCAAACCATTCGGAGAAGCAGTAATGACCGGGGCTGAGGTACCTGCGGCGCAAGCCGCCCCGCTGCGCGGCATAAAAGTCATCGAATTCACTCACATGGTGATGGGACCGACTGCCGGTGTCATTCTCGGGGATCTGGGTGCAGACGTGATCAAAGTTGAGCCGCTCAAGGGCGACAATACCCGCCGATTGACAGGTTCGGGCGCCGGCTACTTTCCCATGTATAACCGCAACAAACGCTCGGTCGCACTCGACCTGAAGCACCCCAAAGGCCGCGAAGTCGCGCTCCGGCTGATTCAGTCAGCCGATATTGTGCTGGAAAATTTTCGCCCGGGTACCATGTCCTCACTGGGGTTGGATTACGACTCGCTCAAACCGGCGCATCCCCGGCTGATTTATTGCTCGCTGAAGGGGTTCCTCTCCGGTCCGTACCAAAATCGAGTGGCCCTTGATGAGGTCACGCAAATGATGGGTGGGTTGGCGTACATGACTGGTCTGCCAGATCGGCCATTGCGCGCCGGCTCCTCTGTCATCGACATCACCGGCGGCATGTTCGGGGTCATTGCCATTCTCTCGGCACTGCATCAGCGCGAGGCCACTGGAACGGGTAGCCACGTCACCAGCGCCCTCTTTGAGACAACCGCATTTCTGGTGGGACAACATATGGCGCAGCAGGCAGTCAGTGGAGAGGCTCCTCCCCCCATGTCCGTGCGACAGTCAGCCTGGGCGATCTACGATATTTTCCATTTGGACTCGGGGGACCGACTGTTCGTGGGGATCGTCAGCGATTCGCTCTGGCTCAGATTCTGTGAAGAGTTTGGCCTCACCGAGTGGGCAGCAGACGAAAGCCTGTCCACCAATGCCGGCCGCGTTGCTGCGAGAGAACAATTGTTAGCAGCTATTAACCGTCTGTTTTCACCCATGGACATCGCATCATTGAGCGAGCGCCTTGAACGCGCGGGCCTCCCTTTTTCGCCAATCAATACCCCGGGTGATTTGTTCACTGACCCGCACCTTACAGCGTCTGGTGGGCTTCTGCCCGTTCATCTGACTGATGGAGATCGCGCCGGTGAGGCAACAGCTTTACCCCGATTACCCGTTGAGTTTGGACAGACGAAACCACCCCTTCATAAAGACGTGCCCCATGCCGGTGCTCACAATCGCGAAGTACTGTCCGAGCTGGGACTCGATACTGAAACCATCGCTGCCCTCATCAACGAGGGCGTGCTCAGTAATTAAGCATCACCCAAATAAACCCAAGACCGACGCTTGCGATCGCTGGCCTCGAAGGCCGCAATACTGTCGAGAGACTGCTCGGTCAAACCAATTTCATCTAGACCCTCCAGCAGCATTGTGCGACTCAGAGGATCGATCACAAAAGGGATCGGCGCGAGCGCAGAGTCAGCGATTAACACGCATTTTTCCAAGTCCACCTCGACAAGATGGTGCCGAGGATTTACCTCAACCCACTCCCGTATACCTCGGATCAGGTTTTCGTCCAGCGAGACGGTCAGTAGGCCATTACGGAGCGCGTTATTGCGAAAAATGGTGGCAAAGGAAGGCGCGATGACGACACGGAAGCCGCTCTCTATCAACGCCCAGACGGCGTGTTCTCGCGACGAACCGCAGCCAAAATTTTGACCCGCGAGCAAAATCGAAGCGCCAGCAAACGCTTCCAAGTTCAGCACAAACGAGTGTTCGGGGCTACGCGCATCTGGATCGGTATAACGCCATGGCGCGAAGAGACCCTCAGCCAGCCCCGTTCGCGACACCGTTCTCATCTCTCGGGAAGGGATAATGGTGTCAGTATCGATATTGTCTCGCAACAAGGGGGCAGTCACGCCGATGTGCCGGGTGAAGGGTGTCATGCTGTGGTGTCCGCGGTTAAATAGCCCGCGCATGCGCTGGCGACAACAGTCAGCGGACTGCCAAGGTGCGTGCGGGACCCAATACCCTGCCGCCCCTCAAAATTTCTATTTGTGGTAGAGGCGATCCTTGCCCTGTCTCCAAAACTCTCGCCTCCCGCATAAAAGCACATGGAGCATCCGGGCTCCCGCCACTCAAATCCGGCACTCTTAAAAACCTCGTGCAGGCCTTGAGCCTCGGCTTCTCGCTTGACCCGTCCGCTCCCCGGCACGCATAGCGCTTTTACTCCGCGCGCCACGCGGTGGCCCGTTCTCAGCAGGTAATCGGCAGCGAGCTGCAAGTCTGATAACCGACTGTTGGTGCAAGAACCAATAAATGCCGCGTCGATAGGATAATCTGAGAGGCGACTTCCGCCAGCTAGCCCCATGTAGTCCTGCATCCTTTGCCACACACTGCTCTCGGCTTCGGTTGAAGCATCGGCAGCACACGGTACCCTCTCGTCCCAAGCGATACAGTATTGCGGGCTCGTTCCCCAGCTCAGCTGCGGCTTAAGCGCGTCAACCGATAAACGCCGATTGCAGTCAAAGCGAGCACCCTCATCGCTTCTCAAGGATCGCCAATGCGCAAGGGCCTGCTCCCAGTCGGCTCCCGATGGCGCGAATTGCCGGCCCTTGCAGTATTCGAGGACAACCAGGTCAGGGGCAATCAAACCGGTAAACGCCGATAGCTCGGTCGCCATATTGCACAGTGTCAGCCGCGCCTCGACCGAAAGCGCCTCGATCGCTTCACCCGCAAACTCGATGGCATAACCCGCGCCACCCGCGGCTGACAGTTCCCGGATTGTATGTAGCATCAAGTCTTTCGCTGTCACACCGGAGGGCAGTGATCCTTCAAAAAGTATCTGCATGGTGCCGGGTCGGGTCACGCGAAGCGTGCTGGTAGCGAGCGCATGCTCCGCCTCGGTTGAACCCACGCCCCAGGCCAGCGCGCCCAACCCACCCAAAGTACAGGTATGGCTGTCGGGACAAATCAGCGATAAACCCGGCAGGGCAATACCCAGTTCAGGAGAGATCACGTGAACGATTCCCTGATCAGGATCCTGAATGTCGAACAGCCGAATACCGGTTTCTCTGGCGGCGCTGCGCGTTGCCAGGATGAAATCTTGGCCACTGGGCATGAGGGTGTTGTCACCCCGCCCGGGGAAGGTATCCACAATGTGGTCCATCGTACAAAAGGCGTGTTCCTTTCGACGAACCTGACGACCGCACTCGAGGAGGCTATTTAAGGCAACGCTGCCTGTCCGCTCATGAAGAAAAATACGATCGATATAGAGAAGGGATTCCCGCTCTGACAGCGTCTCTATCTCGTGCTCCTGCCAGAGCTTGTCAAATAGTGTCTTGGCCACAATAAAACTGCCTAGCCCCCACCGCCTTCAATGCACCAAACCCACAAAGCCTATAATTATAACAATAAGACTAATTGCTCGGTGATGGCAACAACGGTGCCGTAAAGGAAATTTCCAGCGGCGTCCCGGAGGGCAAAGTAGCAATTCCTCCGAGGACAGCGCCTTGCTCGTCAATATAAGCCGAGATCCAGTCGGGCGCCTGCTTGAGACCCTCGGGGTCCGCGCTGACGGTCACGAGAATCACGCCTCCTCGCTCACCCGCGGCCGAGGGCACAGAGGAAGCGCCGGACGGATACTGGTCAATTTCAATGCCGTAGCCATCGGTCATCGACAATAGCGCCAGTGCGTGCTGTGTATCCTCGGGCAAACCGTATGCGTCCGATAACACACCAATGCGATACGGTACCGGACCGATCACGGCATTGCCGAAGTGGCCCGTAAAAAATTGGAGCGTGTCAGATAAATCTGGGCTTCCCATCACCATGATGAACGTTTGCCCAACCGGTGCTGAGCTGCTTTGCGGCTGAAGAACCGACTGTGTGGGGTCAATCATATGCGTGAGGTAGAAGAGCTCCCGGCTGGGCCCCGTAACCTGCATCGCCAAAATATTTTTTTGTTCGGTCAAATAGTCGGGTCCGCGCAGGTGCGTAAAACCGGACCCGTCGAGTCTTTGCTTCAGCTCGACGGGGTCCGCTACCAACAGTTCGATCGCACTCCAACCGACGCGTCGCATCGGCTGATAATCGGGCTCGGCGCCGTTCACAAGCCGGATGCCTACTTGAGGCCCGGCAGCAGGCATTAATGTGACGTAGGGCTGCCCCGCCAGTTCGGGCCGCTCGATCGCCAAGGCCAGCGTGTCTTCAATGTAACCCTCATCAACCAGTCGGTAACCCAAATACTCCTCGTAGGCCTCTTGTGTCACAGCAAGATTGTGTGCGAGCACCCAAACCATCAGAATCGATTTCAGCATACAGACCCCCTCAATTCGGGCATTGATAAAAATCCAGCCGCCCGCCATCTGGCGCGACCACCGAGAATGTAACGGTGTTGAGCGACCCGGGCAGTTGACGATGAGCCAGTGGGTGAATCAGTTTGTCCGACCACTCACTGCCCATGAGTCGCTCATAGCTGCGCGCTGCGTTTTCCAGTGGAATACAGAGCGCCCTTAAACCCCGACCGCCCAGCGCTGGGACATCGATCGGAGGCAATGGATGCGCAGGCACGTCAATCAGTTCAATCGAACCATCCATGGCTGCCGCGGGATGCGCAATACTCAACCGCACATGTGCCGTCTCTACCGGTTGATCCTCGAGCTGTAGCACTCTCGCGCCCTCTCCGGGTAAGGGTCCGCGATGATCAACAAACTGCTCAAAGCCAAAAAGTTGAAGAAACGCCAACGTGCGTTCGACGCTGGTCACCATCTGCGTGCTGTTGAAAATGTCGCTCATGCGATCAAACTGAATACCCTCGAGCGGGGGGTGCAGTCGCTGCATCACCGCCAGCACAATACCGTCATCCTGTATAAAAAGGCCCTCTTTGGTCTCGACTGCACCAAACTGCCAGGCAACCGGCTGCACCAACTCGCGCCATCCGTGAGTCTCAAGAAATGCGCAAGCCCAATGGCTGTCGTCGGTGCGCATATTGATATCAAAAATCCCGCCGGGTGTGATGACCGGGCTGGTAAGGGGCCGCAAAAGCGGCGTCTCAGCCGAAGCCGGAAGGAGGATTACTTCCGACCCTCCATGGGGTAATCGCCAACGGTGCATGGCTCCACGGGTATCGGTAATACCCCAGAAAGCCATCGAGGTATCATCCAATGCCTGCGTCTGGCACTGCCAACCCAAAGCAGCCAAAAACCCGCCCAACGTATCTGCGTGGGCGGTATTGACCACCACATGAGAAAAACCTTTGCGCCGCATTCTTTGGCCTTCTGAATGGAGAAAGAGAATCATACAACCAAAGCTGGGCCGCCCGTGGCGGGCATTTTTGTAGAACCTCTGCTACCCTTTTGCTGTTGGTTCATCTACTGGATGGCCCATCTCGGGCACATCAAGGAGGTGCTGAATGAACGCTGTCGTTTCCCAGATTACCGACCTACTTCCCGTCGAGATTCTCGACACGGACCCTGAACGCATTGCGCTTTATTCTCAAGATGTTTTTACTGTCGGACCGCCCATCGGTGCGATCGTCAAACCCCGTTGCATCGAAGAAGTGCAGTCATTGGTTATAGCCTGCAGAGAACGCCGAACCCCTATCGTCACGCGTGGCGGAGGTATGAGCTACACCAGCGGCTACCTCGCCACGGCTCCGGAAAGCATTCTTATCGATATGACCTCGATGGACGCCATCGTTGAGGTCAACCTTGAAGACCGCTACGTGACTGTCGAGGCGGGATGCAGCTGGCAGAAGCTCAGCGAGCATCTGATGCCACTGGGCGTGCGCACACCCTATTGGGGCACGCTGTCGGGCAGGTTCGCCACCGTTGGGGGTAGCTTGTCCCAAAACAGTATCTTCTGGGGCAGTGGCCAGCGTGGCACGGCAGCCGATAACGTACTGTCGGTCAGTGCGATTACCGGCACCGGCGAACTGATCGAAACGGGCGCCGCCAGCCAAATAAACGGCGCTCCATTTATGCGCCATTTCGGCCCAGATCTAACAGGCCTCTTTCTGGGCGACTGCGGTGCGCTTGGCATCAAGGTACGGGCGACCTTGCCGTTAATACCCTTACCCGGCGCCAGGGGGTATACCAGCTTTGCCTTTACGGAGTCGGGCCCCATGCTCCGCGCAATGGCCCAGATCTCCAGAGAGTCACTGACCACTGAATGCTTTGGCTTTGACCCTTACCTGCAACATCAGCGCATGAAGCGCGCCAGTCTTACCGCCGATGCACAGCAGCTCTCAGGTGTGATTCAGGCCGAGGCGGGCATTGTGAACAAAGTAAAGCAGGGCGCGAAAATCGCCTTCGCGGGTCGGCGGTTTATGGATGAAGTGGAATGGGCCATGTTCACGATCAGCGAAGGCAGAACCGATGCCGAAGCTAGCCATCAGGCCAAACGGATCCACGCTATATGTGAAGCCGAGGGCGGTAAAGCCTTACCCGACAGTATCCCCCGTATTCTGGCGGCCAACCCGTTTGGACCGGTTAATAATATGGTGGGGGCCGAGGGCGAACGCTGGTTACCCGTGCACGGACTCGTGCCACATTCCAAAGGCGAGCAGGTATTAGCCGCCATCGAAGCGGTTTACGAACGCAATCGTGACTTACTGGCGCAATATGCCATTGAGACCGGCTATCTGATCGCCACGGTTAGCGAACAGATCACGGTACTGGAACCCGTCTTTTTTTGGCCGGACGCGCTCAATCCCCTGCACAAACACAGTCTTGAGCCCGAGCACCTCGCGCGTATCAACCAGTTCGATGCGGTTCCTCAGGCGTGGGACGCGGTATACAAAATAAAGAGCGAAGTTGTGGATGTCCTTTCAGCACAAGGCGCCAGTCATCTGCAGCTGGGCAAGGCCTATCATTATCGGCCGGCGTTGAAAGCGCCCGCCGAAGGACTGATCAGTGGCATTAAGTCGATACTCGATCCAGATAAAATAATGAATCCCGGCGTACTCGGGTTTTGATCATTAGCAAGCGCTCTTGAGAGGAAAGCATTGCCAGCCGGGTGATAGACTCCGGCATGAAGAACACCCTCCCGCACTCTAATCGACGACACCCGGCGATGGCGACTTTACTCGGCTCATGCTGACCAATAGCCAATTACAGCGTGTTATATTTTCAGACTCGGCTAGCGCCCGGGGCATTGATTCAGAGAGGCCAGCATGACGGCTTACATCATTGTAGAAGCAATTGTTCACGACCCTGAAACCTTCAGCGCTTATGCAAAAAAAGTGCCGGCGATCGTGGCGCAGTTTGGCGGCGAATACCTCGTGTTGGGTGGACCGCAGAAATCCCTCGAGGGAGACTGGAGTCACTCGCGCGTGGTGATGCATCGCTGGCCCTCGGCTGAGCAAGCCAGAGCCTTTTGGGAGAGCGATGAATACGCAGCGGCCAAACCTCTGCGCGCGGGCACTGGCGAGTTTCGCGTGATACTCGTTGAAGGCGTGCAGCAAACGGTGCTGGAGTAG
>DFQW01000016.1:0-5563 GCA_002377985.1 Halieaceae bacterium UBA3479 | reverse complement strand
ACAATCGTGAGGCGGTGCAAACGGCCATGCTGGATACGCTGGAGCGAGTGGATCGCCTCATCGCCGGCAGCAAGGGCTTCATCAGCACTTTCAGCGGCGATACGTTGAAGCTGGTCGTGTTGCCCGAGTACTTTTTAACCGGCTTCCCCATGGGCGAGAGTATCGACGTCTGGCGCTCAAAAGCCTGTATCGAAATGGACGGCCCCGAATACCGCCGTATGGGCGATATTGCGCGCAGCCGCGGCATCTATCTATCCGGTAATGCCTATGAACTGGATCCCCATTTTCCCGATCTCTACTTTCAGACCAGTTTTATTATTGATGACGAAGGTGAGGTGATATTGCGATATCGCCGCCTGATCTCGATGTTTGCGCCAACGCCACACGACGTCATGTCGAAATATCTCGAGGTATATGGCAAAGAGAGCCTGTTCCCGGTGGCCAATACGCCTCTCGGTCGTCTGGCGTGCGTGGCGTCGGAAGAGATTTTGTATCCCGAAGTCGCGCGCGCACTCGCTACCCGCGGCGCAGAAGTACTGCTGCACTCCTCGAGCGAAGTCGGTAGCCCCAGACCCACACCTAAAAATATCGCCAAATGCGCACGCGCCTACGAGAACATGTGCTACGTGGTGTCGAGCAACACCTCTGCAATCCTCAACTCGCCAGTACCCCAGAACTCGACCCAGGGACATTCTCAGGTTGTGGACTACAAAGGGCAGGTACTGACCGAGGCCTATACTGGAGAGTCAATGGTGGCCCATGCTGTCATTGACATCGAACGGCTCAGGGAAGCTCGCGCCAAACCCGCCATGACTAATCTGATCGCGAGGCAGCGACTGTCTTTGTTCCGCTCAACCTACGAACAGGACGGCTTTTATCCCGAGGACAACCTCATTGGCGAGGATGGGGAGATCGTCGTCCCGGATCGCGCGCATTTTATGGAACAACAATCTGCGGTCATCACCCAGCTTCAGAAAGCCGGGCTGATCTGAGGGATTAATCCAGCGTCAGATCCATGGAGTACTGAAAGTGCTCGGGGTTATAGCGCACCTCCAGAAAATCCATAATTTGCTCGCTCTCGACACCGGTTTTTTTATACGAGCGCCGGGTCAAACTCAGCAAGGGACTCCCCTCCGCTACTCCCAGCGCATGCGCAACCGACGCATCTGCAGCTACCGCGGATAATGTCTGGGTGACGTGACTGACCTCGAGTCCCTGCTGGCGAAAATAACTGAGGCGCGGTGTATGCTGAAAAATAGCAGGATCGGCGGGCATGGTTACACCGGCCGTCCAACTGGTGTAATGACCGAACTTCAATCCGTCGCGCTCACGCACTCTGAGCAGGTGTAAAGCAGGCTCATCGTCTGCTAGTTTCAGATCTGATCGTATGGCCTGGGGTGGTATCCGCATGCCGTAGTCGAGCACATGCGCAGAAGAATTGCGCGCCATGCTCTCGATCTCCTGCAGCATACCGGTTAAGGGCGCGTAGACAGGTTTGGGGGAGTACTGGTAAATCACATGGGTGCCCCTGCCCCGTCTGCGTTCTACCAAATTATCTTTGGACAAATCATCCATCGCCCGCTTTGCGGTAATTCGCGATACCTTAAAAAGGTCGGCTAGCTGCTCCTCGGGCGGCAAACGGGTGCCGTAGAGCAGCGTTCCATCGAGGATGCGCGTTTTTAACAGGGTGAATAGCTGATGATACAGCGGGGTGGGTGATTGCTTGGACAACTGGCCCACCAGGTGTGGGCCAAAGAATGGTTCCATTAGCGTAAGGATTCCTGCGTTTTTATCTGCAACGCTTAATGATATATCAAAGCAGGTGTATTGGTCATGCAGTGGCACTGGATTTTGCAACTGACTGGCAAATTCATCGCAGTCGACTGCCCGAGCGGACCATTTTGAGCTATTGTTATATCTTTAATCTGTTGGGGCGGAGATATGGGCATTACTGAGCTGGCAGTGCTGCGCTGGTTGCACATCATTGCCATGGTGTACTGGCTGGGTGGGGAATGGGGCGTATTCAATACCTCCACCCACGTGATCAACCGCAATTTGTCAATGGAAGAGCGTCGACGGCACATGCAGACCGCCTACCACATCGACATTTTGGCCCGTATTGGCATCATCAGCCTCCTGCCGCTGGGCCTCCACATGGGATATTTGTGGGGCGTTCAGCCCTTTGGCGGTAACTTCCTCGTCGCCGTATGGGTGCTTGCAATTTTGTGGCTCAGCCTCTGCATCTCTGCCTACGTTTATCGCGAGACCGACCGCGGCATTCAACTCACCTTGTGGGATGAGCGTGTGCGGTTTGTTTTGATCCCGCTGCTCGTCGTCTCCGCTATCAGCTCTTTACTGGGTCACGGTCCCTTCAACGTGGGCCCGATGCAGTACTGGTTTTCAATCAAGATCCTGCTCTATAGCGTGACGCTGATGATCGGTCTAAAGCTGCGATTTATTATGCGTGAGTGGACGACGCTGTTTCGTGTACTGGCGGAAGGCCCCAACCCCGAGGCGGAAAATCAGCTGGAGAAGAGCCTCGCCTTTGGCAAGCGGCTCGCCTACTTTTACTGGGTGACTATCGCGTCAGTCGCGTTTTTCGGTGCCACCAAGGCGGTGTGAAGCCGGCGAATAAACTAGGTCTTTGCCGCCTCAATGATCGCTGCAGGCGCCGCGTGCCAAATGGTATCGCTCCGCTGAACAAGTAGCGCTTCCAGAATCTCTCGTACCGTGCGGATGCGGTGCGGCTGCCCTACCAGCCAGGGATGAAAGTTAAGCGACAACAAGCGCCCGCCCTGCTCACGGCCCTCGTTAATCAAGAGATCAGCGGCATCTATCACCTGCTGGGCAAAGCTGTCCTCGCTGTGCAGGTTCTGGGTCAGGACAAAGACATCATCGAGTTCCAGACAGGAAGGTAAACAGGTCATCTCTCCCGCCGCAGTTCTGAAGTTATAGGGCAGTTCGTCATTGACCCAGTCGCACTGGTAGGTGAACCCATTTTTCACCAAGAGCTCGGGCGTATTGGCAGTCTGAATACGTCCCGGACTCAGCCAACCGGTGATCGAGCGATCGCTGCAGGACAACAACGCGGCCCGCGCCTCTGCTATCCAGCCAGCCTCTACCGCGGGATCTATTTCCCCTGCGTGCATCGATAGCATGTTCCAACCATGCCCCAGCCATTCATAAGGCGTCTGCGCAAGGCGCTCCAGCAATTGCGGGTAGCGCGCTACCAATGCGCCCGAAATCGCCAGCGAAGGTGACGCGCCATAGCGCTCCATCACCTGCAGTAAGCGATAGATGCCCACCCGGTTACCGTAGTCGCGTAAGGTGTAATGGCGCAGATCGGGATACGGCATCGTGAGTGCGCCGGGAGGCGCCACCCGGGGCTTTTCACCCGAAAGTGGGAAATGTTGTATTGAGATATTGATCCAGAGCGCGAGGGGTTTACCGCCGGGCCAGCGCACGGGCGCACGGTCCTGCAACATCGACCACTCGTAGCGATCGTGGTCCATACCATAATGGCGCTGATGGTAGGTGAGTAACTCTTCAGTCATGTCGCGCTACCCTCGCCACCTTTAATCTGATCACTGCAATGTGTCAGCGTATATTCGGCGATCTCGCGTCCGGTTGTGACCCAGACATCCGAATGTCCCGTGACGTATTCCAACGCTTCCTCGAAGGCACGCAGCCGGTGCGGGCAACTGACCTGATAGTTATGCGTGGGGATGCACATCACAGTGCCACTCTCCTCGCCCTCTTCATACAGCTGGTCGAAGGCGCGACGAATGATTTCGCCATAGCGGCGTGGCTCCATTTTTTGCACCACGTAGGCAATCGTGTCATTCAGTTCGAGTGAATACGGGATCGAAACAAATGGCCTGCCACTGCGGGTTTTGACCCAAGTGGGCTGATCATCGTGAAACAGGTCGCAGGTATATATCCCGCCGGCCTCGGCAAACAGATCAATGGTGTGGTTAGAGTGCGACAGGGCAGGCGCCAGGTAACCTGCAGGGCGCTGACCCACGGCACGCTCGATCGTGTCCATGGCGTCCTCGATCATTTCGCGTTCCTGCGCCTCGGTCAGGCCATAGGTGTAACGCGTGTTGTAAATGCCGTGGCTGAAGAATTCCCAGTTGCGCTCGGCGCACAAAGCGATGATCTCGGGGTGATGTTCGCACAGTGCGGCTGACAGACTGATCGAGCCCCGCACGCCGTATTTGTCGAGCACCGCCATTTGGCGCTGGTGACCCACGCGATTGCCGTAATCGCGGATGCTGTATCCCGGCACGGCGGGATAGGGGTGGGGCCACGGCTGGCGGTGTGGATTGACCGGGGGGTCTAATTCATAAAACTCGATATTGGGCGCCACCCAAAAGGCGAGACGGGCTCCGTTGGGCCAGGATAGTTTGGGCCGGCCCTCGTAGGGGGCATAATCGTAAAGGGCAAGCTCCGCGTTTTGGGTTGCTGCACTCATAGTCAGCCTTGCTGCGAGAGCCAGTCGAGCACCTCTCCGACATCCAGTACGTCGGCGTATTTGATTGCGAGGTCAGTCAGATTGGCGAAATGGTAGCTCTCATGCTTATCGGCCACACACTCTTCGGGCACGATGGTGCGGTAACCCCGCGACAACGAATCGACCGCGGTGGCGCGAATGCAACCACTGGTTGATCCACCGGTAATCACGAGGGTGTCGACTTGGTGCCAGACACAGAGTGACTGCAGGCCGGTTTCAAAAAAAGCCGAGGGCATTTTTTTGCAGTAGATCACATCCTGCTGATGATCAATCTCAAGCCGTTCATCAAACTCAGCCCGCTCTGATCCAAATTTGATGTTCTGCAAGGAATCCGGGGTGTCTGTGCGGGTGCCCCAGACGCCGCAATCCTCACCGGAATCCATAAACGCGACGTAAGTCCAGACGACCGGCCAGTTCAAAGCGCGAAACGCGCGGGCGAGATCATTGACGTAGCTCAGCTGCTTTGGATCGGTCTCGTACGCAGTCTTGAAGAGATCGGTACGGGTATAGGCCTTTTGCAAATCGACGTTGACCAGAATCGCTTTCTGGCCAAAACCAAATCGGGCTCGACTGGGGTTTTCTTTGATCTGTCGATAAATCTGGCGCGCGGTGAGGTCGCTGGTTTCCATAAGGGTTCCTGTTTTTTGCTGCGGCGCAAACCATCATGATATAAAAACATATCATTAATACATAGCGGGGCCGAGCGCGCGGGCCCTCGCAAAAACCACTCAGCGAGGGTTTTATGGGCCACAAGCTTATCCGAGGCGTGATCGAATATACCAGCCGCAAACCCGAGCGCATGGGTGAAGTTCGCGGGCGCGAAGTGTTTACCCTGAGTTGCCAGCCGGACGGGACTGACGTGTTACTGGCGCACTGTGAAATCGACGATGCCCCAAAGGTCACCCGCGATGTCTGCCTCGCCCTAAGGCACGCAGACTCCAGTCCGATCGACTGCTCGGTGAGGTTATCGGTAGGGGGGCAGTTCGAAGGATCCGGGTGGATGCGTTTCGCCAAAGGCTACGCCGAATGCGAGACCTTTAACGCTCGGGA
>DFQW01000099.1:3946-10635 GCA_002377985.1 Halieaceae bacterium UBA3479 | reverse complement strand
AAAGCTGTTTACGCTTGGGCGAGTTCTGTAGAGACCCGGTGGGTCAGGGAGATTTAGAGTGGGGGATGTGGCAGATGGGCGAACCCCAGGCGCGTTCCTGAATGGCAATATCGGCTTCGGGAAGTTCGTCGCAGCACCCCGGGCGTTTCTGGTATCGCCACGCCGGGGAGTGCGTCAGGCCGCGGTGCCGTCGATTTCCTGATAGTAGGCCATCAGAATCTCAGCCACCTCTGGGCGCGAAAACTCGGGCGGGGGTGCAATGCCCTGGCCCAACATCTCCCGTACTTTAGTGCCCGATAGCAGCACAAAGTCTTCAGGGCTGTGGTCGGGCGCATCACGCATCATCACCACGCGACCCAGTTTCTTACTGAACGCCGTGTGATCGGCGCGGTAGATCTCAAGCTGTAGCGCGCCCTCGGGCACTTCTTCATCAAAAATGGTTTGCGCATCAAAGCCACCGTAATAGCTGCCCACGCCTGCGTGGTCGCGACCCACGATCAGGTGCGTGCAACCTGCGTTCTGGCGAAATACCGCGTGCAGCACGGCCTCACGGGGGCCCGCGTAGAGCATGTCAAAGCCATAACCCGTGACCATGACGGTGTTGGGGGGGAAGTAAAGATCCACCATTTTGCGGATGGAAGCATCACGCACGTCGGCGGGGATATCGCCGGACTTGAGTTTACCCAGCAGCATATGGATCAGCACGCCATCGGCAGAGAGGTCTTCCATCGCCATGCGGCAAAGCTCTTCGTGGGCGCGGTGCATGGGGTTCCGGGTTTGGAAGGCCACGACGCGCTCCCAGCCACGCTCATTGATCTCTTCGCGAATCGCCATGGCGGTACGGAATGTCTCGGGAAAGTCCTCATCGAAGTAGGAGTAGTTCAGTACCTCGATCGGACCTGAAATCACGGTGCGGCCCTGTGCGGTGAACGCGGCCACGCCAGGGTGCTCGGGGTCATCGGTGCGGAAGACCTTTTCGAGAATGGTCGCAACGTCGTCATCGCTCAGGGTTTCGACGGCCTCGACGGTCATCACCGCCAGCAGTGGGTGGCCTTCACGGTTGGGGTCAGTGAGCGCCAGGCGCTGACCCGTCTCCACCGGGCAGCTTTCTGCCAGATTGACCACCGGTACGGGCCAGAACAAGCCATCGGTGGTGCGCATGTTCTCCGCCACCGAGAGTGCGTCGGCGCGATTCATGTAGCCGCTCAGCGGCGTGAAGTAGCCCGCACCCATCATCACCGCATTTGCGGCTGCGGCAGAGCTCATCATCAAGGCGGGTAGGGTGCGTGCTTCGGCCTCGAGTTCGGCGCGCCGCGCGTCATCAACAATCAAAGGTTTGAGCTGGTCAGCGGCGTGGGGTGCAATCAATGCCATGGTCTCTCTCGATTAGGTGGTGGGCCTATTGATGTATTAATACGTTTTTGCAGCATCCGCAGCGGTGGCGGGTTTCAGCGTTACCGAGCGTGCTGCGTATTCCGATGCGCTTTCGTAGCCGCTTTCGCGCTCAGGCGGCCGGAATCAACCCTCGTTGCTCCAGCAGGCGCAGCAAGCTCTCGACTTCTTCTTCCAGGGACTGCTGGTCGGTGTGTAAGTGGACCTCAGGCGCCTCGGGTGCTTCGTACGGGTCGTCAATACCGGTAAAGTTTTTGATCTCACCGGCGCGCGCCTTTTTGTAGAGCCCCTTGGGGTCACGCTCCTCGGCGGCCTCCAGGCTGCAGTCTACGAACACTTCGATAAACGGCATGTTGTCTGCCTCGTGCAACTCGCGCACGATCTGTCGGTCGGCAACGTAGGGGCTGATAAAGCTACTGAGCACAATCACGCCGCCATCCACAAAGAGTTTGGAAACCTCACCGACCCGGCGGATGTTCTCGGCGCGGTCCTCGGCACTAAAGCCCAGGTTCTTGTTGATACCGAGACGAATGTTGTCGCCATCAAGGCGATAGACGAGCACACCGCGCTGATAAAGCGCCTGCTCCAGGGCGACGGCGATCGTGCTTTTGCCGGAGCCGGAAAGGCCGGTAAACCAGAGAGTAGCGCCACCGTGACCCAACAGCTGCGCGCGCTCGGGTCGATTGATCTCCCCGCCATGCCAGTGCACGTTGGTGGCTTTTTGCTCACTCATGGATTCGTCCCTAAAAAAAGAGGCGCGAGTATATACAGTCACCCCCCGGCTTTGAAGGGCAGCGCGGGCTTTTAGGGGCCAAAGACGCGATAACGGGGGAACAGGAAGCACTGGGTCAGTCTGCGACGGCCTGCACGGTGCTGCGATCAACGGCCGGCACGCTGCGGGGCGCGTGCGACAACGCGTGGTCAGCAATGGTCAATATCGCTGTCAGTAGCACGACGGCCAGAAGCATCAGTGAGAGGGCGCCGGTATCCCGTGGCATGGTATCCCGCAATTACTTGCTACCAGCCGGTTGAGACCGCGCCGTGTAGTAACGCGTGCTCAAGAGGCTGAGTGCCCATCTCTGCCAAAGATTCCTGGCTGAGCACGACCATAATGATCCAGGCCGCGACGCCAAGGCCGATGCGAAGGTGCTGAACTTCCAAATTTTTCATTCCATACCCTCCCGATAAAGTTGCCGTCCTTGGCAGAAGGTCGTCCATGAAAAGGGGGTCGCGAGGCTTCGCCCTTGAGGTCTTCCGACAGAGTGGGGTACTCCCTCGCGAACCAGCCCAGTATGGGGTGGGGGTTGAGCGAAGAATTGACTGTTTCCGCCAAGTGTTTGGCGAAAGATGTCAGGGGTGGACCTGCGTTAGGACAGCGGCCAGACGAGAAGAATCATGGGTATGGCGGTGACGACCACCAGAATCTCGAGCGGTAAACCCATGCGCCAGTAGTCGCCAAAGCCATAGCCCCCCGGCCCCATGATCAGCGTGTTGTTCTTGTGGCCGATAGGTGTCAAAAACGCACAGGAGGCCGCCACCGCCACCGCCATCAGAAACGGATCCGGACTCACCTGCAGCCGTTCGGCGACATCCAGCGCAATTGGCGCTGCAATGAGCGCTGTGGCCACATTGTTGAGCACATCTGAGAGCGTCATGGTGACCACCATGAGTACCGTGAGAATCAGAACAATGGGCCACCCCTGTGTGCCGCGCACGAACAGATCCGCCAGCAGCTCAGTACCGCCACTCATCTCCAGTGCCACGCTGATGGGAATCATGGCGCCCAGCAAAATAATGACCGGCCACTCGATGGATTCGTACACCTGAGACAGGGGCACAATATCCAGCAGCACGTATAGCAGCGCCACGCAGGCGAGCGCGATGGGGAGATACACCACCTCCAAGCTTGCCAGCGCAATGGCGCCGGCAAAAAGCACAATAGCCATGCGCGCTTTGTCGCGCTGAATGACGTCGAGCCCCCGGGGTGCCAGGGGTAAGCACCCCATCCACTCCACCACATCGTCGAGGGTGTCTTCCGGGCCCAGCAACAGCAGCAAATCGCCAGCCTGGATCTGCACTTCTCTGAGGCGCTCGCGAATTTTGACGCCGTTGCGGGAGATACCGAGCAGAATGACCCCGTGGCGATAGCGGAGCCGAAGCGTGGACTCCGAGCGACCCACCAGACGGGAGGCAGAGGGCACGGCAACCTCGCGCATCACCGTGTTGCCGGTTAGTGCCTTTGAGGGTCGATCCGAGTCGGTGTAGCTCAGCGCCACCGCGCCGACAAAAGCGTCGATGCTATCGGGCCCGCCTTCGACCACAATGCGATCATCCGCGCGCAACGACACCTGTGCCGACATGCCGGGCAGGCGCTCGCCGTCCCGGATCAAGCCCAGTATCTGCACGCCACTCTCGTCTGCGGCCGCGTCGAGCGTTCGCAGTCGTTCGCCAATCACCTCGGCGTCTGCAGGCACCCGTAGTTCCGCCAGGTACCGCTCCAGATCCTCGACGGGTGAGTGGGTGCGGTTGGCCGTGCTCGCCACGGGTATGAGTCGCCAGCCGATCACCGCCACATACACAATGCCCACGACGGCCACAGCGATGCCCACCGGTGCGAAGTCGAACATGGTGTACGGCGTGCCCAGTGCCTCTCCCCGGAAGGTGGCAATGACAATATTGGGCGGCGTGCCAATGAGGGTAATCATGCCGCCCAGGATCGAGGCAAAAGACAGGGGCATGAGCGTCAGTGCGGGGCTCCGCTCGGCTTTTTCGGCTGCCTGCAGATCAACGGGCATCAGGAGTGCCAGCGCTGCCACGTTGTTCATCAGCGCCGAGAGCGCGGCGGATACCCCGGCCATCAGGGCAATGTGCTGTCCGATGCGTCGGGTGCCGTCGAGGAGTGCGCCGGCAATGAGTTCTATCGCACCCGAGAGATACAGGCCGCGGCTGATAATCAGCACCAGCGCTATAATAATCACCGCGGGGTGCCCGAAACCGGAAAAGACCTGTTCTGTGGGGATCAACCCCAGCAAGCAGGCGACCAACAGAGCCCCAAACGCCACCAGATCGTAGCGGTAGCGACCCCAGATCAGAAACACGAACAGCGCGCCGATCAGCGCAAACAGCATCGCTTGGTGGGTAGTCACAGTCCGCTTCGGCTCAGTCGCCGGCCTTGACCAGCGACTCCAACTGTTCGTGGAAGTGACTTACCCGAGATTCCATCTCGTTTAGCCAGCACTGCTGGAAGCCCTCAGAGTGCATGCCGCGCTGAGCGTGGGCCAGTAGCGACAGATCCTGATCGATGGTATCGGTCATGGAAGCGTTGCCGGCGATGACGTCGGAATAGTCAAAGGATTCCCATTCGGGTCGGCCATGCTGGGTAGCGCGTTCGCTGCGTTTTTCCTGCAGGTCGTCGGTGCCCTCCAGAAAGCGCTGCTCCTCGCTGTTGGGAAAACGCTCAAAGGAGAGTTTGTCGAGATAACACTGGTTCGGGTCGGCGGCGTGGGGCCTGAGGCGCATGAGCCAGAGCATCTCGGGTTGGTAGGTCATGATGGCATTGGGAAAGACGTTGGTTTGGATGACGTCGGTGAGTTCCTCATCGGAAAAATTGCGGTAGTAGGGTTCCTGCGCCTCGAGCGCGCGTTTGGCCACGCGGATCGCCGCCTGCACCTCATCGACCCTGCCCGCAAAAGCCTCGGGGTCGAGCCCCAGTGACTGCAGTTGCATCGAGAGCAAATCGGTGGGCTTATCGGGAGTGGAAAAAAGTGAGTCAGTTTTGGCGCCGGGCACCCAGACTCGCGTGTGTCCGCCCTCGTAGCACTCACTGAGAGATTCGGTGCAGTCGACAAAGCGGCGATGCTGTGGATGCAGATAGTGCACGTGGTAGAGCTCGCTGAAGTTATCGAGCACCGCCTTCCAGTTGCAGTTGATCGACACCGTCTGGTCCTGCACCAGGGTCATGTTCTCGAATTCGTAGTGCGCCATCAAAGGCAGCATGTCCTTGAGAAAATCCTCTAGAGGCGAGGCCTCGGCATCGAGGTTGATCCAGTAAAACCCGAGTGCCTGTTCGCAGCGCACTTTGGGCAGACAGATCTTTTGCAGTGGTAGGCCCTGCTGAAAGCCGTCCTGATGCGGGGCATAGGTCAGTTGGCCATCGTTGCCATAGCGCCAGCTGTGGTAGGGGCAGCGGAAGGTATCGGTGTTGCCGTGGTGGTCATTAACCAGTCGCACGCCGCGGTGCTGGCACACGTTGTAAAACGCCTGCACCTGGCCTTTGGCGTCGCAGCTCAGCAACACGCTCTCTGAGCCCAGATCAAACACGGTGTAATCACCCGGAGTCTGCAGATCCGACACATGCACCGCGGCGATCCAGCTTTTGGACCACACTGTGCGCCACTCGCGGCCATACCAGTCGCTACTGATGTAGCGTTCCTTGGAAAAATTTTTAATGGTGCCGCTATAGGGCGCGCGTCCCTGTTGGTTAAGCGGTTGCTTGGCGTTCATGCGTTGTCCCCGGCGCCGTTTTTTCTTTTCTACAGTCTACTGATTCTGGCGCCAGTGTGCGCGGCACTCATTCGCTGAGCAAGCCGCCAAAGCGGGCCTCGAGCTCGCGAACCGGGTCGCCTATGAGGGCCTCCACAGCTTGCGCGGCGGTGTCCGGAAACACCGACGTCTGTCCGGCCTCGACGGCGGCGACAATATTCGCGGCACTCACCCAAGGGTCAGCCAGTGCCACCGGGCTACCCGCCGTCATGTCAGTGGCGGTGGGGCCGGGATAAACCCCGACGCACTGGATATGCTTGTGCTTTAAGCGCAGGCCTTGAGTGGCGGTATGCAGCGCGGCCTTGCTGGTGCAGTAGGCTTCGCAACCGGCCACCGATGCAAATGCGGCCATCGAGATCATGTTAATGATTGCCGGCCGCGGGCTCCGTTGGAGTAGCGGCAGCACTGTGTTGATCAGTCGCAACGGGCCGTAAAGGTGCAGATCCATCATGACTTTAAGATTGCCGAGTTCCTCGGCGGGGTCAGCGGCAGTAGGGATCAGGTACCCGGCGTTATTGATCACCACGTCCAGCGCCGGGATATTATCGGTGATGCGCTCGATCGATGGGTGATGCTGGATGTCGAGAGAGACCCATTGCACGCGATCATCTTCGCTGTCGCCGCGATGCTCCCGGTACCCTGCATAGATTATTTTTGGCGAGTACTGCAAGATCGTCTCACACAGCGCAGCCCCCAAACCCCGGTTGGCGCCAGTGATCAGTACGGCGCGATCACGAAAGGTAAATGGCTGGGGG
>DFQW01000099.1:0-3675 GCA_002377985.1 Halieaceae bacterium UBA3479 | reverse complement strand
GGTAAATGGCTGGGGGAGAGGGGGCATAATTAACCGATCAGCATCAGCAACAATAAAAAGTGAGGTCTAAATGAAACAGTTTGCGAGCGGACATGCAATGCAGAGTGCATGGGTGGTGGATGACCTTGATGCGGCGGTTGACGCGTGGTTAAAGGTGGGGATCGGCCCCTTTTTCTTTGTGGAATACACCCCTGAATTGTTTGAAAAGAGTACCTACCGCGGCGCTCCCAGCCCGATCTCGATGAAGATTGCCCTCGCCCAGGCAGGGGATATGCAGATAGAGCTGATTGAGCCCACCGGCGAGCAACAGAATATTTACCGCGATACTGTGCCCCCGGGTAAAACGGCATTTCATCATCTCTGTTACTGGACCGACGATATTGATGGCGAAATCGCAAATCTTGTGGCGCAGGGTTACGACGTGGCGGCTACGGGGCAGGTTGCCGGCAGTGGCGCGACCTTTGCCTATGTCGACACCAGCCCGGTGCTCGGACACATGACAGAGCTACTCACCTATTCGGATGACATTAAAGGCCTCTTTGATATGGTGGCCGCGGCGTCCATTGATTGGGACGGCAGCGACCCCAAACGCCAGTTGGGCTAGGAGGGCAAGATGGCCTACACAGCTGACCAGTTGTCTGATCTGCAGTGTATTCGCGACGCGGCGCATCGCTACTGCCGCGGCGTGGATCGTCTTGACCTCGAGCTCATGAAGTCGGCCTACTGGGAGGGCGCCACCGACGACCACGGCGTGTTCGTGGGCGACGCCTGGGAGTTCTGCGAGATGTGCATGGAGGCGCATTTGCCCTGGCGCAGCACTAACCACTGCATCCTCAACCATGCCATTGAGCTCATTGATGCGCACACCGCCACCGGTGAGATCTACAACGTGACGTATCTGTTTCAGGACGCGCAACCGGTGCTCGACCTGTGGGTTGGCCGTTACCTCGACAAGTACGAAAAGCGCGGGAATGAGTGGCGTATTATTGAACGGGTTTGCGTGCACGAGGGCACCCACTCCGCACCCGTGAATGCGATGGAATTCGATATCAGCAACTTCCGGCAAGGGAGCTTTGACCGACCCTCCTCGGGGCGGCCCATGGGTCCCTGAGCGAGAGCGTTATTACATGCGAGGCCTTTGATGAACGCGTGTTCCTGTTCGGGTGTTCGGGCGCTACTTTTGACCTTTTTTGTCGGCGTCGCTCCCGCTTCACCACTATCCGCTGCAACGGTAATCACCCACGCCCAAATTATCGACGGTACAGGCGCAGCCTCTTTTACGGGTAGTGTGCGTATAGAAGGAGACCGTATTGCCGCCATGGGTGATATCGCTCCTGCCGCTGGCGACACGATCATTGACGCCAAGGGGCTGGCGTTGGCGCCCGGCTTTATCGACACCCACAGCCATTCTGATCGGCTGATCCTCACGCGCCGAGACGCGATGCCCAAGATCACCCAGGGCATTACTTCGGTGGTGGTCGGCCAGGACGGCGACTCACCGTTTCCACTGGCTGATTTTTTTGCCGCCCTCGAAGCAAACCCCGCCAAGGTTAATGTGGCGGCGTATGTGGGGCACAACACCCTGCGTGACCGGATAATGGGAGATGATTTTCGTCGCGAGGCCACACCGGCCGAGTCGGCACAAATGGCAACCTTGCTGACCGAGGAGCTGGCTGCGGGTGCCTTGGGTTTGTCCACCGGCCTTGAGTACGAGCCCGGCATTCACAGTGCCCGGGATGAAGTGCTGCAGCTGGCGCAGTTGACCGCGGATGCGGGCGGGCGTTATATCAGCCACGTGCGCAGCGAGGACCGCTGGTTCGAGGATGCGATCGACGAAATCATCGAGATTGGTCGCAGCACCGGGATGCCGGTGCAGATCTCTCACCTCAAGTTGGCCATGACGCGACTATGGGGCAGTGCGGCTGAGTTAATCGAGCGACTCGACGCTGCGCGGGCGCAAGGCATCGACCTCACGGCCGACATCTACCCCTATACCTACTGGCAGTCCAACATGATGGTGTTGCTGCCCGAGCGCGATCCCACGGATCTCGCAGCGATCGATTTTTTTATGGCCGAGTTGGCGCCGCCCGAGGGCATTATCTTTAGTTTGTTTCCATCTCAGCCGGATATCGTGGGCAAAACGCTGGTAGCGGTGGCTGCAGAACGGGATGCGACGCCCGCCGTGGCATTTTCCGAGCTGGCGCAGGAATCGATTGCCTACGAAAACACAACCGGTGAAACGGGCGACATGATTATTGCCACCAGCATGCTGGAGACCGATATCGAGCGTCTGATGGCTTGGCCTCATGCCAATATCTGTACGGATGGCGGCCTCGAAGATCGCCATCCCCGAGGCGCGGGGAGTTTTCCGCGGGTGCTGGGGCACTACACCCGGGAGTTGGGGGTGCTCACGCTGGCCGAGGCCGTGCATAAGATGACGGGGCTCCCGGCGTCGCACCTGGGTTGGCTTGATCGCGGCACTATCGCTCCCGGTATGGTGGCAGATCTGGTGTTGTTTGACCCCGATACCATCGCAGATCGTGCCACGACCGCGGAGCCCTTTGAGCCGGCTGTCGGTGTACACACGGTATGGGTTTCCGGAGAGCCGGTATTGCAAGACGGTACGGCGACCGCCGCGTTTTCCGGTCGGGTGATTCGGCGTGCGGGCAGTTGAAGCGCTCATGAACACCACATTACCTGCACCGCATCTGCTTTTTTTAGGTGATGTGACGAATCCGCTCGACGCGAAAACCGCCATGGGCCTGCGCGATTGGTGCCCTGAGCGCTGCGTGGGGCAGTGGCGTCTACCGGGTTGCAGCGTCGACTTGGGCTTGGCCGAGATGAGTCCTGCCGAGGCAGTGGCTGCAGGTGCCAAGAGCGTGGTGGTGGGGGTGGCGCCCCTTGGCGGTGCCTTCAAGCCCGACTGGATTGATGCGCTGGTGCATGCGCTTGAAAGCGGGCTCGATATCGTCAGTGGTTTACATCGCCGCCTGCAGGATACGCCGACACTGGCCAGCGCCGCTGCGCGTCATCAAAGACAGCTGATTGATGTGCGCGTGCCGCCGCCGGATATTCCCGTTGCCACCGGGCGTCGCCGTAGCGGCCGGCGGGTGCTGACGGTGGGCACCGATTGCTGCGTGGGCAAAAAATATACGGCGCTGGCGCTGGTCCGAGCACTGAAGGCAGCGGGCCATGCGGCCACCTACCGCGCGACCGGCCAAACCGGGATCCTGATTGCCGGCAGCGGTATTCCCATGGACGCGGTGGTGTCGGACTTTTTGTCCGGCGCGGCGGAGGTCTTAAGCCCCGATGCGGCGCCGGATCACTGGGACGTGATTGAGGGTCAGGGCTCGCTGTTTCATCCGGCGTATGCTGCCGTCACGCTGGGTTTGCTGCACGGTAGCCAGCCCGATGCGCTGGTGTTGTGTCATGCCGCGGGCCGCAATGCCATTGATGACTACAGCGACTTCGCCATCCCGGATTTAACTGCCTGCATTACCCATTATGAATCGGCGGCGGCCCTGACTAACCCGGCGGCGCGGGTGGTGGGTATTAGCCTTAATACGCAGGGATTGAACCGGGATGCCGCGACACAGGCTTGTGCGGCAGTAGCCCAGCAAACGGGACTCCCCTGTGGGGATCCGATGCGCGCTGACCTGACTGCGCGGACAGATG
>DFQW01000015.1:5683-52741 GCA_002377985.1 Halieaceae bacterium UBA3479 | reverse complement strand
CACAGCCTTTTTGGTACCGGGCCATCAATAAAGGCTGACCCATAAAATTTACAGGGTATACGGCGCCGGCCGATGCAATATCGTTACTGAAGCCGAGGCCAGCCCAGGTATTGGCTATGATCGTATCGCGCTCGCGCTGCCACTCGGTAGCATCGACGTAGGCGGCGTTCGGCAGTGCGGGATCGCTCGAAATGCTCGGGTCGGCAACGCCGTGGGGACTGATGGCGATATGGGTGGGCGGGTCAGAGGTTGTCATGGGGACCATCACCGGTTGCTTGCAGCGAGTTTACGCCCCCGATATCTCGTGGAAAATGCTTTTTTACGGGGTGTGCGTACCTGTCTGAGGACGTGCCAACGAGATGACGGGCTTTCCTAACTCCAGGGGAAGGGGCTGTTTGATACCGGATGCAAGTCACCCTCGGCATAGCGGGAGAACCGGAACGGATGCAGCAATGCCGATTTGGAGCCGCAAATTGTTTGGGCGGCCAGCGCGCCCACGCCAATCATCTTGTAACCGTGGTTGGAGTCCGCGATGACAAAGCAATTTTCTCGCATGGTGTCGAATACGGGAAAGCTGTCTGGGGTGAAGGCGCCAATGCCACCCGAGGGTTCTTTTTTGAACTGGGGCAGGGTGCCGGCAAATCGTTCCTGACAGTGAGCAAGAGCGGACACCCACATCTCGGCGAACTCTGGGCCGACAATAAACTCGGGTGATGCCGGCCCGTATGGGTCAACTGCCACGGCGTCGGCAGGCTTGTCGACGATGAAGGGTGCTGCACCTCCCTGAACACCACCAAAGTGGAAATCCGGTTTGTAGTAGATGCCCCACATCTTGTCTGTCAGGCAGCGCCCGTCCACGTCCGAGTGCAGCAGCGCGTCCGTATCGACATGAATCACCGGCGGCATGCCACCGGAGTTCGTGACTTGTAGCTTGGGGTCCACGCCTAGCGTGCCCTCCTGCAGAGACCAGTAGATCCACATGGGAATGTCTTGCGCAGTCTCGCCCGTCGCGGTGTTTCTAATCCCAATAGTCATGGGCAAATCGAGCATTTGCCAGAAGCTGCGCACCCAGGGTCCCGCCGCCACCACAACGTAGTCACACTCAATACGCCCCTGATCGGTCTCCACCGCGGTGACAGCGCCGGTGCCATCGAGTGGTAAGCCCTGTACAGTCACGCCGCTTAGAATCTGCACGCCCAGCGCCTCGGCCTTAGCGGCCAAACCCTGCATCGCGCGACTATTATTCGCGTAACCGCCGGGCTTCTCATGCAGCACCGAGGTAATCCCTTGTGCACGCCAGTCCGAGAATATGTCCTTCATGTAGCGCGCGCTCTCTGCGGCGCCCTCGACAAAGACTGACTCGTAGCCGATGGCTTGCTGCTGGGCAAAAATCGACGCCACGTCTTCCCGCATCGACTCGCTACTGATTTGCATATACCCCACCGGGTGGTAGCTGTAGATCTCCGGGTCGCTCTCCCATATCCGCACCGAGTGCGCCATGAGTTCACGCATGGCAGGTTGAAAGTAGTTATTGCGAATGACGCCGCAGGCGATTCCGGTGGCGCCGGCACAGATGCCTGTTTTATCGACCACCAGAATATCGCGACCGTCGCCTTTGCCCGTGGCTTTGAGTTCGAGCGCGAGATGGTAGGCGGTGCTGAGCCCGTGAATACCGGCGCCGATGACGACATAGGGGCTTTTTGAGGGTTTGGTCATAAACTCACTTCGCCAACGTAGTCGAAGGGCTCAATCAGGACGGGCATACTGTCTTCGCAGCTTCGCTCATAGGCCGCGAGTAATCCATTCCAGTACTCGCGATGCAGGGGAATCCAGATATCGGGATCTTGCACCGGCGGACCATCCATTGATGTTTCGGCGGCGCTAATCTCACCAAAGGTCGTCTCCCGGACATCGGTGAGACGGACGATTAGTCTGGGCTTGCCTTGATAGTCGCAGAGCACGATTGGGGTGCCCGCCGAGGAGCGCGGGAAGCCGTTTGCCTCCAATACCCAGGGCAAGCTAAAAGTCGCCACTTTGTCGCGGGTTTTGATGAATTCGAGAATCTTTTCGGTCGTATCAGCATCGATGCCGAGTGAGCGAACCTGATAGTCCTCGCCAAGATCGGAAAATTTGAAGCGGGCCTTGTGCCAGAAGCTGTCAATGTCTTGCAGGTCAGGCTGGGCGGGCCCATCTGAAATCATGATGTGGCGGGGCATGTAATACACCTGTATCTTGGATTGCGTCAGAATACTGTGCCGACTAACGCTACGTCGATAGGTAGGTTATAGGCCCTAGGCGAGGTCACTATAGTGGGTAACAAGTGGCCCGCCCGGCAGGATTCGAACCTGCAACCTACGGCTTAGAAGGCCGTTGCACTATCCGGTTGTGCTACGGGCGGCGGGTGCGCAGTATCCCATCACTCAGCGGCGGGGCCAAGTCAGTGCGGCTGTCAGGTGGTTTTTTGGCGGAGGTGCTCTTGGCTGGCGATGCCGGCAAGCATGGTGCGCACGCTCTCATCGAGGAGCGCCTCAGGCTCGACAGACCGGTCGAATAAGTTCAATAACTGATTCGCTTCCAGTGTGGCGATACCGTGCCCCATCGACCAGATTTGTGTCGCCAGATGAACGCCGTCGACTGATGTGAGGCCCTGAGATTGGCAATAGGCACGAACCAGGTGTGCCAACACCATAAAACCGCCGTGATCCTCATCGACTTTTTCTCGTCGCGTTTCGATATCGCCGCGGTCTTCCCACATCAGCGCAAAAAAAGCCCGTTTTTCGCGGGCGTATTGCAGGTAGGTATGGCCCATCGCGAGAATGCTTTCAATAGAACCCGTCGGGTGTTTCGCCGCAGTATCGGCCGCGACATTACTCAGGCCAAGTATGGCGAGTTCCCTAACGGCCCGAAGCAGCTCTTCTTTATCGGCGAAATGGCGGTAGGGCGCGGCGGCACTCACACCGGCCTTCGCCGCTGCCTCCGCCATCGAAAAATCCAGCGAGCCCGCGCGCTCGATGAGCTCTGCGGCGGCAATGATTAGCGCGTTGCGCAGATCGCCGTGATGGTAGTTGCAGCGGGCAGGGCTCACGCCGCTTCTCGCAGGGTTACGGCGGGTGTGGTGTTTGAGTTGTTCGGGCCGTCGGCAAACAAGTGTCTTCTGGGATGCATGAGCAGTGTGTAGAGCGGTGGTACCAGGTAGAACGAGACAACGGTTGAGAGTAGCACCCCGCCCGCGATAGCCATGGCAAAGGGCGGCCAAAATTGGCTGCCTTCGAGTATCAGGGGCAAAAAGCCTCCGAAGGTCGTGACCGTGGTAGACACAATATGCCGGCTGGCGTCCATGACCACATCAACAATGGCTTCGGGGTCACCCGCTACCGCGCCGTCATTTAAGCGAAGGCCGCTGAGAATGATGATGGCCGCGTTGATGGACACGCCCACTGAACCGATAACTCCTATCAGCGCCTGAATGCCCAGGGGGTATTGGAATACTGCGAGCGCCAACAAGCTGAGGCCAAAAGAGCAGCCCGTAACCCAGAAGGCGATCGCCGTAAGGCGCCATGAATTGAAGGTCAGCAAAATCGTCGCGAGCATGGCGGCGATGATCATGCCGAGTGGTGCGAGTAGGTCCGAGACCAATTCGCTGCGTTCCTCGGCGTCTCCCCCGAACTCGTAGCGATACCCTGAAGGAAGCGGTATCGGATTGGCCTCGAGGTCTGCTGCAAGCATTTTCAGCGCCTCCTCGGGTAGTACGCCACGGCGCAAGTAGCCATGTACTTCGTTGATGCGTTCGCCGTTTCGACGTGAGATGGGACTGTCATCCGGCACCAGCGCAACATTGCCGAGCGCGCTCAGCGGGATGGCAGGTATTAGCGAGTCGCGACTCACGGCGCGCACCGGCAGCCGGATGTTGGTTAAATCATCGGTAGTATCCCAGTGCTGGCGTTCCAGAATCGCTCTGACGGGGAGTCTTTCGGTGCTTTCGAGTAGCTCGCCCCCCACACTGCCGGAGAGGGCGCTCTGGATGCCACGCGCCACCTCGGCTCTACTGAGCCCAGCGCGTTTGAGCGCGGCCTCGTCGAGATCAAACATCACTTTAGGCGGGGCGGGTGCCATGGAGAGTTTGGTGTGAGTGACGTCAGGCAGCGCCGCCATGCGCTGACGGAAGGTTTCACCGAGTGACTTGAGCAATGTGGCGCTGGGCCCAAAGAGCCGGATCTCCAGTGGCGCATCGACCGGAGGGCCTTGATCTATACCGCGCACAATGATTTGTGCGTGAGGGAAGGCACGGTCCATTTCGACTTGTAACCGTCGGGTTAATGCATCGGTCTGTTTTTCATCGGTGGTGAGTACCAGCGCGCGTGACCATCCGGGGACACCTTTTACATTGGCGCGCAGGTTGTAGTAGAACTCGGGAGGGCTTTCGCCAATCGACCAGTCTACCCGGCTAATCAGCGGTTCATTACGGAGCTGCCGATCAACAGCCTGTACCAGCGCCATGGAGTCCTCGATCGCAGCGCTCTCAGGGAGCTTGACGTCGAGGTATAGCTGGTCGCGGTCGGTTCCCGGAAAAAACTGCAGCGTTAGGGTGTCGAGACTGAGAAAACCCACGACGGGCAGCGTCATGGCGAGGGCAAAGGCGCCCAGGGGATAGCGCATAGACCAATTCAGTGTGTCTTTGAAGCGGCGCGAGATTGCGGCACTGTTCGCCCCTGAGCGCCACCAGCGGTGTTCGAGTTCTATGCCCACGGGTAGCCACCGCGCAGCCAACACGGGAGTGACGGCGATGGCAAGGATGAAAGAAGACACCAACATGGAAACCACCGCAATCGCGATCGAGCCCAGAAAATCACCGGCGGCACCCGGGAGCATGAGCAATGGCATGAACGAGAGTACGGTGGTAAGTGTGGAGGAGAGCAGTGGGATGCGCATTCGCGATACCGCCGCATTCATCGCATCGAGCGGCGAGCTGCCCGCGATGAGACGCTTGCGGATCTCATCGGTCATCACGATCGACCCATCAACCAATAAACCCAGCGCAACTACCAGACCCGTAACGGACATCTGTTGGATCGGAATTTCGAGGTAGTAGAGCACGACCATCGACATCAACGTGCACAGCGGCAGGATGACAGCAACGACCATCGCAGCGCGCCACCCCAGTGTGATCAGCAGCACGGCGAGTACAAGCGTGATACCGATCAGCAGGCTTTTACCCACACTCTGTAAGCGCTCTGTCGTATAGCCACTTTGATCAAAGCTGACCTCGATCGCCACGCCCTCGGGGGCTGTCTCACGGTAATCAGTAAGAAACTGATCAAAGCGAGTGCTGTAGCGGTCGACCTGATACCCCTTCTGCATTTCGACGCCAATGAGCACGGACCGCTGACCATTCGAGAGAGACAGGCTCTCCAGCGGCGTGACCTCGGACTTGAGCACTTCGCCCAGATCGGAGACGCGAATTGAGCGGCCATCGGGTAGGCCACGCACGATCACGTCACGGACCGACTCGAGGTCGCGAAACTCACCGGTTAATTCGACGGTGAGCGCGGAGCCGGCGCCGGTGAGGCGGCCGGCCGGTGTGCGCGCATCGGCTTGTGAGAGCGCTGTGGCTACTTCATCTACCGAGATACCCAGCATAGAGAGGCGTGTCTCATCGAGGGCAACGCGCACTTCCTCCAATGGCAGGCCATAAAGCTTGACGCGTCGCGTCAGCGGCACGTCGCGTGCGGCATCGGCAAACAAGAGTGCTTGGCGTCTGAGCTGCGCGGGCGAGAGCGTTCGGCCTTCGGCGCTCGTGATCGATACGATTTTGACAAATTCGGTCCAGATCTCGTCGTCAAAGTCGGGGGCTAGGGCACCTGCCGGAAGGGTATTGCCCACTTCGTCAACGCGGTCGCGTAGCTCTGACCAGATCTGCCCCAGGCGCTCGGCGGGTAGCCGATAATCGACTTCTATGAAGATCAGGGAGACTCCCGAAGCCGATGTGCCTGAAACTTCTTTGACGTCGGGCTCTTCGCGGAGCGCGTCGACCATCGGCTTTGTGACAAGCGCCTCTACGCGAGCCGGGCTCGCACCGGGGAATACGGTTTGCACCTTTGCAAAGAAAGGCGTGATGGTCGGGTCTTCTTTTCTCGCCATGCTGTTGACGCTGGTATAGCCGATGACGACGATCGAGAGGATAGCCAGTGCCAGATAGCGACCGTTCGCTTGTAAGAGCTTTGCGATCATGACCCGTGGGCCTCCTCGGTCGTGGAGCTCTGCTTGTAAACAGGTTCCACCAAATCTCCGGGGCTGATGCGCTGCAATCCAGATGCGACTACGGCAACACTCTCGGCCAGAGTGCCGCGAACAAACACTTCTTTGCCTCGCGTGTGAAGCACCTCGACGCTCTCGCGGCGCGCGCGATACCGACCTTGCTCATCCGCGGTGATGGTCAGCACATCCCACAGACCCCTCGGCGCTTCCAGTAGTGCAGTGATGGGTAGCCAGCCACCCGCCATCGGAATTTCTTCGTTGACGAGCAAGCGGACGGATTCGCCGACGCTGACGGGTGTGTCTGCGGGTAGATCAAATACGGTGCCGACGGTGAGTGTGGCTGGGTCCACGTCGTCGCGAATCGATCTGAGCCGGCCTTCTATCAACGTGTCGGCGAGGGCGAGCGTGTGGGTCGCACCGGATACAAGGCGTCGCGCTACTTCAACCGGGACCCCGATGTGGGCCTCCCGGCCCGTGCTGGTAACAAGCCTCAAGACCGGGGTGCCTGGCGCGACCACGGTGCCAATCTGAACCAGGCGTTCGGCAACAACGGCACCGTAGGGTGCTACTAACGTGCTTTTAACCAGCTCTAACTCGGCTGATTCTCGCTCAGCCGCGGCGCTGGTCTCGGCAGCGGCGAGCGCTTGCGCTGCGAAACGGGTGTCGTCGTAATCTTGCTGCGAGACAGAGCCATCAGTCAAAAGACTGGCGAATCGGCGCTCTCTGCTGTCAGCCAGCGATCGCTCAGCGACAACTCGCTCGTAGGCGGCACTGGCCGCATCCAGGCGCGCTTGGCGGCGATCCGTGCCGAGTTGGGCAAGTACCTCTCCCGGTGTAACGCGTTTTCCCTCCGTGGCGGGCAACGCGGTTAAGACGCCCGCGACCTCGAACCCTATATCACTGTCTGAGCCCGCTTTGATAATGCCCAGATAATTGGCTTCACGTTGGAAGCCGGACTGCAATGAAAAGAGCGTGGCGGCTACAGGCATTGGTGCACGGGACTCGGAAGTGGTGGTCACCTTGTTGGCTTCGATCAGACTGGTTGCAGCCAAAGTGATGGCCACAGCCAGTGCTACGACGCCCAGAGATCGTTGCAGTTCCGGTTTCAAGTGATGGCCTCGATACGGTTAGAGGGGGGTTCTACGTCGAACAATGTTATTCGGATTTACATTCAATGTAAATACAATTTACATTGGATTCCGCAACGGGATTGCCTCGCCTAACTTGCACCGTCATGGGCTTTTCGCGACACTAGCCGACCCGCGATGTTGCGGGCTTTGTGGTGACTCGGATGGTCCCCCCGCAGCGATAAGTGATGAACCCCGCCAGGCCCGGAAGGGAGCAACGGTAGTTACTGATTCGGGTGCCGGGGTGTGGCTGTCCGAGTCGCCTCCCTATTCACGGATGGTCGAGCATGTCTTATCAGGTCCTGGCCCGAAAATGGCGCCCCGGTACGTTTGCTGAGATGGTGGGCCAGCAGCATGTCTTGCAGGCGCTGGTCAATGCTCTCGAGTCAGGTCGCCTGCATCATGCTTACCTCTTTACAGGTACCCGCGGCGTGGGCAAAACCACCGTCGCGCGCATTCTGGCAAAGTGCCTTAACTGTGACACCGGCATCACTGTCACGCCCTGTGGTGAATGTGGCGCTTGCGCAGAGATCGCCGAAGGCCGCTCGGTAGACCTGATCGAGGTCGATGCGGCCTCCAAAACCAAGGTGGAGGACACGCGCGAGCTACTGGAAAATGTGCAGTACACGCCGAGTCGCTCGCGCTACAAGATTTACCTCATCGACGAAGTGCACATGCTGTCTAATCACAGCTTTAACGCATTGCTCAAGACCTTGGAGGAGCCGCCGCCCCACGCCATGTTCTTGCTCGCAACAACGGACCCGCAAAAACTGCCGGCGACTGTGTTATCGAGATGTTTACAGTTCAACTTAAAGAATATGCAGCCCGAGCAGATAGTGTCTCATCTGGAGCACATTCTCGCCGAGGAGGCGATTACGGCTGAACCGGAAGCCCTGGCTTTGATTGCGCGGGCGGCTGAGGGCTCAATGCGAGATGCCTTGAGTTTGACCGATCAAGCCATTGCTTATGGAGAGGGCCGTCTGCAGGGCGTCGAGGTCGCCGAGATGTTGGGTACCGTTGACCGTGGACGGGTATTGGACTTGGTCTCCGCTATTTTGGATGAAGATCCTGCCGCCGTGCTGCAGTTGGTCGCCAAAATCGCAGAGCATGCGCCGGACTATGTCTCAACGCTGGATGAGCTGAGCAGCATTCTCCACCAAATGACGGTCGCGCAAATGGTACCTGGGGCGGCCGATACCAGCTGGCCCGATCAGGCGCGCATTGTCGAACTGGCGGCGAGAGCGACTATCGATGACACCCAGCTGTTTTGGCAAATGGCAGTGTCTGGACGCCGCGATGTGCATCTGGCTTCCTCGGCCAGAGCGGGTCTGGAAATGATTCTCCTTCGAATGATTGCGTTCCGGCCTGCAGCGATTATCCACGGCGACAATGCGGTGGGAGTGCCCCCGGCAAAAAAGCCTGAGCCACCGGCGGCGCCGGTGGAATCCCGGGGCGAACAGGCCGCTGGTCAGGCGACACTGCAGGCGGCGCAGCGATCCGAAACACGAGCAAAGGTATCGGCCTTTCCGCCCGGTAAGGGTGACACTCCGTCGGACGTCGAGGGCGAAGCGCATAACGAGGCCGGACGTGGCCCGTCGCGCAGACCGGAGCTGCACCTTGTGTCCAAGGATGGGCCGGCCGCAAGCGGTGCCAATGAGGGAGGGGAGAATGACATTGCCCCCCGCTCTGTGCCCACTTTGTCAGAATTCACCACGGAGTGTTGGCCAGACCTGTTTGAGCAGCTTCGCTTCGGCGGCATCTTGCATAACATTGCGCTGCATCTGGAGCTGAGCGAGCGTGCCGGTAACGCCCTGAGTTTCGCGATCGCCCGGTCTGATGCTGCGCTGCTCAACGATCGTCACGAGGCGCAGTTGACGCAAGCATTGCGGCAACAAGTGGACAGTGAGATTGCGGCAACGATCGTTGTTAACGATCATCACGGGCTTACCCCTGCGAATCGACGAGCAGCAATTGCTGCGGCTCGGCTCGCTGCTGCCGAGCAAGCAATTGCCAGAGATGACGCGCTACACACCCTGATGCGCGCGTTTGATGGGGAGATTATCCCCGGTAGCATTCGACCCACGGCAGTTGATGTTGATCATCAGGAAATAGACCCGGACCCGGAACAGGCTTCCGAGGCATGAACAGATTGGTTATCGCGCCCGGGTGGAGAGTGTTGGAGTATCGAGCACGATGAAACTGAGCCCATCTATTGCCGCGCTGATCGACAGCTTGCGTCATTTACCCGGTGTTGGCCCCAAGTCGGCCCAGCGAATGACTCTGCACTTGCTAGAGCGTGATCGCGATGGCGCGCAACAAATCGCGGAGGCGATCGAGATGGCCTTGGCAAAGGTGAAAAATTGCGATCGGTGCCGAAATTTTACCGAGCTCGATGTCTGCGAGATTTGCGCGGATCCAAGGCGCGACGCCGCAACGTTGTGTGTGGTAGAGGCGCCGGCAGACGTGATGGCCATTGAACAAAGCGGGGGCTTCAGAGGCCATTACTTCGTGCTGATGGGCCACCTCTCTCCCATAGACGGGATTGGTCCGGAACAGCTGGGTCTCGATACCCTCTGCGACCGCTTTGTCGAGGGAGGCATAGAAGAAGTGATTTTGGCGACGAATCCCACCGTCGAAGGTGAGGCAACAGCCTATTTCATCAGTCAGAAAGCGAAAGACGCCAAAGTGAAAGTGACTCGTATTGCACACGGTGTGCCCTTGGGGGGAGAGCTGGAATATACCGATTCCAGCACCTTGGCACATGCTTTGACGGGTCGCACGGTAGTCGGCGAGTGAGTTGGGAGTGGATAACGAGTGCCGCTGAACTGGAGGCACTGATTGCCGAGCATCGGGGTGCAGCCTCGGTGGCCGTTGATACCGAGTTCAGGCGTCGCGACACGTTTTTTCCGATCGTCGCGTTGGTGCAACTGTGCTGGGGAGATAAGGCCTATTTGGTTGACCCCCTGCAGGTGGGTCAGGCTGACCCCCTCCGTGAGCTGCTGAGTAATTCGACGCAGACCAAGCTCATCCACAGCGCCAGTGAAGATCTGGAGGTTTTCGCCCATTGGTTGGGGGTGTTGCCCTCACCGCTATTCGACACGCAGCGCGCCGCGGCGCTTTTGGGTATGGGTTCGGGCATGAGTTACCGGGCCCTGGTGACCGATTTTTTTGACATTGAGTTGCCGAAGGACGAGACCCAGTCGGATTGGTTGCAGCGGCCGCTGTCAGACAGTCAGGCGGCTTACGCGGCTCAGGATGTGACCTATCTCTACCCCATCGGCAATCAATTGTACGAGCGGGCGGTGAGTCAGGGCAGGGCACAGTGGATTTTGGAAGACAGCGCCCGCATGACCCCCGGGGGTAAGCCCCCAATCACCAAGTTCAAGTCTGCCTACAAACTGTCCGAGGCCCAGCAGTGTGCGTTAGTTGCAACAGTTACCTGGCGGGAGGCTGAGGCGCGCGCGCGAGATCGACCGCGAAGCTGGATTTTGGCCGACAAGATCGTAAACGCAATCGCTAGGTCGGTGCCGCGCTCTGTGGGTGAGTTGGCACAGATAGCGGATATGCCGGGTGGATTGGTGCGTCGAGCGGGTGAAGATCTGGTCGCAGCGATCAGTACCGCTCTCGATGGCGATGCGCTATCGCTATGCAATGAAGTCGGACCAGCGCCCCTATCCGGTGCGCAGCGCCAGGTTCTCGGAGCGCTCTCAGCGCGTTTGGGTCAGATTGCAGCCGAGTTTGACATTGCCGCCGAAACCCTGATGCCGAAAGCGGATCTGGAGCATTTGATCCGCCAGCAGTCTGATGCGTCCATGGCGAGTCCAGCGGCCTGGTCAGGTTGGCGCGGCCAGCTAGTCGTGGAACCCCTAAAGCATTGGCTTGTGGAGTCGGCGTTGTGAGCGATGCCGCCGGCTTGAGTGCGCTCGAGGTGGATGTATACAAGACCGCGCGTCGCCCATACACCTTTCTGTATGTGCCGAGAGATCTGCAGCCCGATCAGTGGCCTGACAGTCTGGCTGCCTTGTTCAGAGATCCCGAAAAAGTGCTCTCGTTAACGCTGACAGCCGAGCAGCCTTTGGCGGCTCAATCTGCGACCGTGGTAATGGAATCCATTCGGTCGCGCGGTTATTTTATGCAGCTGCCGCCTGACTCGCAGGTGGGTCGCCGCTAAAGGGAGCAAAGCACATGCTGACAACACAGTCTTATTTGATCGCCCTGTTTCTATACTGGGGAGCGGCAATTGGCGGCGTTTGGTTGCTCAAGCAGCTGTGGTTTTCGGTCAATCCTGGTCGCGGCGTTGCTGCGCTATTGGGCTGTGTAGCGGGTCTGTTGCTGGCGCCGGCGTTTCCGGGAGAGGGCGTTGAGACGTTAGCCCCCGCGCTTATTATCGTGATCTTCAATTTGTTATTTGGCGAAGGTGTGGCTTCGGCAGCCTGGCCCGGTGTTTGGCTCGTTGCGGGTGCCATTGCCGGCGTGATAGTGAGTCTGTGGTGGCGTCGACGGGGCTTGCCGGCTTCTGCTTGAGTGGCTTGTCCATTGCACATCGGTTAGTCTGCCGACCCGCGAAATACTGATATGAGAGAACCTGTTTATGAAGTTTGAAGGAACAGAGCGCTACGTTGCGACAGATGACCTGCGGATGGCGGTGAATGCGTCTGTCGCGCTACAGAGACCGCTCCTGATAAAAGGTGAGCCGGGTACGGGTAAAACCATGCTTGCCGAGGAGGTGGCGGCGGGCTTGGGCAAGAAATTGATTCAGTGGCACATTAAATCTACTACCAAGGCCCAACAGGGTCTGTACGAGTACGACGCGGTATCACGGTTGCGCGATTCCCAATTGGGAGATGGCAAGGTCGAAGACGTCAGCCAGTACATTAAAAAAGGCAAGCTGTGGGAGGCCTTCACGGCTGAAGAGCAGGTTGTACTGTTGATCGACGAAGTCGATAAGGCCGACATCGAGTTCCCCAACGACCTGTTGGTAGAACTGGATCGTATGGAGTTCTTCGTTTACGAGACGGGCGAAACGGTCAAGGCCAAGCATCGCCCCATCATTATTATTACCTCCAACAACGAAAAGGAATTGCCGGATGCGTTTTTGCGCAGGTGTTTCTTTCACTTCATCAACTTTCCCAACAAGGAAACGATGAAAGACATTATCGACGTGCATTACCCCAATATTCAGTCCAGTCTCGTACAGGAGGCGTTGGAGGTCTTTTTTGAGCTGCGTGAAATTCCCGGGCTGAAGAAGAAGCCCTCCACCTCTGAATTGATCGATTGGCTCAAGCTGCTTATGGCCGATGACATCCCTGATGAAGTGTTGAAGAACCGCGATCAGAGCAAGGCCATTCCTCCGCTTTACGGGGCGCTTCTCAAAAACGAGCAGGACGTGCAGTTGCTGGAGCGACTGGCCTTTATGCATCGACGCGAGGCCCGCTGAGTCTTGCTGATCAACTTTTTTCATGTGCTGAAGGACTCGGGCGTCCCCGTCACGCCGCGTGAGTTACTCGATTTGCTTGAAGCAATGGAGCAGAGGTTGGCGTTTGCCGACATCGATGACTTTTATGCGTTGTCACGCGCGGTCCTGGTAAAAGACGAGAAGTATTACGACCGGTTCGATCGTGCCTTCGGTCTGCATTTTCAGGAGTTAGAAGCGCTCGATGATGTGATCGAGGCGATGATTCCTGATGATTGGCTGCGCTCGGAATTTCTGAAGCAGTTGTCGGAAGAAGACAAGGCAAAAATCGAGAGCCTCGGGGGGCTGGAGGAATTAATTGAGCAATTCAAGCAGCGACTCGAAGAGCAAAAAAAGCGGCACTCCGGTGGTAATAAGTGGATTGGCACGGAGGGCACCTCGCCCTTTGGCAACGATGGTTACCATCCGGAGGGTATTCGTGTCGGCGGCGAGAGTAAAAACAAGCGCGCTGTAAAAGTATGGGACCGACGCGACTTTAAGAATCTCGATGACAGTGTCGAATTGGGCACGCGCAATATTAAAATTGCGATGCGAAGACTCAGAAAATTTGCCAGAACGGGCGCCACCGAGGAGCTCGATCTGGACGACACCATAAAATCGACCGCGCGTAACGCAGGTTTACTCGACATCAAAATGGTTCCCGAGCGGCACAATGCGGTGAAGGTGCTCCTATTTCTCGATGTTGGGGGATCCATGGACCCTCATGTCAAAGTGTGTCAGGAGCTTTTTTCGGCGGCGCGCACCGAGTTTAAGCATCTTGAGTATTTCTACTTCCATAATTTTATTTACGAGAGCGTTTGGAAGAACAACGTGCGTCGCTTTAATGAGCGTACTGCCACGCTTGATCTGATGCACAAATACGCCCACGACTACAAGGTCGTTTTTGTGGGGGATGCCTCAATGAGCCCTTACGAAATTATGCAGCCCGGCGGTTCGGTAGAGCATTGGAACGAGGAGTCGGGTGAGCTCTGGATGCGTAGGCTGCGCGAGACCTACGAGAAGTGCATTTGGATTAATCCCGTGCCCGAAGATGAGTGGGAGTACACCCAGTCAATTGCCATTACCCGTCAGCTGATGGAAGGAAAAATGTACCCGCTGACACTGCGGGGATTGGAAGACGGGATGTCATTTCTGTCTAAGTAAGGTGTGCAAACAGTCCGGGCGCACCAGCATTATTTTTGGACGTTTCCGGCCGTCGTTCCGCTACACTTAAACGAGTCGCGATTAATAAGAAGAGGGGGGGTTCATGAATCATTTTGTCCGTTCAGGCACCGTGCTCTGTGTCCTTTTGGCAATCACTGCCTGTGGATCAAAGTCAGATAATGGCAGTGTTGAGAACACTGCCCCAACGGCCGCGCAGGTCGATACCGCCCGCATAGAGAATGCAGCGCAGGAGCCCGAAATGTGGCTGACTTACGGCGGCAGCTACGACGAGCAGCGTCATTCGGCCCTGGGCCAGATTAATCGCGATACCTTGCCCGAGCTGGGCGTGGGCTGGATCTACGAAATGGCGAAGCCGCGAGGCGCAGAGGCGACGCCGATCGTGGTAGACGGCGTCATGTATGTCTCCAGCGCGTGGTCAGTGGTGTATGCCATCAACGCGAAAACCGGCGATGAAATTTGGGTATACGACCCTCAAGTGTCGGGTAAAGATGCTGCCAAAGGTTGCTGCGACGTCGTGAATCGTGGTGTGGCGGTGCACGATGGCAAGGTATTTATCGGGGTATTTGATGGCCGGCTGGAGGCGCTGGATGCGGCGACGGGAAAGGTCCTTTGGAGTGAGGTGACGGTCGATCAGACCAAGCCCTATACCATTACAGGGGCTCCGCGTGTTTTCAAAAATAAAGTGATCATCGGTAATGCCGGAGCGGAGTTGGGTGTGCGGGGTTATGTGAGCGCCTACGACGTCGCGACGGGAGAGCTGGCATGGCGTTTCTATACGGTGCCGAACCCCGATAAAGAACCGGACGGGGCGGCGTCAGATGACATACTGGCCGAGTTGGCCAACGATACCTGGGGTGATGACGGCGCGTGGGTGACCGATGGCGGTGGCGGCACAGCGTGGGATTCGATTGTTTACGATACCGTCAATGATCAGGTCATTATCGGGGTCGGTAACGGCTCTCCGTGGAATCCAGATATTCGCGACCCCAACAGTGACGGAGACAATCTGTTCCTGTCCTCTATCCTCGCTGTGGACGCCGACACAGGTACTTATCGCTGGCACTACCAAACCACACCGCGGGATCGCTGGGATTACACCGCCACGCAACAGATTATGCTCGCAGACCTGCCGCTCGGAGACGATGGCGCTTCTCGACGCGTGGTGATGCAGGCGCCGAAAAATGGCTTTTTTTATGTGCTGGACGCTGCAGACGGGGAGCTGATCTCGGCAACGCCTTTCACGAATCAGAACTGGACCACTGGAGAGTTTGATGAGAATGGCCGCCCGGTTCTGGTGGAGGAGGCGGTAGACCTTGCGCTCTACGCTGTCGTGCCGGGGCCGACCGGGGCGCATAACTGGCACCCAATGGCATTTAATCCAGATACAGGCTTGGTTTACATACCGGTAAATGAGATTCCTTTCTTTTACGACAAGACGCGGAATGTGACGGACAGCAAGTCCTTCTGGAACATCGGTTACGACGCCGCCGCCGGGTGGCCGGTTGAGTATCCCGCAGGCACGCTGGATGCCGTATCGGGGCTAGACGGCGGCACGTTGCTCGCATGGGACCCTGTCAAGGCAGAGCCGAGGTGGGCCGTACCTTTTCCGTTGCCACTTAACGGTGGTGTTCTTAGCACGACGGCCGGACTGGTATTTCAGGGGAACAAGTTTGGCGAGTTTGTCGCCTATGACGCCGGAACCGGCGAGCGACTGTGGTCCCACACGCTGGTGGGTAATGCCGCAGCTGCACCCATGACCTACGAAATCGACGGCGAGCAGTACCTCAGCGTATTGTCGGGTTGGGGTAGCGTATCGAACCTGATTGCGGGGTTTACCTATGGCGAAGCCAAAGCCAAAGAGCCCGCGCGCGTCATTACTTTCAAGCTGGGGGGTGCGGAACCCATGCCCGCGCCGCTGGCTGAAACTGTTGCGGCGACGCCAAAGTCAGCCATGTTTGGCGAGCCCGATGAGCATCAGTTAGGCATGCAGCGCTTTGCGGAGAATTGTCATTTTTGTCACGGGGCATTTGCCGTGAGCGGGGGTGTCATTCCCGACTTACGTTGGTCTGCGATTTCGGCCAACGAGCAGGCCTGGGATCAAGTGGTGCGTGAAGGAGCGCTGGAAAAGCAGGGCATGGTCTCCTTTGCCGGGCATCTGAGCAAAGAGGATACCGATGCCATCAGGGCTTATGTTATTCAGCAGGCCTGGTTGGCGGTCACCAATGGCGATGCTGCCGCCCCGGGAGGGCAATGATCTGCCTCATCATCGCAATGCGGCGAGATGAAACGCAACCAGCGCCGCGGCAACGGCCACATTGAGTGATTCCACACCGTTTTCCATCGGAATGCTCACGCTGTTATCCGCGAGCTTGCGGGTATCGGGGCTGATGCCCTGGCTCTCGCTGCCGAGCACGAATACCGAGCGGGAAGCGGGCCGGTAGTCAAACAGCGACAGGGCGGCGCTGGCATCCAAAATGGAGATGTTGAAGCCCGCCTGTTTAAGCGTCGCCAGCCCAGTGTCCAACTCGTCACAGTGAATGAGGGGAGCGCGAAATATCGTTCCGACGGACGCCTTGATGACAAGGGGGCCAAGCGCCGCGATCCCTTTGGCGGGGTAGAGCAGTCCGCTGACTCCCGCAGCGACGGCGGATCGAATGATCATGCCCACATTCTGCGGGTTGGTGATGCCGTCGAGCGCCAATACCGTTACGCCGGCGTCGGCGCCCGCCACAAAATCGTTGATAGAACAGAAGCTTTTGCATTTAATATCTAAAGCAACCCCCTGATCTTGTTTGCTATTTTTAGATATTCTGGAGAGGGAAAGTCGGTCGTGAAGCCGCACTTCGATCTGGCGCTTTTTTGCCAGCGCAGTGATTTGCGAGATGATTTCCGAGGGACGGTTACTGGTGGCAAGATGCAGACAATGAATGGTCAGTGCCGGATCCAGTAGTGCCTCCAGTGCCGGTTTGCGTCCATAGAGGGTAATGCCTTCATGGGGTATCCATCGGGGGGTTATGGTGTCAGTCATTGCCGGCATAAGGAACGTGTAGTGAAACCATTAACACTTTACACCACCCTCGGGTGTCATCTTTGTGAACATGCTGAGGCCATACTTGACGCAGCGCAATGCACTTACGTGGGGGTCGATATCGCAGAGGATCTGGCGTTGCTCGAGCGCTACGGTGTGCGCATTCCCGTGGTGAAAGATGGTAATGGCAGAGAGCTGGGCTGGCCTTTCGATACGGCGCAGCTGACTGCGTTTTTGGCTGATTCCTGATCCCGGATTAGGCCATTGCCTAGTCGCCGGCATCGACCTTGACTGCGAGCACGTCGCATTCTGCGCTGTGCATCACGCCGTCGGTGGTGGACCCCAATAGCAGGGCAAGCCCCCAGCGCGCGTGTGTACCCACAACAATCAGATCGCAGTCGACCGCTTTGGCTTGCGCGGGGATCTCGGCCTCCGGTCGCCCCGTCGCCAGGTAACGACGGGACGCGGGTACTTCCAGTGAATCGCAAAGGCGATCCAGCTGTTCTTTCGCCTGCCCCTGAATTTCTTCCTGAATAGCCGAAAAATCCATGGGGATGTCTCCTCCATAGGTGATGGCAAGCGGCTCGATAACGTGCAGCACGTGAAGCGTTGCCCCGTTCTGCTGCGCGAGGACAGATGCGCGTCCGGCAACGCGCTCGGTGGTGGCGCCCAAATCGACTGCCACGAGGATGTTTTGGTAGGGCATACTCTCCCCTTTTTTGTCATCACGTACGTAAATAATGTAGTGCAAAACATCGGGCTTGTCTCGCCGGGGTAATCGCGTGGTTTATTTGCTCATTCTGTTGGGTCTCGCCGTGGTCATCGCGCCGCTGATGTCTGCGATGCCGAGTAAGGTTCAGCGGCAAAAAGCCGCGATCCGCGATCAGGCGCGGCAGCACGGATTGCGGGTCTCGATCAGGCCTCCCCCCGACATTCCGCCGCGATTCAGATTTGTTCCCGATTCTGAACTGGTGTGCTACGAGCGTATGTTGCCCAAGTCGCTTCAGGCGACCGGCCGACGATGCTGTTACGTCCGACTCGACGGTGTATGGCAGTCGATTTTTGACGACCTGACGCCACCCGATTGGGTTACCCGATTACCGCAGGGGGCGCTAGTGGCTGAGTTATCAGAGCGTAATGTCAGTATTTTCTGGGACGAGCGGGGCGGCCCTGATGATCTCTCGAGGCTACATCAAGCCATTGATTTAATTAGCTAATATAGGAATCCAGTCCGCCGGGTCTGGTGTGGACCAAAATTACCGACGCACTTGACCCCGAGGGAAATCGCCCTTATAGATGCCCACCTTCCGACGCGCGGGTTGACTCTGGACCCGGTGCAGCAGAGCAGGCAAATAGGATTTATGGGTAAAGCACTGGTAATAGTGGAATCGCCGGCCAAGGCCAAGACGATTAACAAGTATCTCGGTAAGGACTTCATCGTAAAGTCCAGTGTCGGGCACATCCGCGACTTACCGACATCCGGTAGCGCCACTCCGGCCGACCCCAAGGAGCGCGCTGCCCAGGCGGCCCTCACCCGCAAAATGGCACCTGACGAGAAGGCCCGCTATCAGGCGCGCAAAAAGCGCGAACAGCTGGTAAAGCGCATGGGCATCGATCCTGATAACGGTTGGCGGGCGCGCTACGAGATTTTGCCCGGCAAGGAGAAAGTGGTCAGCGAGTTGAAACGGCTTGCCAAGGACAGTGATGCCATATATCTCGCGACCGATTTGGATAGAGAGGGCGAGGCCATCGCCTGGCACCTGCGGGAAGCGATTGGTGGAGATACCAGCCGGTATCATCGCGTGGTGTTCAATGAAATCACCCAAAAAGCCATCAAGGAGGCTTTCAACCGCCCCGGAGAGTTGGATACGGCACGGGTTGAGGCGCAGCAGGCGCGTCGCTTTTTGGACCGGGTCGTAGGGTTCGAGGTCAGCCCGCTTTTATGGGCCAAGGTGGCCAGAGGCTTGTCGGCCGGGCGCGTACAATCTGTTGCGGTGCGGCTTATCGTCGAGCGCGAACGTGAGATCCGTGCCTTCGTTCCCGAGGAGTATTGGGAAGTCCATGCGCTGCTGCAGTCGGGCGATCTTGCGCCCGTGCGATTCATGGTCACACACCGTAACGGGGCAAAATTTGAGCCCAAAAACCAGGCAGAAGCGGAATCTGCTGTGACGGCTATGGCAGATGCCGCTTTTCAGGTGACAGATCTGGAGTCCCGAAAGACCAGCTCCAAGCCTTCCGCACCCTTTATTACGTCAACCTTGCAGCAGGCCGCCAGCACTCGCATGGGCTTTAGTGTCAAAAAGACAATGACACTAGCGCAGCGGCTTTACGAGGCGGGCTTTATCACTTACATGCGAACGGATTCCACAAACCTGAGTGACGAGGCGATGGCGGCCTGTCGCAATTGGATCAAAGGCGAGTTTGCCGCTGAGTATTTACCCGATGCGCCCAATCGATATGGCTCTAGAGAAGGCGCCCAGGAAGCGCACGAGGCCATCAGGCCATCAGATGTGACGCTGCGGAGCCATCAGTTGACAGGTATGGAGCCCGATGCCGAGCGGCTTTACGACTTGATCTGGAGACAGTTTGTCGCCTGCCAGATGACGCCTGCGCGCTATCTCTCGACGACTTTGGTGGTCTCTGCGGCGGATTGCCGGTTGACCGCCAAGGGCAGGATTGTTGAGTTTGACGGTTTTACCCGTGTACAGGCGCCGGCGGCGAAGAAGGGAGATGAGGCAGTACTGCCGCCGCTGGCCGTGGGTGACGCGCTTCAGGTGGCCGAGTTTGAGCCCAAACAGCACTTTACCAAGCCACCGGCGCGCTACGGCGAGGCGAGCCTGGTGAGAGAAATGGAGAAGCGGGGTATCGGACGGCCCTCCACTTACGCAGCCATTATCTCTACCATCCAGGATCGCGGTTACGTTCGCCTTGAGAATCGCCGTTTCTATGCCGAAAAAATGGGCGATATTGTCACCGAGCGACTTCAGGACTGCTTTAGCGATTTGCTTGACTACCGTTTTACCGCGTTGATGGAAGAGCGACTGGATGCCGTGGCTCAGGGCGCTCTCTCCTGGACCGATTTGCTGAATCAGTTCTATACCGACTTTAGCGGCAAATTGGCGCTGGCAGCTGATCAAGGGCCGGATGGTATGCAACCCAATGACCCGACCCCGACAGGCATCCCCTGTGATGCCTGCGGCAGACCCATGCAGATCAGAACGGCCAGTACCGGTGTGTTTCTCGGCTGCTCGGGTTATAACCTGCCCCCTAAAGAGCGCTGTAAAGAAACGGTAAACCTCATCCCCGGTGATGAGGCCATTAGCATTGACGCGGACGATGAGGCCGAATCGCGTCTGTTGTTAAGCAAGCACCGCTGTGGTCTTTGCCACACTGCTATGGACAGTTATTTGATCGATGAGGCCCGCAAACTGCATGTCTGTGGCAACAATCCCGACTGTTCGGGTTACGAGGTGGAGCAGGGTCAGTATCGAATTAAAGGTTACGACGGCCCTGTCATTGAGTGCGATAAGTGTGGCGCCGATATGCAGCTACGCACTGGACGCTTTGGTAAGTATTTTGGCTGCAGTGAATCCAATTGCACCAACACTCGAAAATTGCTGCGCAACGGTGAGGTGGCGCCGCCAAAAATGGATCCGGTTCACATGCCGGAACTGGCGTGCGCAAAGGTAGACGACCACTACGTGCTGCGCGATGGGGCATCCGGTATTTTTCTGGCGGCCAGCCAGTTTCCCAAGCACCGCGAAACGCGCCCGCCGTTCGTTGATGAGCTTCTGCCACACCAGGGTGAGATTGATCCCAAGTATCACTATTTGTTTGATGCGCCGCTGGCTGATGACGCGGGCAACCGGTCACAAATACGGTATAGCCGCAAAACCAAAGAGCAATATGTTATGTCCGAGCGGGACGGCAAGCCCACTGGTTGGCGAGCGCTGTTCGCAGATGGCCGGTGGGTGGAGGATGGCACCGCCAAAAAACCCAAGGCCAAGAAAAAGGCTAAAGCCAAAACCAAGGCCAAGGCAAAAGCGGGCGCACCGACACGCGCTGCGGCCGATGTGGGCAGTCCAGAGACTGTCGATTGAGTCACCCATTCGCGTTTGCCAATCAGAGCATTTACCACGGTCGGATTTTGCTCGCCGGTTGGCGCGCAGCGATTGATCAACGGTCAGAGCCAGCGGGGCAGGTGGCGCTCGCTTTTGCCCCAGCGGTAAGAAAGCAGTTGCTGGACGCCTACGGTTGGCTGCTGCTTGCCGCCTGCCGGTTAACGCAGGTGCCGGAACAGCCACCGCACTCAGTCAACGATCTGCCGCCGTTGCCCGCGGGTCTGGTGCGGCCTGTGGAGGTCGATGCTTGCGCTGCCCTCGAGCGAGACGGTTGGGTGGCCGCGCTCAAGCAACCCCTGACTCGGGCGTCGCTTTCAAGCCGGCCCGGGCAGTTGGCGTCCGATGTGGGTGGGATCGAATTTCGGCACTTCGAGGTCTGGCTACATGAGTTGGAGGGTCTTGCTGCGCTCATTGCTGACGCCATTGATGAATCCTAGACTGACGGTTCCCACCCGGGCGGATGCATGAGTGGCAGATGCGCTTCCAGAGTGTTACCGTGGGGAATCGCTCGGTGGTTGTGCGGAGCGATCCATCAGAAGAGAGGACATTGAGTGTCTACATCCTTGCTTGAAATTGTGGATTTAGGTGACGGAGAGGTGGTGCTGCAGCGCGTCGAAGACGAGTCAGAACCCCTGGTCAGTATCCAGTTTTCCGATGAGGCAAATGCTTATCTCATGGGAAATAATCTGGAAATCGCCCGAGTCATGATTCAGGCTGGCATAGAGGCGGCGGCGCGGTTGTCCGAGGTGAGCAACCTTGAAGTTGACGCTGCTGATATGTCAGAGAGACGAACGCTGCACTGACTTAGCGCTAGCGTTTCGTTACAGCGGGGCGATTCGCTCCGTCGCGTCCCCGGGAGCTGCAAAGGAAAGCTTCAGGTAGCGCTCCCGCCAAAGAAAATTTTCCCTCAAGCATTCACCCGACAAAGGTAGCGCTTTTATTTTAGATTTTGGGGTGGTGCGCTTGGAGGCAGCATTCTTGTAGATCGCGCGCCTTCGAAGGGGGGTGTTGGCGAGCGCAGCACCTTTCGGGTTTGTGTGTGCTCTGACTATGGCGCTTGCGTCATGGCTACGAAGCCGCTCACGTGTCACAGGCGCTGGCGAATCACCCCTACGCTGACACCCTCAATAGCAAACTCGGTCCGACGCAGATCGACGACGATCGGTTCATAGTCAGGGTTTTCCGGGAGTAACTTCAGGGTATGCTGCCCCGACCGCTTGAGTCGCTTAACCGTCACTTCATCCTCGATGCGGGCAACGACAATCTGGCCGTCGCTCGCGGTCTGTGTGTTGTGGACAGCGAGAAGATCGCCGTCGAAGATACCAACATCCCGCATGCTGTCCCCGGTCACCCTGAGCAGATAATCAGCGGCGGGAGTGAAAAATCCGGGCGGCAGGTCGCAGTAGTCCTCTATGTGTTCAGTTGCCAACACCGGGGAACCCGCCGCGACGCGTCCGATAATCGGCAGTCCGGCACTTTCAGTCAGACGGATGCCGCGAGAGGCGCCGGCGATCATTTCGATCGCACCTTTCCTCGCGAGCGCACGGAGGTGCTCCTCCGCCGCATTGGCCGATTTGAAACCCAATTCGCGGGCGATATCTGCCCGGGTCGGTGGGTATCCCGTGTCGGCGACGTATTGTCGTATAACCTCGAGAACCTGCTGTTGTCTGGCGGTTAGCTTCATGGTGTCGACTCCATTCCATCGCTGATAATATATACAGTCTGTGTTTTTGTACAGCACCCTGGCGTGCCGCCCGGTGGTAGCTGGGTTAGGATAGGTGCCGGATTGATGGAGCGGTGTCACTGATGGTGTTTTTAAGAGATCTTCTGGAGCCTGTTGCCGCGTTTTTGCACGTGCCCACGGATACGACGGTGTTTGTGGCTTTGCTGCTGGGGGGGGTAGTCGGCCACTACGGCATCTATCGGATCGTCAAGGCCCTGACGGTGGCTGCCGATCGCACAGATACCCGCTGGGACGATGTGATTCTCTATGCCATTTTTCCGCCGATTCAGTGGGTCATGTGGGTTGTTCTCGGGCTCTTGTCCCTGTCGCTGTTCAGTGCGCTCGACGGCATTCGAGAAGCTCTGATGACGTTCTCCGATACGGCAATCCTCCTGCTGGTGGGATGGCTCTGTCATCGTCTCAGTCGAGGTGTTGAGGAAGAGCTGCTGGGGGAGCACCGCGGGGCGCTGGAGTCAGGCGAGCGCGCGACAATCAGCGCAGTGGCGCGTCTGAGTCGCATTGTGCTGTGGGTGATCGCGGGGATCATGATCCTGCAATCATTGGGGGTATCTGTATCGGGCTTGCTGGCTTTTGGCGGCGTGGGTGGTATCGCAGTAGGCTTTGCCGCCCGGGATTTACTCGCCAACTTCCTGGGCGGCCTCAGTATTTTTCTCGATCGCCCTTTTGCGGTTGGCGATTGGATCAGGTCACCCGATCGTGAAATCGAGGGTACCGTGGAGGATGTGGGGTGGCGGGTAACCCGGATCAGAACCTTCGACCAACGGCCCCTGTATGTCCCCAACTCGGTTTTTTCGACAGTCGCCATCGAGAATCCGTCGCGGATGCGGAACCGCCGGATCTACGAGACCATCGGTGTTCGCTATAGCGATGCGGCGGTAATGGCCACGATTGTTGCCGAGGTAGAGGCGATGCTGCGCGGGCATGAGGCGATCGACCCGACCCGGACGCTGATCGTTAATTTTGTCTCTTTTGGGGCGTCCTCGCTGGATTTCTTCGTGTATACCTTTACCAAAACGACGGACTGGGTGACCTACCACGGTGTGAAGCAGGAGATCTTGCTCAATATTTTGGAAATCATCGACCGGCTGGGTGCCGAAATTGCCTTTCCTACCCGCACTGTGTTGCTGGACCCGATGGAACCACGGGCAGGCGCGGAGGAGTGAACGTCGTGTGCGGTCAGTCGGTGACGCGTGCAGCCTAGTCGTCGATGGCAGCCCGCTCGGCGTCTCTGCGCGCGACGCCACGCACATATAATTCATACCAGCTCAGTTCACGCCAAATAGCCAACACCTTTATGACGGGGTGGTCGTAGTAGCGTAACCGGTTCTCCGTCAATGGCACGGTGTCCGCCACGTGGATAACATGCCGCCAGGGCCACTCGGGCGGACGGGGCGGCGTGTAATCCCCCTCGACACCATGTTCGAGGTCGCTTTGGCCGGGTGGGCCGTTTGCTTCTCCGCTTTGGTTTGCTGATCCTTCGAGGCCCTTGCCGACATCGGGGACGGCATTGATCATCATGCTATTGCTCGGTTGCATCGGGTATTCGCTGCCGGTTGTCGGGGTAGGCGGCTGTCCGGCAGATGTTGCCGGCACCCGCGTCCTGCGCGGCGGTGAGGGTGGCGGTGGATCCATCTCAAAAATATCCGGCAAATACTGTCCGTCGGTGTTGGCCCAAAAGTTCAGCCCCAGACGCCAACTGTTTTGGCTCGGTACCAGTTGGACAAAGCCCTGTGCACGGGGATAACCGCTACTGGTTTCAGGTTCCAGCATAATCGGCAGATTTTCGCTGCCGGGTCCCTGCAGCCACGCGGCGGCGGCAATGACCTCGTCATTGTGGCCCCTGCGATAGCGCTGAAGCCCCGGAGCGAGGGCGTTTAAAGGCAGTTGCTCGAAGGCTGATGGCAGTGGAATGGCGGTTGCGCTGACCGTGATGGGAAGTAGCTCGGTGAGTTGCTCAGGTGGCGCAAAAGGAACGTTGATCTGTTGCTCTAGGCGACCGGGAGAACCCTCCAAAACCAGAGACTCCAGTGACAGTAAAGGGGCTGAAGTAGTGTCTGGTGTATTCACCTCAAAAGGCAGCAACAGGTCGGCCGTCGGTGTCTCGGATTGCTCGAGGGATTCGAGGGCATCTTCCGACAAGGATGGCGCTCGATCTGCGCGCGTTGAACCCAATCCCAGCTCGATCAACTCGTCGATTAAATCGAGGTCTCCTTCGGTAAGCACCTGGTCTGAGGGTTGCCACCGCGCCGGTGCCGGCGGCGGTTCAAAAATCATGGTGTGGCCAGACAGGCTGCGACGCACGAGGGCGTGGGTATGAGGTAATGGTTCCGGGAGCTTGGGTGCGCGCTCCACCAGCCACCGCCACCGGCTGGGGTAGCCGGGGCGAGGCAGCAGCGGCCACGTCTCGCTGTTCAGTACGTCGGCCTGTGAATCGACCAGCACAACTACCTCAAATTCATACCAGCCGGAGTGGTCAAAGCCCCCGGGTAGAGGGGCGGCCGAGAGGCTCGCTATCGTTAAGCCGAACAGAAGCGGAATCAGGTTGCGCCACATCATGCTGCGTCCAGCCAGGGGTGTATTAAATTTTCTACGAATTCGGCTCTGGAAAGCAGGGTGGGGAGTTCCTTTTTTACCCGCAATTTGCCAGTCGCAGAGAGGCTGTAGCAAAGGGGCTCTGCCTGAATCAATTTCACAATAGCGGCGGGCTCCACAGCGGTGGATGACTTGAACTCGATGCTACCACCCTGGCCCGCTATATCGATCTCGCTGATACCCAATTTTTGCGCGGTCACTCGCAATTGGGCGCAGGTGAACAGATTTTTGATGGGTTCGGGAAGCAAGCCAAATCGATCGATCATCTCTACCTGTATCTCACGGAGCGCGCTGCCGCTCTGGGCTTGAGCGATTCGCTTATACAGTACCAGCCGGGTTGTGATATCGGGCAGGTACGACTCGGGAATCAGCGCAGGCACATGGAGTTTGACTTCTGTTCCACTGTCGAGCGGTTGATCAATGTCGGGAATCTCGCCGCGACGAAGCGCGGACACCGCGCTGTCCAGCATTTCGAGATAGAGGGAAAATCCAACCTGATGTATTTGGCCGGATTGCTCGGCGCCCAGCAGCTCGCCGGCACCGCGTATCTCCATATCGTGAGAGGCCAGCTGATAACCCGCGCCGAGGTCGCCCGCGGCCTCGATCGCTTCGAGTCTTTTCTGTGCGTCAGTAGTGATAACGCTTCGCGGCGGGCTGAGCAGGTAGGCGTAGGCCTGATGGTGGGATCGGCCAACGCGCCCTCGCAGCTGATGTAACTGCGCCAGGCCGAAGCGGTCAGCGCGCTCGATGATGATGGTATTGGCATTGGGAATATCGATCCCGGTCTCAATGATGGTCGAGCACACCAATATGTGATGTTGCTGGTGATAGAAATCCTTCATGACGCGCTCGAGGGTTTGTTCGCGCAGCTGACCGTGAGCCACGCCAATCGACAGATCAGGCAGTAATTCCCCAAGTTTGCGCGCGGTTTCCTCTATCGTCCTCACTTCGTTATGCAGATAGAAAACCTGTCCGCCGCGCAGGGTCTCTCTCAGCACGGCTTCCTTTACCAGCGCAATACTGTGCTCTCGAACAAAGGTTTTGATAGAAAGTCGACGTGCCGGTGGCGTCGCGATAATCGATAAATCGCGGAGCCCGCCCAGCGCCATATTCAGGGTCCGTGGAATGGGCGTGGCAGTCATCGTCAGTATGTCAACTTCCGCGCGCAGCGCTTTTATCGCCTCCTTCTGTTTTACGCCGAAGCGATGCTCCTCATCAATAATCAAAAGGCCCAGATCTTTAAAGCCGAAGTCACTTTGCAGCAGCTTATGAGTGCCCACCAGAATATCGATTTTTCCCAAGCGGACGCGTTCAATAATGTCTTGCAGATCCTTGGCCGATTTGAAGCGGGACACCACCTCTACGGTGTAGGGCCAGTCGGCGAAACGATCGCGGAAGTTGGCGTGGTGCTGATTGGCCAGCAAAGTGGTGGGTACCAGCACGGCAGTTTGCCTGCCATTTTGAGCGGCGATAAACGCCGCCCGCATGGCGACCTCGGTTTTGCCAAAGCCCACATCACCGCATACAAGGCGATCCATGACTTTTGGCGCGCACATGTCCTCCCGAACTGCTCGTATTGCGGCGGCCTGATCAGGCGTCTCCTCAAAGGGGAATGCTTCGCAGAAGCGCTCCCATTTTTGTGGGTCCAGGGTGTGGGCGTGGCCCGTGCGCGATTCCCGCCGCGCATACACCTCGAGTAGCTGCGCTGCCACATCTGCGGCCCGCTCCTGTGCTTTTTTGCGTGCTTTGTCCCACTGATCGCTACCAAGGCGATGCAGTGGGGCGGTGTCGGGGTCGCCGGCGGTATAGCGACTGATGAGATGCAGCGAACCCACCGGCACGTAGAGTTTGTTGTTTTCCGCGTACTCCAGTAGCAGGAACTCGGCATCGTCGCCCTCTATTTTCAGTACCTGCAAACCCAGGTAGCGCCCTACGCCGTGTTCGATGTGAACCACGGGCAGGCCCACGCGCAGTTCGGTGAGATCGCGGATAATGGCGTCGGTGTCGGTCTCGTTGCGCGTGGCGCGCCTTCTTCGCTGGGCAACGCGCTGGCCAAATAACTGCGATTCGCAGACCAGAGTGGGTGCACCCGCACCCGCGTACAGCCCCCGATCGACCGGAGCAACGGTAATCCCAAAGCGAATTTCGCGGTTAACAAAATCATTCCAGTTCGCAACGGGCTCGGGTTTCAGATCAGCCTTGGCCAAGGTTTCCAGCAAAATCTCTCTGCGGCCCGCACTTTCCGCGCATAAGAGCACGGGACCTTGGTGGTCCTCGATAAATCGCCCCAACAGATTCTGGTAGCCGTCAGTTTCAGCGGGTCCGGTGAGCATCGGGGGTGGCTTGAAGTCGGTGATAACGTGGGCGGGGGCATTTTCGGTAGTCTTAAGTTCAAGTACGGCATGCTGACCCAGTTTTTCGTAAAGTTCCTCTACCGCAAGGAATCCGCGCTTGGGCGGGAGTAGGGGTCTTCTGGGGTCGATGCCGTATTCCTCGTAACGACCAGTGATATCAGCCCAGTAACGCTGTGCAGCCGAGTAATGATCTCCCAATACCGTAATTGCCGCGCTCTCGGGCAGGTAATCAAACACGGACCCGCACGCTTCAAAAAACAGGGGTAGATAGTACTCCGCGCCTCCTGGAACCCGGCCGGCACTGATTTCGCTGAATGTGGGGCATAGGTCAGCGTCGCCATCAAATGCGTCGTACCACGCCATCTGGAAGCGACGGATCGCGTCGGAATTTACCGGGAATTCTCTTGCCGGCATAAGCTTGATGTGCGGAACCTGCGCGACGGTCCGTTGCGTTTCAGGATCAAAAGTGCGGAGTGTTTCGACCTCGTTGTCAAACAGGTCAATGCGATAGGGTGTCGCGCTACCCATTGGGAAGACGTCGAGTAGCGCACCGCGCACGGCAAACTCCCCGTGTTCCATCACTGTCTCGACCGCGCGATATCCGTTTAGCGTCAGACTGCTCGTGAAGCGCTCGAGATTAAACTGCTCTCCCGTGCTCAAATCGAGCGTGTTGCCCTCGACAAAATAGCGGGGCGGGGTGCGGAGCATGGCGGTGGTGATGGGGACAATGACGATGCCTGCGGTTAAGTTGGGGAGTTCGTAGAACGTCCTCAACCGCTGCGACACAATATCTTGATGGGGGGAGAAGTGGTCGTAGGGCAAGGTTTCCCAGTCCGGCAGCGTGAGTACCGGCAGATTAGAGGGCAGAAAGAGCGGTAGCTCCCGGGCGAGGACCAGGGCATCGGCAGAACTTGCTGCCAGCACGATCAACGGTTGATCAGCTGTGGCCAGCTCCGCGATCACCGCCGAGCCCGCAGAACCGAGCAAAGGTCCCAGGGCGGTGCGTGAACCCGCTTTGTGGGGCCAGGGGGTGTCTGTTAAGCGATCTCTAAACATGGCGCAGTTCTGATATTTGCGACCTATTGTAGGCGTCGCGGCATTCGACAACCATGGCAATAGTGCTTTTAAGGTTGCCTACGGCGAGGCGCGAATTGATAATACCGCCCGCCCAGCGCCGAAGCGGACGCCGTCTCGCGAGGAGTCCATGCTTAATCGCTGCGAAATCACGCCAAGGAGCCCCCGTGACTGAAGAACGCAAACGCCCCAGACCCGATGACTATTTTTCCGATTGGAAGCAGCGTGAGGCGCTGGCGGAGTCCATGATTCCGGTGGTTGGCCGGTTGTCCCGTGAGCGCAACGTCAAGAGCTACATCTACGGCCGCTCTCTCGTCAATCAGTCGGTATTGGACATCATGAAAATCCACCGGTGGGTCCGGCAAATCGAGGACAACGAGCTCTCGGAATTTGAGACGACTCCTGTTCTTAATGCGGTCAGTTCGCTAGGTCTCGGTCCGTGTCATTTGGATATCGGGCGTCTGGCAGTCGCCTATTTTGACAAAGGGGCGGGCGCGGGTCTGTCGCTAGAGGAGTATGTATCGCGGGAGCTCGATCATCTTATTGGCTCGACGCATAAGCCCGTTGATGCCCCGGTTGATGTGGTGCTGTACGGCTTTGGGCGGATTGGTCGCTTGATGGCGAGAATCCTCATCGCCAAAACCGACGGCGGTGACAGCCTGCGTTTGCGCGCCGTGGTAGTGCGACGGGGCAACGCGGAGGACGATCTGTTGAAAAGGGCGAGCCTCCTGCGACGTGATTCGGTGCACGGCGTGTTTCAGGGGACGATCCGTGTCGATGAGGAACGGCAGTCCTTTGTTGCCAATGGCAATGAGGTAAAGGTGATTTATGCCGATGCCCCAGAGGATATTGATTACACAGCTTACGGTATTGACCGATGTATCGTGGTGGATAACACGGGTGCCTGGCGAGACCGGGAGGGCTTGTCGCGACACCTGAAAGCCAAGGGTGTAGCGAAGGTCATTTTGACTGCGCCGGGTAAGGGCGATATCAAGAATATCGTCGCGGGCATCAACGATCATGAAATTGCCGAGACTGACCAGATTCTGTCTGCGGCTTCATGTACCACGAATGCGATCGTGCCGGTGCTAAAGGCTACTGATGAACAGTACGGGATTGTTGCTGGGCACGTAGAGACGGTGCACGCGTATACCAACGATCAGAACCTGATCGACAATTATCACAAGGCAGAGCGTCGGGGCCGGAGTGCGCCCCTGAACATGGTGCTGACCGAGACAGGTGCGGCAAAGGCCGTCTCAAAGGTGCTGCCAAATTTGGAGGGGAAGCTGACGGGGAATGCGATCCGCGTTCCAACGCCAAACGTCTCCATGGCGATTTTGAATCTTACGCTGGCCCAGCAGACCACTCGGGAAGCATTGAATGAATTCATGCGGGAAACGGCGCTTCACTCGAGTATGAAAAAGCAGATTGACTACTCTAATTCGCCAGAGGTGGTCTCCAGTGACTTTGTTGGTTCGCGTTCGGCGTGTGTTTTTGACGCGAAAGCCACCATCGTTAACGGAAATCAGGCGGTCCTGTACCTCTGGTACGACAACGAATTCGGATACAGTTGCCAGGTCTATCGCGTATTGGAGCGGATGGCGGGCATTCGCTATCAAACCTATCCTAGCAATGGCGTTTTTCCGACTTAGTGGAAAAGGCACCAAGCGCGGGTTGGCCTTGATCCGCCAAGTCGAATAGAATAGAAGAGACCGAAGAGAGCCCCTCGGGGCCCGGCCATCAGAAGCCCGCGGTTCTACATAGACGTACTACCGTTTGGGGGTTGTACCCTGAAATGACATAAGTGAGCGTTGCCCGTGACCGGGCGACGTTGTTCCTTGTGGCATGTTTTGGCCCTCAGCTCGGCAAGGCAGAAGAGCATTGAGATGATTAAAATCAAACGCGGTTTGACGCTACCACTTGCGGGGGCGCCCTCGGCAGATATTGACACCTCCGCCGGTTGTCGCGCGGTTGCGCTGATCGGGCCAGACTATCACGGCATGAAACCCACGATGGCGGTGCAGGTGGGTGACAAGGTCAAGCGCGGTGAACTGCTGTTTACCGACAAAAAATGCGCAGGTGTCCGTTATACCGCCCCGGCGGGCGGTCAGATAACGGCCGTTAACCGGGGCGCTAAGCGGGCGTTTCAATCCATCGTCATTGATATTGACGATGACGCGGCTGTGGAATTCCAGCAATACACCGCCGATCAGGCGAGGTCACTTCCCGCCGCGGCCATCAGGGAACAATTGCTACTCTCGGGTCAATGGACTGCGCTTCGGGCGCGGCCTTTCAGCCGCGTGGCAGATCCGGCCTCTGAACCCTCGGGTTTGTTCATTACCGCGATTGACACCCACCCCCATGCGCCGGACCCTGCCCAAATTATTGCGCGAGAGTCCGAGGCATTCGTGCTTGGGCAGGAGTTGCTTGCCAGAATGGTCGCTTGCCCCGTCTATCTGTGTGCTGCTCCACAAGCCGAGATACCCCAGAGCAGCCACGAGCGCGTCACTCGCCACGATTTTTCTGGTCCGCACCCGGCGGGGTTGGCGGGTACTCATGTACATTTTTTGATGGGCGCGTCGCTCTCAAAAATTGCCTGGACCATAGGCTATCAGGATGTGATTGCGGTGGGCCGCCTGTTTCTCGATGGGGCACTGTTTGCCGATCGCGTCATCGCCCTCTCGGGGCCGTCGATTACCCGCCCGAGGTTGTTGCTGAGTCGGTTGGGGGCGGATTTGCAGGCACTCGTTGCCGGGGAGCAGGAAGGTGGCGAGACCCGTTTGATATCCGGCTCGGTGCTTGGTGGCAGGGGCGTGCAGTCAGATACGGCCTATCTGGGGCGATATCACCAGCAGGTGTCTGTGCTGCCCGAGGGTAGACAGCGCGCTTTGTTCGGTTGGCTATCACCCGGCCTCAACAAGCACTCTGTTCTTGGTATCTACCTCTCTAACTGGTTTGGCCTCAAGCCAATCAGCATGTCGACTACGACCAATGGTTCCGAGCGTGCAATGGTGCCGGTGGGCGCTTATGAAAAAGTGATGCCGCTGGATATCTTACCCACACAACTATTGCGCGCGTTGCTGGTGGGCGACACCGAAGTGGCGCAAGCGCTGGGCTGTTTGGAACTGGACGAGGAGGACCTTGCGCTCTGCACCTATGTGTGTCCCGGTAAATATGAATATGGTGACATTTTGAGAAAAACCCTCACTCGCATTGAGAAGGAAGGCTGATAAATGGGATTGCGACAACAACTCGACGCAATGGAACCGCACTTCAAGCCTGGCGGTCGCTTCCAGAAATGGTATGCACTGTATGAGGCGATTGATACGATTTTCTATTCCCCTTCCAGCGTGACGCGCGCTAATGCGCACGTACGCGATGGGGTTGATTTGAAGCGAATCATGATCACCGTGTGGTTCGCGACGTTCCCCGCGATGTTTTATGGCATGTACAACATTGGGTTGCAGGCCAACGACGTGCTCGCTATGTCAGGAGGTGTATTGGACGGATGGCGTGGCGGTGTTGTTGCGGCGCTGGGCGGCCATGACGCCAGCAACGGTTGGCACAACCTGTTGTATGGTCTGGTGCATTTTCTGCCGCTATATCTGGTGACCTTTGCTGTGGGCGGCTTCTGGGAAGTGCTTTTTGCCATGCGGAGAGGGCATGAAGTGAACGAAGGGTTTTTCGTTACCTCCATCCTGTTTACGCTTACCTTGCCTCCGGATCTGCCCTTGTGGCAGGCAGCGATGGGCATCAGTTTTGGTGTGGTGATCGGCAAAGAGGTGTTTGGCGGCACCGGAAAAAACTTCCTGAATCCGGCGTTGACAGGCCGCGCCTTTCTCTATTTCGCCTATCCCGCACAAATTTCCGGTGACGCGGTATGGACTGCCGTGGACGGATACTCCGGCGCGACGCCGCTGGGTATTGTGGCTGCCGAAGGGATGCCCGGCCTCACTGAAGCCTACTCGTGGTGGGACGCCTTTATGGGCGCGATTCCCGGCTCAATTGGTGAAACGTCGACACTCATGGTCATGATTGGCGGGGTTTTCCTGCTCGTTCAGGGAATCGCCTCATGGCGGGTTGTGGCAGGGTGCTTCGTTGGCATGATTGCCTTCAGTCTTATGCTTAACTTTATTGGCTCCGATTCCAACCCGGCCTTTGCCATGCCCTGGCAGTGGCACATGGTGGTTGGCGGATTTGCCTTTGGTGCTTTTTTCATGGCGACCGACCCGGTCTCGGCGGCAATGACTCAGTCCGGCCGCTGGGCCTACGGTATTTTGATCGGGGTCATGTGTGTCTTGATCCGCGTCATGAACCCGGCATTCCCTGAGGGCATGATGCTGGCGATATTGTTTGCCAATTTGTTTGCGCCACTTTTTGATCACTTCGCGGTCAGCGCTAACATTAAAAGGAGGCTTGCCCGTGTCGGCTAATGGTGAAGGTTTGGGGCGCGTTCTGACCGTTGCCCTCGGCCTGTGTCTGGTGTGTTCGGTCGTTGTTTCTGCGGCCGCAGTTGTTTTAAAGCCGGCGCAAGAGGCGAACAAAACGCGGGATTTAAAGCGCAACATTTTGATGGCGGCTGGACTGCTCGATCCGGCTCTCTCAGTGGAAGAGCAATTCGAGCAGGTCGAGACCCGTGTGGTTGATCTTGATGCGGGTGTCTTTGTCGACGATGTTGATCCGGCGACATTCGATCAGCGCGAGGCGGCCAAAGACCCTCAGCGGTCGCGCGCCATACCCGGAGAGCAGGACCCCGCAAAATTGGTGCGCAGGGAGCATCAGGCGCTGGTGTATCTGGTGCGCGGTGCGGCGGGCGATCTCGATAAAATTATTCTGCCTATCCGCGGTTATGGACTTTGGTCAACGCTGTACGGGTTTATGGCCCTTGAGGCCGACGGCAACACCATCGCTGGGCTGGGTTTTTATGAGCATGGTGAGACGCCGGGATTGGGAGGCGAGGTGGACAACCCCAGGTGGAAATCGATTTGGTCGGGTAAGCAGGTATATCAGGCTGATCAGGTAGCGATCCAGGTGCTGAAGGGCTCTGTCTCTGCAGGATCGGCGCAGGAGCAGTGGCAGGTAGACGGGCTGTCGGGTGCCACGCTGACAACCAAAGGCGTCAATAATCTTGTGCGCTATTGGTTGGGAGAGCAGGGCTTCAAGCCGCTGCTGGATAACTTGCGGCAGGGAGAAGTCTGATGAGTATGCGCGATACCCTTGCGGATCCTATTTTTAAGAATAACCCCATTGCGCTGCAGATCCTTGGAATCTGCTCTGCACTGGCGGTAACCACCTCACTCAGGGTCACCGTAGTGATGTGCATTGCGCTCACTTTGGTAACCGCTTTCTCCAGTTTTTTTATTTCCAGTATCAGGCGATTCATCCCTTCAAGTATCCGCATCATTGTCCAAATGACCATCATTGCCTCTCTGGTGATCGTGGTTGACCAGCTGCTGAAGGCGGTGGCCTACGACATCTCCAAGCAGCTATCGGTCTTTGTGGGGTTGATCATTACTAACTGTATCGTGATGGGCCGCGCGGAAGCTTTTGCGATGAAGAACCCCCCCGTACCCAGCTTTATTGACGGCATCGGTAATGGCCTGGGTTACTCATTTGTTCTCTTGGCGGTGGCCACGGTGCGAGAGTTGTTTGGCACTGGCAAATTGTTTGGCATCGAAATTTTACCGCTGGCAACTGAGGGTGGCTGGTATCAGGCAAATGGCCTTTTGCTGCTGCCGCCCAGCGCCTTCTTTTTGATCGGATTGTTGATTTGGGCGATCAGGTCTTTTAACACCGAGCAGGTAGAGGCCTCCGAGTTCAAGATTGCCCACCATAATCCAGTGGAGGAGAGCGTCTGATGGAACACTATCTCAGCCTTTTTGTCCGCGCGATTTTCATCGAGAACATGGCGCTGTCGTTTTTCTTGGGCATGTGCACTTTTCTGGCTGTCTCCAAAAAAATCCAGACGGCGGCAGGTCTGGGCGTTGCAGTTGTTGTCGTGTTGGCAATCACGGTGCCCGTGAACAATTTTATCTATCAGAATCTGTTGTCTGACGGCGCACTGGCCTGGGCTGGTTTGCCTGAGGTTGACCTCAGTTTCCTCGGGTTGTTGAGCTACATAGCGGTTATCGCGGCTTTGGTCCAGATTCTCGAAATGTTTCTCGATAAGTACGTGCCCGCGCTATACGCCACCCTGGGGGTGTTCTTGCCTTTGATTACGGTTAACTGCGCCATATTGGGGGCTTCGTTGTTGATGGTTGAGCGCAGCTTTACCTTCGCCGAGAGCGCGGTATTTGGTGCCGGATCCGGCATCGGATGGGCGTTGGCAATCGTGGCACTGGCCGGGATTCGCGAGAAGTTGAAGTACAGTGATGTGCCTGACGGCCTGCAGGGGTTGGGGATTACTTTTATCACTGTTGGATTGATGTCGCTGGGTTTCATGTCCTTTGGCGGCATTGATATTTAGAGCAGAGCTGAACAGAGAGAGCGAACTCAATGGATATGACGATCGTTTATGGTGCGGGTATGTTCACTGCGATCATACTCGCGCTCGTGATGATTATCATTGCCGCCCGAAGCCGTTTGGTTTCCAGTGGCAATATCAGTATCGAAATCAACGGTGAGCGCACGATTCAGGTGCCGGCGGGGGGGAAACTCTTGCAGACTCTTGCCGATGCCAATTTGTTTCTGGCGAGTGCATGCGGTGGTGGCGGGACCTGTGCGCAGTGTAAGTGCTTGGTCCAGGAGGGGGGAGGCGCCATGCTGCCCACCGAGGAGGCACACTTCACCCGCCGTGAGGCCGGGGAGGGCTGGAGATTGTCCTGCCAGACACCGGTCAAGCAGGACCTCAAAATCCAGGTGCCAGATGAGGTTTTTGGCGTCAAGCAGTGGGAATGCGAGGTCGTGTCAAATGACAATGTGGCGACCTTTATCAAGGAGTTGGTACTGAAATTACCCGAGGGCGAGAGCGTCGATTTTCGGGCGGGTGGCTACGTTCAGTTGGAGTGCCCCCCCCATGCGGTGAAGTACAGTGATTTTGAGGTGGCCGAGGAGTACCGGGGTGACTGGGAGCGTTTTGGCTTCTTCAATATCGAATCTGCCTGTGCTGACACGACGATACGAGCCTATTCCATGGCTAACTACCCTGAAGAAAAGGGCGTTGTTAAATTCAATATACGGATTGCAACCCCGCCTCCTGGGAGTCAGGGTATTCCCGCGGGTATTATGTCGAGCTGGGTTTTTAGTCTAAAACCCGGAGACAAGGTGAACGTTTACGGACCATTTGGCGAGTTCTTTGCCAAGGAGACCAACAACGAAATGGTGTTCATTGGCGGTGGCGCGGGCATGGCCCCCATGCGTTCGCATCTGTTCGATCAGCTCAAACGCCTGGAATCCAAGCGGAAAATCAGCTTTTGGTACGGCGCGAGATCGCTTCGTGAGATGTTTTATGTCGAGGACTACGACGGCTTAGACGCGGAGAATGACAACTTCGAGTGGCACGTTGCCTTGTCTGATCCCCAACCCGAGGATAACTGGGATGGGCTCACCGGTTTCATTCATCAGGTCTTGTATGAGCAGTATCTTAAAGATCACCCCGCGCCAGAGGACTGTGAGTACTACATGTGCGGACCGCCCATGATGAATGCGGCCGTCATCAATATGCTGCTGGAGCTCGGCGTCGAACGGGAGAATATTTTCCTGGACGACTTCGGGGGATGATGCCTGTGTGGCTCAGCGCTGCGAGGGGGCCAGCACTTGTGCTGGCCTTTTGCTGTGTGGTCGCCTGTGGCAACAGCGACAGCCCGGTTCAAACCGGGGGCAGCATTTTTGGCACAACTTGGTCACTTGCCTATCGGGGGGCCCCGGATGAGGTGGCAGCAGCTGACGTAGAGGAAGCTGTGGCTGCGGCGTTTGCGCTCGTTAACGAGAGTATGAATCACTACGATCCGGGCAGTCTGATCAGTGTATTCAACGCGCAGGCTGTTAACGCGCCTATAGAGGTGGACTGGGATTTTGCCTACGTACTCTCGGCTGCCCTGACCTTGGGTGAGGTTACTCGGGGTGCCTACGATGTGACGGTGAGCCCCCTATCTGATCTGTGGGGGTTTGGTCCCGGCGGCCCTCGAAGGTTTCCTGTTGAAGAGGAGATCAGGACGGTATTGCAGAGAGTGGGCGCCCGGCATCTGGTGTGGGAACCCGAGATACGGCGCTTGAGCAAAACTACGCCTGATGTGGCCTTGGATTTTTCTTCTCTTGCGAAGGGCTATGCAGTAGATCTTGCGGCTGATGCTTTGGACGAATTGGGCGTGGCGCATTACATGATTGAAATCGGCGGAGAGGTGCGGGTTCGTGGTCTCAGTCCCAGGGGCGATGCGTGGCGCATAGCTATCGAGCGTCCGGATCCGGGTGCACGCGGTGGCGTTGAGGCCGCGCTCTCGCTGATCGATACCGGGGTCGCGACGTCCGGGGACTATCGTAATTTTTTCGAGCACGAGGGTGATCGGTACTCTCATTTGATTGATCCTCGAACCGGCTACCCCGTGCGCCACGATGTGGTATCAGTGACAGTTGTACACGGCTCTGCGATGATGGCAGATGCATGGGCGACCGCATTGACCGTCATGGGGTCAGCAGAGGCGATGGCGATGGCGGAGGAGCGCAATCTGGCGGTCTATCTGATTATCCAATCGGGTAACCACACGGAGGCGTTAGCGAGCCGTGCCATGAAGCCGCTATTGCTGGAAAGTCGCCAATGACCGGTTATCGAGCGCGAGGAATGCGATGACATTTTTAATTTCCCTGGTCGTTTTTGTGGTGGTTATTTTGGCCATGTCTGTGGGCGTGATTTTTGGTCGGCCGCCCATAACCGGTTCCTGTGGTGGCTTGGGTGCAGTCGGTATCGATCAGGAATGCGAAATTTGCGGTGGCAATCCGCAGCGCTGTGAGGCCGCCTCTTCAGCGGCAACGGTGCGTGAGTATGATCCTCGGGCGTCAGATCGTTGAGGGCGTGCCTGTTACTGCGGTCTGGTCTTCCGCAACTAACGCGGTAACTGCATTGCAACTCCTCTGGGAACTCATGCTGCGCTTTACGCTGGGTGGAGGTCAGCAACGCTTCACTCGGTTCGTGGCACTGGCGTCGCTTTTGGGCATGATGCTGGGGGTTGCTGCGTTGATCGTCGTGCTCTCGGTGATGAATGGCTTTGCGCTGGAGCTGCGCCAAAGGTTGCTGTCAATTTCACCGGATCTGGTCCTGGAGACGGGCTCCTTGCCTCCTGCTTCGTTGCTAGCGCTTTCTGACGAGATAGCGGTCCATCCCGACGTGGTGGCCGTGAGCATCATGCATCGGGGTACGGTCCTGATGCGTCGCGGTGAGCGCAATCGCGGAATCAAGCTGACCGGGATTCCAGAGGCAGGGCTCACTCAGGTTACCCCGATAGAGGAGCACGTGATAGCGGGTGGCGTTGAAGCCATATATGAACAGCCATTTACGGTGATTCTGGGTGCCGACGCGGCGCGTATGCTGGGGGTGGGTATCGATGACGAGGTCGAAGTGGTACTGCCAAGGCTGACAATGACGCCTCTGGGGGTTTTTCCGGCCTTGCGATCACTGCGGGTGGCGGGGATATTTGAGGTCGGCGCTCAGCCTGATGCCTTTGAAGGATTTGTATCATTCGACACCGCCCAGCGTTTATTTGCCTCTGCGGGGTCGCGTGGCGTTCAGATCCGCGCGCGCGACAGGGAGCGGCTTGAGGAGATCAGGACCTTTATTGCTTCCATGAGCGGGTCCTATGAAACCATTACCGATTGGCGCAGCTCGCAAGGATCGCTGTTCACTGCAATCAGAATGGAGAAGCTGACGGTGGGAGTATTGCTGACCTCCGTTATTTTGGTTGCGGCGTTTAATTTGATTTCAATGCTGACGATGTCGGTGACTGAGAAGCGATCTGATATTGCGATTCTCCAGGTCCTGGGTCTGTCGCCTCAGCGACTTCTGGCCGTCTTTTTGGGGCATGGATTGATACTTGCGGTAGCCGGTATCCTCGCAGGGGCATCTTTGGGCATTTGGGTGGCAACCTCTGTATCCGAGCTATCGATGTGGCTCGAACGGACGCTGGGTTGGGTCTTGTTTGATCCGGCGGTGTATTACATTGGTGGCCTGCCGTCTCAGCTTCTGTGGGCTGACGTCTGGGCCGTAGTGGCGACTGCTTTGGTGCTCAGTATTTTCGCGAGTGTGTATCCTGCCTGGCGCGCAGCTCGGATCCCTGCGGCGGAGGCGCTCAATTATGCTTGATGCTCCGGTAATCTCGGCCCGCGGGGTGGGCAAGCGTTACGGCGACGGGCGACAGGATATTGTGGTGTTGTCGGGGCTGGACCTCACTGTCATGAGTGGCGAGTGGCTTGCGATTGTGGGTGCTTCAGGCTCGGGCAAATCTACGCTGTTGAATTTGCTCGGGGGGCTCGATGTTCCCAGTGCCGGTGATGTGGCTGTGTCTGGCCGTTTGTTTCGTGACATGAACGAACGCGAGCGCAGTCTGTGGCGCAATCAAAATCTGGGATTTGTGTTTCAAATGCATCATCTGTTGCCCGAGTTCTCCGCGCTAGAGAATGTCGCGATGCCGGCTCGAATAGGCGGGCTGACAAAGTTCGCTGCTGAAGAGCGCGCCAAAGATCTGCTTGATCGCTTGGGGTTGTCCGAGCGAATCAGCCATCGACCCGCCGCCCTGTCGGGTGGTGAGAGGCAGCGCGTGGCCATTGCGCGGGCGCTGGTGAACGAACCTGCCTGTGTCTTAATGGATGAGCCTACCGGGAATCTGGACCCAGCGACCGCCGATCAAGTGTTAGAGGCAATGCAAACGTTTCGTCCTTACAAGACCGCTTTCGTTGTCGTCACCCATGACCCTGATATTGCCCAGCGAATGGATCGCCTGCAGATTCTGCAGTCGGGTCGCCTCGAGAATCCGTAGTGCCCTGGCGCTTACGATTGATGATTGCGCTGAGGCAGGCTCTGGATCCGGGGCGAGGACTGTCTGCATTTTTATCCAGAGTTTCCATTGCCGGTCTGGCGCTGGCGATTGCACTTCTTTTGACAGTGCAGTCGGTGATGAATGGCTTTGATCGGGAGATGCGTGAGCGGATTCTCTCTCTGGTCCCGCATATTCTCGTTACCGGGTCAGCCCAAGCTGGGGAGTGGTCTGTTTTGGTAGAGGCATTATCACAGCACTCCGAGGTGGCGAGTGTCCGGCGTTTCAGGGCGATGGACGCTTTGCTGTTGCGTGGGCGCGAAGTGTTCGCGACGCAGCTCATGGCGATGGATGATGATGGGTTGGATCATTACGGGGTTCTGCTGGAGCCCAATCTGGCAGAAATGGGCGAGCGGGATCTGATCCTGGGTAAGTCATTGGCTTCGCGCCTTGGGCTGTCTATTGGTGACGCAGTGACCTTTATTATTCCGGCACAGGGCGGTAATCGCTATTCGTCGATAAGCGTATCACTGCGCGGACTTCTGCACTCGGGTACAGAGCTGGATGAAACCCTGGCGCTGGTTCACCGGCGTGCCCTACCTCAAGCTGAATCGGCCTCTCCGGGTGTAGAGAGTATCGCTATCGCATTGCACGATGTATTTGCGGCCTCCCAGTGGCGGTGGGACGTCATGCAAATGGTGCCATCGACTTTTCGCGTAAATGATTGGCGAGCAACCCACGGCAACCTGTACTCGGCAATCCAACTGTCCCGCGATCTGATCGGCCTGATCCTGTTCACGGTGATTTTTGTTGCGGCTTTTAACGTGGTGTCGTCTCTGATGCTCGTGGTCACGGATCGGCGCAAAATTGTCGCCATGCTGGTTACGATGGGTGCTATGCGCCGCGATATTGTGACGATATTTTTCCTGCAGGGAGCGGTGATTGGCACTGTGGGGGCCGCAATCGGTGCCGGCCTTGGCTGGATACTTGCTGCAAGCACTCCTGAAGCCGCGCAGCTTCTGGAGCGGCTACTGGGCATTCCACTGTTGCAGACGGACGTCTATCCCCTTGCCTTCGTTCCCGTGGACATGAGGTGGCAGGATTTTATTACCACGGGCGCTATCGCGATTTTTCTATCGGTGCTCGCGGCGTCGATTCCCGCGTTTCGCGCCGCAAGGCTACCCCTTGCGGATACCTTGAGTCATTGACGTCGCCGTCGCTGTCGCGCGCGCCACTGCCGGCGAATCGTGGCGCGCCACAGCGTATCGATCAGCACGTAGCCCAGCAGAGCGAAAATTACCCCCAGAACCTGAGATCCGATTACCAGTGGTACCCATATTTCCTCAATACTGTGGGTAAACCACGTCCATGACGCCTGAAACTCGACGTCTATCGGGCGCGTTCCCATTAGCCAAGCCCCCAGCTTGTAAGCTCCGTAAAATATTGCGGGCATGGTCAGCGGGTTTGTGATGAAGATCAGTGCGAAGCTCAGCGGTAAATTGGCTGTGAAAATAATCGCCAGCGCCACGGCGATAAACATTTGTCCGGGGATGGGCAGCATCGCGCAATAGAGGCCAATGGCGAATGCTTTAGCGGTGCCGTGACGACTGAGTTGCCAAAGCCGCGTTTCCTCGATCCAACTGCCAAAGATCTTAAGCGATTGGTGCTGACGCAATTTTCCCGGCGTTGGAATCCATTTCCTGAGGCGTTTTTTGAGCATTTGTGCGGTATGGGATCGACGGTTAATACAAGGCGCCTATCATAGTCGTTTGTCGCTCCGATTTGACCAGTGATGTTGGGTTGGGATGGGAGCGTCGCTTCACTGGAGGCTGGTCACGACGAGTCTCTCCAGTTTGTGTCGCCTGAGAAAATTCGACCCTCCGAGTGACCCTCCGGGTTCGCTGCGAGCCCGAGATCTTCTCGGCGTTATGGCGGGGGCGATACTGAGCCTCGCTCTACCCGATCCCCATTGGGGATTGATCACCGTCGCGCTCCTGCCCGCGTTGTGGTGTTGGCGCCAGCCGGTGATGACGTGGATGCTTCTTGGATGTGTTTTGGGGGCGCTTAATGGCCTGCTCTGGCTGGACGCCAGACTGCCTGAGGCCTGCCTTGGGCAGCGGGTGACTATAACCGGGCGCGTCGATACCTTGCCGGAAACCGAGCCGGCTGCTTGGGGAGGTTGGCGGGTAACGGCTGAGCTTGAGGTGTTGGAGCTGTCAGACGAGCGATGCAGGGGGCCCCGGCGGCTACTGCTAAGTCAGCATCTGGACAGCACACAGTTGAGTCATGCCATGCGATACGGTGCCCTCGTGTCGGGGCCAGTGCGACTGAGGCCTCTCGGCAGTCAGTGGAACCCGGGCGTGCTCCCTGATCAGGGGCGTTGGGCGGCCCGAGGCGTGGATGCGGCCGCTACGGTGATGGCGCCTCTTGATCAAATGCAGCAAACCGATTGGCTCAGCGATTTTCGCGGAAGGCTCCTGGATCAATGGGCGCTTAGAGAGGGAGAGGGGTGGGTTGTGCTTCGGGCATTGCTTCTGGGCGACCCCCGGGGAATTTCACCGCTGCTTTGGTCTGATCTGAAGCAACTCGGCATCGTCCATCTGGTCGTCATCAGTGGATTGCACATCGCACTGTTGGCCGGGTTGGTCACTCAAATCACCCAGCTCCCGCGCAGGCTCGGGAGAGTACCCGGTGACCGGGGAACCAACGCCCTGGCAACGGCGGGTGTTTTGCTGGTTTCGGGACTTTACGTTCTCCTCATTGGTGCACCGCTACCGGCACAACGCGCTTTTTTAATGCTGTTTGCGGCCAAAGCTCCCCGCCTATTGGGCTGGTCGAGCGAAAGTCGGCGCTCGTTACTGCTGGCGCTGACAGCGATGTTGCTCTGGGAGCCGACGATAGCCTTGGGCGCGAGCTTTTGGCTGAGTGCTGTGGCCACATGGATCTTGGTAACGGACACTGGCAGAACCTCTGTCCTGTCCGGTCTATTCTTGTTGCAGATCAAGCTGGTGCTTCTCATGGCGCCGCTGACATTGTTTTGGTTCGGCGAGGCCAGCTGGCTGGGCATTCTGACAAATATCGTCATGATCCCTGCGGTGACACTGGTTATGGTGCCTGTCGGGTTCGTTGGAACATTACTCAGTGGACCGCTGCCAACGCTCTCAATTTTTTTGCTGGAGGTGAGTGTCTGGACTTGGGAATCTCTCGTGCCCTTTGCCATCGGATTACTCCGGTCTTGTGACTACTGCGCGATGGTGCGGCACACCCTGCCATTGCCCGGCTTCATTCTCGCGGTGATCGGTATTTTTTGTTGGACCAGCTACCGGCGGCTCGCGCTGTTGGCATATGCGATCGTAGTGATGCTGGCGCTCGATGTGCCCCGAACGAATTTCGAGACAATGGTGACCATTTTGGACGTAGGCCAAGGTCTTGCCGTCGTCATCGAGAGTGATGGAAAAGCGATGCTCTATGACACCGGTGACGGATACCCCGGCGGCTTTAGTCAGGCCGAGAAAACGATACTGCCTTACCTCAGTTCACGGGGTATCGACGCTCTCGATGTACTGGTGGTTAGTCACGGGGACAGGGACCACAGCGGTGGTTTGGCTTTTCTTGAAGAGCGAATGCCCATAAGGCGGCATTTAGGTTTTGCCGGGGAGCCTTGCAGGAATGGAGAGCGATGGCGATGGGGGACGGTGGAAATCTTGCTGGTTAATGGATCGGGTCAGGGGACTTCAGATACCAATGATCAATCCTGCGGATTCCTGCTCAGTGTCAATGGACATCAAATGCTCGCACTGGGGGATATTTCGGCTGATCGGGAGCGGCAACTGATACGTTACTGGCGAGCAGCTCTCTCCTCCGACGTGTTGTTGGTGGCCCACCATGGCAGCGCTTCATCCAGTGGCTATGCGTTGCTTAAATGGGTGGATCCCGTCTGGGCGCTCATCAGTGCCGGTCGCGGTAATCGGTTCGGGCATCCCCACACTGAGGTGTTGGACCGCATAAAGCAAATGCGCAGCACTACGGCGGTTAATACCGCATCGACAGGGGCTATCCAAATTCGTTTCGGCCAAAATCGGAATCTGAGTGTCACCACGCAGCGAGGGATTGGCACGCCATACTGGCTCAAATTGCCGTAAATACCTGCCAAAAGCAGCGGTGGGGTAGATCCTAGGGGCTGGGTATACTTCATCGACAAGAGGGAGGGTGTTCTGTGTATCAACTGCTGGCCGCGGGTGGCTGGGTCATGCCGCTGATTGTGGCGTGTTCGGTTATCGCCCTGGCAATCTGTATCGAGAGGCACTTTGCGCTGAATAGCGAAAAGATAGCGCCGAAGCACCTGCTCGCGTTTGTATGGCAGCAGTTGCACCGCGATGGGTTGACGCCCCAACAACTCAAGGCGTTGAGAGAGGAATCCCCGTTGGGGGAGATTCTGACGGCAGGTTTGGTGAATCAACATCAAGGCAGGGACGTCATGCGGGAAAGTATTCGCGAGGCGGCGTCGCACGTGATTCACAGTTTAGAGCGACACCTCAATGCGCTCGGTACCATTGCCGCGGTAACGCCGTTACTGGGCCTGTTGGGGACTGTGCTGGGGATGATCAGTGTTTTTGCGGACATTACTACGCATGGGACCGGCAATGCGAACGTGCTGGCGGGCGGTATTTCCGAGGCATTGCTGACGACGGCAGCGGGGCTGGCGGTGGCGATTCCGAGTTTGGTAATGCATCGGCACTATGCCGCACGGGTTGAGGGGTTGGTGGTGGGCCTCGAGAGAGAGGCAACTAAATTGGTTGACGCACTGCATGGTAAGCAGCAGAAGGAGCAAGACGCTTGAATTTCCGACGCCTACCGCGTGCCGATGTCTCCATCAATTTGACGCCGTTGATTGATGTTGTTTTTTTGCTACTGATTTTTTTCATGGTATCCAGTCGATTTTCGGAATTCACTCAATTAACACTAACGTTGCCGGAGGCGGAGGGCGGAGTCGCCTCTACTGATGTGTCGTTGCTGCTGACTGTCGATGCCAACGGTGAGATGCGGTTAAATGGGCGGCAGGTGCCGAGTGATGCGGTCGGTCTCGAGGTGGCGATTCAGCGACAAATCAATGGCAATAGTGACATGCCGGTGACCTTGTCCGCCGATGCAATGACCCCACATCACTATGTCGTGACGGTACTGGACGTGGCGGCACAGTTGAATTTGCGACAGCTCACCATAGCGACCCAGCCCGTGTCCGAGCGAGGAATACGTTGAAATCAGTGATCCATAAAGGGAGCGACTGGGCGCTCTACCGGCGGCTTTTGACCTACGTTTTGCATTACTCGGTCGCGTTTTTGCTGAGTATTTTTGGCTTTGTCGTCTACTCCGGAGCAAATGTACTGCTGGCAGATCTTACCCAGTTTTTACTCGACTCCCTTGGCCAATCTCCGCAAATAGATATCGGCGTTGTTTCCCAAATGTCCTATTGGCTGTGGCCGCAGGGGGACAAGTCCGCCCTGGACTATGCCAGAGTGGCGGTGCCCATCGCCGCAATAGTCCTCGCCTTCATCCGGGCCAGCGGTTATTTTCTGGGTAACTACTTCATGAATATCGTTGCCCGCGGTGTTGTGCATCGACTTCGAACACAGGTTTTCGATGTGCTCATTCGGATGCCGAAAGTTGCCATCGACCAATACTCTCATGGTGAGCTCGTATCAAAATTGACCTTTAATGTGGAGCAGGTCAGCGGCGCGTGCTCCGAAGCCCTCAAAACCATGTTGAGAGACGGTCTCACAGTCATCGCCTTGATCAGCTACATGGTGTATCTCAACTGGAAGCTCACCTTGGTTTTTTTCGCCATCGTGCCGGCAATCGCAGGCGTTGTGTTAGCGGTGAGCAAACACTTCCGGCGCTACAGTCGCCGGATTCAAGAGTCGATGGGGGAGGTGACCCAGCTCAGTAACGAGAGCGTCCACGCTTTTGATGAGATCCGGATGTTCGCGGCGACAGAGCAACAGAGCGCAAGATTTAAGGCGGCGAGCCAATTTAATCGCATCCAGAGTTTGAAGCTGGCGTTTGTGCAAGCGGTGTCCACGCCGATTGCGCAAATCGTGCTGTCCTTTGCGCTAGGGGCGCTGTTTTGGTTTGCGCTTGATCCGCAAATATTGGCGGGATTTACGGCGGGGTCTTTGGTGGCGTTTATCGCTGCCGCAACCCAGCTCGGCAAGCCGATTCGGACGCTGACCAATGTGCAGAGTGTGGTGCAGCGGGGTCTTGCCGCGGCGGAGGATCTATTCGCCCAGATTGATACGCCGCTAGAGAGGGATGTCGGTACGTTGTCGCTATCGCGCGCCACCGGAGAGCTGACCTTCGATGCGGTCAGTTTCGCCTATCCCGGTAGCGATAGTCCTGCCCTCAACGAGTTGGATTTGCATATTCCCGCGGGTAGTCTCGTCGCTTTCGTAGGGCGTTCCGGGGCAGGTAAAACCAGCCTCATTCAACTTTTATGTCGTTTTTACGCGCCCGATGCGGGGCGAATTCTACTGGACGGGCATCCCATCGAAGAGTTTTGCCTGAGCGACTACCGGCGCCAGCTCGCCGTTGTGTTTCAGCACATCGTGTTATTTAGCGATACCGTTCGCGCAAATGTGGCATTTGGGCAAGCTGATGCCGTGGACGATGCAGCCATTCTTGCGGCGCTTGAGGTGGCACAGGCACGGGGTTTTGTTGAGGCGTTGCCAGAGGGTCTGGATACGAAATTGGGTGATGGGGGCGGAGGTCTATCGGGCGGTCAGCGTCAGCGGCTGGCAATTGCGCGAGCAGTCTTAAAGGATGCGCCGGTGTTGATTTTAGACGAGGCGACCTCGGCGCTCGATAATGAATCCGAGGCCGCGATTCAGGCATCTCTCGACTCCGTGGCAAGCGGTCGGACGACGTTGGTGATTGCCCACCGTTTATCTACTGTCGAACGCGCGGATCTTATTGTCGTGATGGATAAAGGCAAGATTATTGCTACCGGCAATCATGCCAAACTGATGGAATCAGAAGGCCTCTATCGCAGCCTCTATCAGCAGGGTTTTGCTGAACCGTGAATGCCTTACGGGCTTCGTTGGAACGTCTATTGCATCGCATTTGGTACGGCGACCATTGGCTGTCGCTGTTATTGATTCCCCTTTCATGG
>DFQW01000015.1:1774-5331 GCA_002377985.1 Halieaceae bacterium UBA3479 | reverse complement strand
CATTGGTATGGGTGGTCGGCGGGCTTACCGTGGGTGGTACGGGCAAGACGCCCGTTCTGATTGCACTCGGTGAGTGGTTGCGCGATCAGGGCGTCTCGATCGGCGTGATCAGTCGCGGTTATCGAGGGCGTTTGGGAAAGGAGGCGCACATCGTATCTGCCGCCGACAGCCCGGCAGATGTGGGAGATGAGCCCCTGTTGATACAACGTCGCCTGAACTGCCCGGTGGTTATTGGTCGTGACAGGGCTGAAGCGCTTAGTGCCATGGTCGGGCACTTCAGCGTGAGTGTCGTATTGTCCGATGATGGGTTGCAGCACTGCGGATTGCCGCGTGATCTTGAGGTGGTTGTCCTTGATGCGCAACGAGGTTTGGGCAATGGTCGGATCATTCCCGCTGGCCCCCTGCGTGAGCCTGCGTCCCGGCTGGCGTCAGTTGATTGGGTGCTGGAGCGCAATAGCAAAGATCCGAATCGTTGTTTCGAATATAAGGTGTCCTCGCTGCGGCAGGTTTCCTCGGGGAATACGTTATCGTGGTCCGATTGGCTTGCGCAGTGGGGCAGCCAGCCGATTACCGCGATGACGGCGCTGGGACAACCCGGTCAGTTTTTTGAGATGCTTGCCGGTCAGGGCTTGCGAGTTGTCGGTGTCGCACTGCCTGACCATGAAGCGATATCGCTTAAGCAACTGGAGAGTGTCAACACCGATACGGTAGTGATAACGGCCAAAGATGCGGTCAAGTTGGGCGCGATTGAAGAGAATCAGATCGCTTCTCGTATATGGGTGGTCGAAATCGAAACGCATTTACCCAGCGCTTTGTTGTCCCGGTTGGCACAGGCGCTGGCTACGGTTCGAATAACTGGCTGAGGTATTGATGTTTCATATTGTCATTCCTGCTCGATATGGTTCCACCCGATTACCCGGTAAGGCGCTGTTGCCGATACAGGATAAACCGATGATCGCCTGGGTATGGGAGCGGGCCATGCAGGCAGCCGCTGACCGTGTGATTGTGGCCACTGATGATGCCCGCATTGCAGAGGCAATGATGGCACGAGGCGCAGAGGTGGCTATGACGCGGGAGGATCATGTCTCTGGTACGGATCGGTTGGCTGAGGTAGTCCGGCAATTGAACTTGAGCGATGACCAAATCGTTGTGAATTTGCAGGGTGATGAGCCGTTGATGCCGGCGGCGAATATCCGAAGGGTTGCTGCGCTACTCAGTGAAAAGCCCGAAGCAGACATGGCGACGCTGATGGAGCCTCTTGACCGGGGGGACGCCGATCTGGAATCTGTTGTCAAAGTGGTTGCCAGCGACAGTGGCAGAGCGCTTTACTTCTCGCGCGCGCCGATTCCCGCTCATCGAGATGGCGGCCCCGCCGCTCCCATGTATCGACACGTCGGCCTTTATGCCTATCGCGCTGGCTTTTTGGCAAAATTCGTCGCCTGGCCGCCGGCTGCATTGGAGCAGAGCGAGTCCTTGGAGCAGCTGCGCGCGCTGGCAAATGGCGCTCATATACAGATTGAGGTGGCACCTGAGCCCACGCCGGCAGGTATCGATACCGAAGCTGACCTGATGGCTACTCGGCAGCGCTTGGCCCCAGACAGTTGATTTCATGCAGGCTCAACGCGACCTGAAGGCATTCAATACACTCGGGCTCAGTGCAACAGCTCACCGCTTCGTGCCCGTTGCCACATCATCCGAGCTTGATAGCACGCTGCGTGATGCCCAATCGCGGGGGCCCATTCATGTGCTCGGTGGCGGCAGTAATGTGGTGTTGCAGCCCGTGATAAGCGGGACATTGCTCCACATTGGCATTAAGGGCCGCGCACTGCGCGCGGATGATGGCAAGGTTGCGGTGGTCTGTGCCGGCGCGGGTGAGAATTGGCATGATTTTGTGCTGTGGTGTCATCATCGCGGTCTGCACGGGTTGGCCAATCTCGCGCTGATCCCGGGGTCCGTGGGCGCTGCACCGATTCAAAATATTGGTGCCTATGGTGTCGAGGTGGCGCAGTGGATTCGCACAGTGCATGTGACAGACCGACACACCGGGCGGCGTGCCAAATTGTCCCGTGATGCCTGCCAATTTGGTTACCGCGACAGTGTTTTCAAGCGAGAAGAGGGCGCACATTGGATTGTCACGGCGGTGGAGTTTGCCCTCGATCGACAGGCGGTCGTTCAGGCGGCTTATCCCAGCCTGCGAGCACGATTAAGTGAAGCGCCCTTATCCCACGACGCCGTGCTGGCGGCGGTGATGTCTATTCGACGCGAGCGATTACCCGATCCCATGGTGACCCCCAACGTGGGTAGTTTCTTTAAAAACCCCCTGCTGAGTCAGGCCCAAGCCGACGCGCTCGCCCAGAATGAACCAGGGTTGCCGGTGTTCCCCGCGCCTGATGGATTCGTCAAGGTCTCTGCTGCATGGCTGATCGAGCGCCTTGGATGGCGGGGCGTAGAGCGGGATGGCGTGAAGGTCTCTGATGATCATGCGTTGGTGCTGGTGGGGTGTGGCGCGACGTCGGCTGTGCCTTGGCTTGCGCTGGCCGACGACATAAACGAGAGCGTCAGAAAAGCGTTCGGGGTTAGTTTGGAGATGGAGCCACAGTTAATGGGAAGCCCCGCAGAGGCGGCTGTTTAATGACCGCGTTTGACGCCGAGCCATATCTGGCCCAACTCACCACGCGGCCAGGCGTGTATCAGATGTTCGATCAGTCGGGCGAGCTGCTCTACGTCGGTAAAGCGAAAAATCTGAAGAATCGTGTAACCAGCTATTTCCGAGCGTCGGGTTTGTCGGCCAAAACGATGGCGCTGGTGGCACGCATTCGTAATATCGAAGTTACCGTAACCACGACCGAGCGTGACGCACTGCTACTCGAGCACAATTTGATCAAGCAGTATCGGCCGCCGTACAACATATTGCTCAAAGATGACAAATCCTATCCTTACATTTACTTGTCTTCTGACGATCGATGGCCGCGGTTGAGCTTTCATCGCGGGGCCAAGCGGCGCAAAGGCACCTATTTTGGGCCCTATCCGAGTTCCGGTGCGGTGCGATCAACGCTTCACCTGATGCAAAAAGTATTCAAAGTACGGCAATGCCGCGACAGCTATTTTCGTAATCGTTCTCGCCCTTGTCTCCAGTATCAAATTGGTCGCTGTTCCGGACCTTGTGTAGGGCTGGTGACAGACGCTGACTATCAAGAGCAGATTGATAAATCCGTTCTGTTTCTAAACGGTCGCTCGCAGGAATTGATCGGTCGTTTGGCCGACGAAATGGAGGCCGCCGCCGTAGAGCTGGAATACGAAAAAGCGGCTGAAATTCGAGATCAGATCTCCCAGTTACAGAACGTTCAGGCCACCCAGAACATTGAAGGCAGTAAAGGCGATCTGGATTTAATGGCGGTTTTTACAGAGCACGGGCATGCCTGTGTGCAGGTGCTGTTCGTGCGCGAGGCGCGCGTGCTCGGCAGCCGCAGCTATTACCCACAGATCCGCCTGGATGAGTCGCCAGAGGCGATTTTGGAAGCATTCCTGCCTCAGTTTTATTTGTCGGGGCAGCAGCA
>DFQW01000015.1:0-1442 GCA_002377985.1 Halieaceae bacterium UBA3479 | reverse complement strand
TTGGCGATTCAGTCTGGCCGCAAGGTGCAGATCAAGCAAAAGGTCCGTGATGCCCGGTCTCGCTGGTTGGAGATGGCGGCGCAGAATGCGCAAAATAATCTGCGCTCCTTTTTGGCGGGAAAGCAGACAATGGCGGGTCGGCTCGAGTCGCTCCGGCGGGCGCTTGATCTTGAGACGATTCCATCGCGCATGGAGTGCTTTGATATCAGCCACAGCTCCGGTGAGGCAACTGTAGCCTCCTGCGTGGTATTCGATGGTAACGGCGCGCGCAAAGCGGACTACCGAAAATTCAACATCAAGGATATTGCGGCGGGCGATGACTATGCCGCCATGCAGCAGGCACTGGAGCGGCGCTATCGACGCCTCGCCTCGGGGGAAGGGCAGTTGCCCGATATTCTGTTTATAGACGGCGGCAAGGGGCAGGTGGCACAGGCACGTCAGGTGCTCGCCACTCACGACATTACCAGCGTGAAAGTGGTTGGCATAGCCAAAGGCACCACGAGAAAGGCGGGATTTGAAACGCTAATCGATGCGGATTCGGGTGCCGAGATGCGATTGCGGGGGGACCATCCGGGCCTGCATTTGATTCAGCAAATCAGGGATGAGGCGCATCGCTTTGCCATCAGCGGTCACCGAGGGCAGCGCGCCAAGGCGCGCAAACAGTCGCTGCTTGAGGACATCCCGGGTGTGGGGGCAAAAAGGCGTCGCGATTTGCTGCGCCATTTTGGGAGCGCTAAAGCCATTGAGAATGCCAGCGTTGAGGAGCTCGCAAAAATTAAGGGCATCTCTGGTGCCATTGCCCATGCGATATATGACCACCTACACACCATAAATGACTGACCCAAGACGACGCGGGCTGTGTCAGAATCAAAGGCTGAGTAGGAGGACCTTGTTTGCCGTTTACCGTGCCTAATTTGCTTACCGCCCTGCGGGTGGCAGCCATTCCGCTGATGGTGATTTGTTATTACCTGCCCCAGCCAGTGTCGACGGTGGGCGCCGCGATGGTATTTATCGTGGCCAGCGTCACGGATTGGTTCGATGGCTGGTTGGCGCGGCGTCTGGGGCAGACCTCTCAGTTTGGTGCTTTTCTTGACCCCGTGGCGGACAAGTTGCTGGTATCCGTGGCGCTCATACTTTTGTTGCATCGCATGGATAACGTCTTTATCACTTTGGCTGCGATGGTGGTTATTGGGCGCGAGATAGTGATCAGCGCCCTGCGGGAGTGGATGGCGCAGCTCGGAAAGCGGGCGTCGGTCGCAGTGAATTCAATCGCGAAGCTCAAAACCGGGGTGCAGATGACGGCGATTCCTATATTGCTGTGGTATCCGTCAAAGCCGGCAGGGGAGGAGCTGAGGCTGCTCGGGTTGCTTCTACTCGCTGTAGCGGTGCTGCTGACCTTATGGTCTATGGTTATTTACTTCCGCGCGTTTCTCTCAACATTG
>DFQW01000131.1 GCA_002377985.1 Halieaceae bacterium UBA3479 | reverse complement strand
ATGTTCATTTCCTTTCATCGCTAGTAGATCAATACCCTAAATTGGGCGATTTTGGTCCACTGTGGCTGGTGCGATTTCAGAGAAATCAATAACTTACATCTATTTTGGTAGGACCAGGCGGATTCGAACCGCCGACCTCTACCATGTCAAGGTAGCGCTCTAACCAACTGAGCTATGGTCCTAGGGGGCGCGCAGTATAAGGCGTGTCTTAAGCCACCTCAAGCACGAGCAAAGTGCCCGACTTCAGGTAGACAGGGCTTTTTCTAGCGCATCAAGGTCGCCGACCCCGCCCATGGTCGACAGTGATTCGGTAATGCCCAACGCGTATTGCGGTGGCACTACCTCGGGCCCTTCACCCGGGGCACCGGGGGGCGTGAAGTAACCCAGCGCATACTGCCCCATGGCATAACCGGCGAGGCCCTGCAGGGTTGGGCTTAAGTCCTTGGCGAGCTCAGGGGGGCAACTCAGATATTGATTCTCTTCCTGACGCAACCATCCCAGTGCATAGGTGATGTTGATACCAATACGGTCCTGATCACTGGTATTCGCGCCCCCACCATGAAACACGGACCCTGAATACACGAGCACGGAGCCCGCTTTCATCTCGGCCTGGGTGATCTGCTCGGGCTGAATCTCCTGGTCGTCGGGCCACTGCGTGCTACCCGGCACCACTTGGGTGGCACCATTCTCCGAAGTGAAATCGGTGATGGCCCAGATGGTGTTGAACTGGGGCTCGAGGTGCGAAAGGTGCTTGCCCCAGGCCCAGCGGTCGCGATGCATCGTCTGGGCTGTCTCGCCCGGTCTGATACGAATGATCTGAGTCAGATGCAACTGCACCCGCTCGCAGTAGGGCGCCAGAAATTCATTGCAGGGGGCAAGAATGGATTCGTGTTCAATCAGTTCGCGGCATTTTGCTGAGCGGACTAACAGGCCGCCAGTCCGTGTGGTCTTGTAGCCCGCAAAGTGATCCTCACCATTGCTGGTGTGCTCCATGTAGGGGTCGGTCTCCTCGCGGAGTGCAGTGATAAAGCCCTTACTGAGCACGTCATCGAGAATGACGGCGCCGTCTTGCTGCACGGCGGCAACGATCGCGCTCGATTCGGCACTGGCGGGCAGGTGTTGGAGTTGTGTCATGTGAATTCTCTTTTATTCAGTGACCGCAATGCACTTGATTTCAATTTTGAAAGAAGGGTCCACGAGGCCCGCAACCTGCACGAGGGTTTGGCTCACCTCGGGCGCCTTGCCATAGAGCCGCTGCCGCTCGGTGAACAGCGCCTCGACTTGTGCCATGCAGTCATCCATATCGGTCACAAACCAGGTCTCATCCACAATGTTGTCCATGGTGGCGCCAAACTGGGCCAATACATCCTGCACATGCCCATAGGCCAGCGACATTTGCTCGAGTAACCCCTCGGGTGCTGCGCCCCTCTCGTCGATGCCCACTTGGCCGGCCATGTACAGCGCGTTACCGACTTGCACGCCCTGGCTAAATAAGTCGGCGTAAGGACCGCTTCGATACAACTTTTTGTTAATGCTCATAACTACACCCTTTTATATTGAAACCATGTTGAGCGGTTATTGGCGTGCCACGGTAACTGACAAATGTTAGTTATTATTATGCTCACATTCAACTGAGTCGCTATCAGATCTTGAGCAACATCGGCCATCGCTGAAGCGGACTAACGTCTAAGCTGCTTAGCGCTGGCATAAAGTGAGCAGCTTAACGCATCACCCTCAATGTGCATCGGATCAAGGCTGAGTCAAGCAATGATGGGTCTAGCCTCTTTGGTGCAGATAAACGGTGGTTTCGAGTATCTGCGCTGCTCTCAGGCACTCCTTTGCCCGTAGTGTCAGCAATTCTGAAAGCGTCGATAGGGGCACGGTGCGCAACACCCACTGCAACCAGTAAATAGGGGGCGCCACATGGGGTAGTCGATCTGCTGTTTCGATCAGTGCTTCTAACCCGCTCTCTAACCCTTTGCCAAGCGCTTCAATCTGCTCTCTGGCGTCAGCTGTGTCCGCTTGCATTTTAGCGAGGGCGTCTTGCGCCAGCACCGACATGTGGGTCAGTGCCTTTGCGGCCGCTAGGGCATCTGCTTCTGATGCACACTGAGGCTCCGCCGCGTTTAGCGCGTCGTTGCCCATCAGAATTTCTGCAAACGCACCGCGAAAATGCTGCATGAATAGCTGCTCCTCCGAGAGCTTTGCAGTGAGCAATTCATATCTGATGCCGCCGAGGGGATCATCAGCATCAAGATGGGTGCGCCAGATGGTCTCGGTGCCCGTTGTGGTGATGCTCGCCTCACCTGTTGCAGCGCTTATCGCCGTAAGTACCGTCTCTACTGAAAGGGACGACATGGGTGCATCAAGCGCTGTTTGAATAATCAGGTGCCCGTTACCCCATGGCGCGGTTTCGCTGAACCACGCGCTGGCGCCATAGAGCCCCACGCACCGCGTGCCTACGGCACTGGCGATATGGATAGCGCCCGTGTCGTTACTGATCAATAACTCGCACCGGGCGAGTAGCGCGGCCATTTCTGGCACGGTGGTCTTGCCGCAGACGTTTATGATGGTGCTGTCGAGCTGCGAAGCGACCTCAGCACAGGTCGCAACATCTGAAGGCGCGCCCACCAGCAGTGGCGTAAAACCCTGTGCTATTAGTTGCTCAGCCAATTTGGAAAATGCATCTGCAGGCCAGCGGCGCGGCGCTCTGCTGGCGCCGGGATTAAGCGCAACGAGACGCCCCTCGGGCACAGGAAAGGGCAGATTATCTGCTTGGTTTATAAAGGGGCGGCGGCGTGAATCCACCGGCCCTCCCGGCCCGGCCCCGCGATAAAGATCCACCAGATTAAATCGGTTGTGCTCTCGAAAATCGGGCATGGCCAAAAGGTAGGCGTGCCACGCCCCTCGCCAAAACCAGTCACCCGCAGGCGTGATTAAACCGCCTTCCTTGTTTCTCGCGGGTAGTCGATCTGCTAGCCAGCAGCCCAAAGCCCCGTGGGTCAGATTCACCAAGTTCTCGAAAGCGGGTAACGCGAGATCGTTCATTAGGGACTGTGCAAGGGGGTGGGCCTGATCACGATTTTGATCTATCTGGTGGTTTAACTTGCCCACCGGTTTTTGCGGCAAATAGTGATAATGATCCACGCCCCCGAACCCGGTGAGGGCAGATCGATTTTCATCGAGCATTAGCAGGTGAATCTCAACATCGGGGTTAGCCGCTCGATACTCGGCCAAGAGCGGCGTGGTCTGGATTAAATCACCCAGTCGCTCGAGCTGAATAAAGAGAGTCTTGCTCACGACGCGGACTGCAAAATACCCAGCACCTGATCGACCAATGTCTCCGGTGCGGTTTCCATACACTCAAAGTTGCGATTTTCGGGGCAATGGGATTCCCGGTAGCAGTATTGGCAGTGGGTGCGCTGCGGTGGCCAGAACTCTGCGTCGAGTAGCGTTGGAGACATGGGGCCGGAAAGCACCAGAGAGGGGCATCCTGCTAGACGGCCGAGCCACTGGGTCGAAGTGGGCACCGTAACAAGCAGCTGGCTCGCGTGGAGTCGATTAAGTGTGGTTTGCATAGGGACTGACCCATCGAACTGGCTCCAGCAATACACGCCAGACGATTCAAGTTGTTCGGTCAGTTGCTCACTGTGCCGATAGTTTTTGTACTCGGCGCGTCCCTGCATGGAGAGGGCGACAATGGGCCGACCGTCGGCCTCGTTCAACAGGTGTTTATCGGGGGAGCAGGGCAGCTGCATATTCACAGCCTCGGAAAAGCCGCAGCACTCCCGCAAGTAAAAATCTGGGTAGCCTGTGTTGGGGTGTTGGTCCCACCAGGGAATCGTCCACTGCTGCATGCGGGGGAAGGTGCTCGCCATATAGTGTCCGGGCTTATCAAAAAACCCCTGTGAGATATCGCCCCCTATAGCCATTTTCATAAACGCTTCTATCGACTGGTTAAGGTAGTTGCCTTGGGTTTCAATGCCGGCATCCCGCAGTGCTCTGGCGAGAAAACAGGGCATAAACCATGTGTCGAGATTAACGATCAAATCAAATTGCTTTGCGGCAATCGATTCGCCCAGCTGCATAAACTGGGTGACAGCGGGGAGCAGATCATCGGGCCACTGCGCTGTATCGAGGCAGATCACGTCGTCTACCTCGGGATGCAGTGCCATGATTTCGCCGCCCGCCTGATAGGTAAGGGCCGTGATAGCGGCGTTGGCGTAACGCTGTTTATAGATTCGGACGGCGGGCACCAAAATCGACGCCACATCACCCAAGCCCATTAGCCTAATGAGCAAAATATTCATGCGGTGATCACCCAATGTTGTGATCGCGTGTAGATATGCGCTTTGCCATCTGAATGTCGTTGCTCCATGGGTTGATTCTTCCCGCCGTGGCGCGGTTAGGCAACCCTATCTTCTGCGACGCAAACATCCCATTACTGGGAGGGTATTATGGGGGTGGAGGCCTGTGCCAAGCGGGTAGTAGCTGACACATACGGCACGTCTTGTCACCCCTTTTTGCGTGCTGACGTCAGTGCAGCTCTCGGCTACAGTATCGACCGTGTAAGGTGCTATTGAGATGAAAAACACGCTGTGAAGTGGCAAATGCTTGGTGACAAATTGCCCAAGGGCGGGAACTTCCTGACGCGGCAGCTTGGCCGGGCTATTTTTCGTGTTTTTGGTTGGCGCGTTGAGGGAGAGTTCCCTAACCGCGGTAAGGCGATCGTGGCGCTGGTGCCCCACAGCTCCAATATCGATTTTTTCCTCACCATTGCCTTTATCTGGGCTACCGGTATGAAGGCTTCCTTTCTCATCAAACACACGGTGTTCTGGTATCCGCTGGGCAACATCATCCGCGCGCTTGGTGGAATCCCGGTAGATCGATCGCAACAAAACGGCTTGATCCGTGATGTCACGCGCCAGTTTCAGGAAAAATCAAAGTTGATTCTGGGTATCACCCCCTCTGGCACCCGAAAGCCGGTTAAAGAATGGAAAGACGGGATTGCCCGTATTGCGGCCGCGGCTCAGGTGCCGATTGTGCCGGCGGTGATGAACTATCGGACGCGCACTGTAAGTTTCGCACCACTCATTGAAGGTATGACCGAGGTGCGGCAGATTATGGAGCGCATTCGTGCCGAGGCGGCCAACGGGATTCCACGTTTCTCCTATCAGTAAGCGCTCTCTCTATCGACCAACCTTGACAGCGTATCCTTTGACAACAGGGTGCCGCGATTGATCACTGCTTCGATGCTTCGTGTATGCGCGATATCGTCCAGAGGGTTCGCCGAGAGGAGAATCGCATCTGCGATGTAGCCCGGCGCCAGCTGCCCCATTTCGTGTTCCAACCCAAAGAAAGCCGCGGGGCGCACTGTCGCAGAATACAGCGCTTCAAGCGGCGACATGCCCACCTGAACATACTGCTCGAGCTCGGTATGCAAGCTGTAGCCTGGAATGCTCCAGCCGATCGGCGTGTCCGTGCCTGCAGCAATCGGCGCACCTGCGGCATATAGCTCGCCGGTTCGGCGGAGCGACCACTCTGCGAAGGTGGTATCGACCGGGTCTTCTGATGCCGCGAGCGCGTCGCGGGCCGCACGCCACTCCTGGCTTACGCTGGCCGGGATCAGGTCCAGCGCCTGCTCAAAATCATCCCGCAAAAAAGGTACATAGAGATCCATCGAGTTCATGCGCAACGTCGGGACGGTGATGGTGGATTTGAGTGCCTGGGTAGTTTGGGCACAGACGTCGGGATCCTCGTTGTTTATGGCCGCTATACGCTGCAGCGAGTGAAGCCGGGTGCGGAGAATATTTCCTGGTTCATTGGCAGCATTGGCTAACTCAGTTTGTCGGGTGGCTAGCCATGCTTCGGGATCGCTGACGCAGTCCATTTCATAGTTACGCAGATGTTCCAGAGATTGCACCTGAGTGGCCACATCTCTGGCTCGCATCGACAGCGGGACGTGTCCGTCAATCGGTAAATTTCTGTTGCGCGCCTCGTCTACGATTGCCGCGAAGACCTCCGGTGTGACCATCTCGTAGATCTTCAGAAAGCTCGCCCCCGCGGCGTGGATCTCGGCGATGTTGGCGCGAGCGGCCTCTGGTGTGGGGTTAGCAATACCCAGCCCGGGGAAATTGGCGCCGTCGTACACCACATCTTTACCATCAAGGAGCGGGCCCGCATACCAGATGCTCGGCGCAAAGGCACCGGCACTGCGCAGGGTATCGACCACCGGCAACAGATCTTCAAGGAGTCCGCCGGTGTCGCGCACATTGGTGATGCCGTGATAAAGGAAAAGCCCCGCCATAGCATCGGTAAATCGTTTATCAAAGGTGAAGTGGACGTGAAAGTCCCATAACCCGGGGATGAGATAGCGACCACTGGCGTCTATCTGCTCTATTGCTGGTGTTTCTGATGCAGTCGCGCTGTCGACAATATCGACGATCCGCCCGTCATCGATGAGCATGGTTTGATCGCGACGAATCGGGTTCACGGCGTCAATGACCGTGACGTTACGGATTGCCAGGTCGACGGGCTCGGGGGCGTTTTGCGAGCAACCCATTAACAGCGCGGTGCAGAGCGAGGCGGTAAAGAGGACGGTGAATTTCATGAGCGCCAACCTGTGTTGCGGTGACCTGTGATTATGCTGTGACCCGGTGGCTCGAAGCGGGCGGAAAGCGTACCCCCGCCTGACCGGATTCCCAGCGCGAATACTTGACCATTATTATCGAGAACAACGTGCTGTTCAGCCAGCTTTTCAGCCACATCTGGAGGTGAGGATAGGGGGACCGCTGCCACCACGAGGCGTCGACACCTGCAAATTGGCGAATAAACGGAAACAGCGCCACATCGACGGCACTGGCCGCCTCGCCGCCCAACCAAGCGGCGACACATAGCCGGTCCTCCAATTTCTGGATAAAGCCCTCGGCGCATTTGCGGTAGGCCTCAGCAGTGCGCTCGGGGTAACGCTCAGCGTACTTGTAGTGATCTAACCAGTGTTTAAAGTCGCCGTCGCACTCGCGGATCCAGTCCGAATCCAGAGTGCCCTGAGCCAGCCAGCCGAGGGGATCATGGCGTTCCAGCGCCCACTGCATGACAGCAAGACTCTCTTCAATCACGTCACCGTCGGGCAACACGAGCACGGGGACCGTAGCTTTGGGAGACGCAGCAAGTAGTTCGGGCGGTTTGTCCTTGAGCTGCACTTCTCGGAGTATCACCTCGGCGCCCGATGCCACCAGCGCCATCCGCGCACGCATGGCGTAGGGGCAGCGTCTAAAGGAGTAGAGCACGGGCAGATCTGTCATCCCGGCACCTTAACGTGATTGATTGGTATTCAGCCAGCGCCTCGTCGCCACCAAGGCGCCGCTGTTACCGTGGGTCTCTGAGCAACATAGCTATGATAGCTATGGCAGAAAATTCCCCGAATTGTGGCCAGTCTAGTAGTATCTTCGGTCCAAGATTCAAATAATTAATGAGGTACGACCATGGGACGATTGGCGGGCAAAGTGGCTTATGTGTTGGGTGCGGCAGGACGCGGAAACATGGGCCAGGTCATCGCGCGACGCTTCGCCGAGGAGGGTGCTGCGGTAGCAGTGGGTGGCAGGCATGTCGAGGAACTTGAGTGGCTTGCTGGCGAAATCGGGGGCATGGCAGTGACCTGCGATATCACCAAGATGGCAGACATCAAATCTTCAATCCAAGCGATTATGGACGCCCACGGCAAGATTGATATTGCGGTCAACGCCACAGGCCTTGGTTTACTCGCTCAGTTTGAGGAAACCACCGAAGAAGACCTCAATCTGATGATGGATCTGCAATTCAAAGGGCCTTATCAGTTTATGCAGGTGTTGGTGGGTGTGATGTCCAACCCCTCATCTATCATCCAGATTTCTTCTGCAACGGCGACGATTTTGGTCGGCAACCATCATGCCTATATCGGCACCAAAGCGGGCATCGATCACGTGGTGCGTGGCGTTGCCGATGAGTATGGCGCCAAGGGTATTCGCGTGAACTCCATTTCTCCGGGACTCACCGCGTCGCCCATGGCAGCGCCGCACCTGGAGACGCCGGGCCTACTCGAGGCGTTCCTCAAGAATTACCCGCTGGGCCGGCTCAATACCTCGGAAGACATTGCCGCGGCAGCCGTTTTCCTTGGCAGCGACGAGTGCTACATGACGGGTCAGAATCTGCAGGTTAATGGCGGTTTGACGTTAAGACGCAATCCGCTGCCCTCGGAGATCGAGGCGTCGGTGATGGCGGCGATGGCCGCCCAGCAGCCCGAGTGAGTGCGGAGGCGCCAGTAACAGTGATAGAGGCTTAAGAAACTTAATTTTGCATGGGTTAAAAGGGTGGCCCCTATAGCGCCGCTCGCCGAACAATAAGAGAGGAATACTGATGGCAAGTAAGCGAAAAGATGTTTATCTGGTCTGTGGTGGGAAGTACCACGACTTTGACTTTGCGCGGCTCGAACTGCTCAAGCTGCTGGCAGAGCACGATGTCGTCAGGGTTAAAGTGGCCAATGATTACAGCGATGTCGAGGCCATGTGTCAGGCCGATCTGCTGGTCACCTATACCTGCGACGAAGTACCCGACATGGCTGGGCAGGCGCGCCTTAAGTCCTATATCGAGGCGGGCGGCAAGTGGTTTGCGTTACATGCCACCAACTCGGTTCTGGAATGGCTTAGCCACGACCCGCCCTTGCTACGAGCACCGCGTGACAACATAGATTTTATGGAGGTCTTGGGCAGCCAGTTTTTGGCACATCCCCCCATCGAACCCTACCGGGTTGAGGTGACCAAGCCGGATCATCCGCTGGTACAAGGCATCGAGCCTTTTGACACCACCGACGAGTTGTATCTCTCTGAGTATCACGGCGAGAACGAGATGCTTCTGCATACCAAATGGTCGGGTAAGGTGGAGGCGTTTCAGGATGGCGACTGGGAGGGCGACGACGACCACGCGGTGTTTTACCTGCGGCCCTATGGCCAAGGCTCCGTGCTGTACCTGACTCTGGGCCATTGCCGCTCAACCTACGATATGCAGCCACTGGTGGAGGAATACCCAGTACTCGAGCGCTGTAGCTGGGAGGTGCCCGCGTATTACGAGTTATTGCGGCGTGGCATCGCCTGGGGCATTCAATAGGTTAAACCATGCCCCGCAGTTTCCGGGGCAGCTGCCATTGCGCGCACCTTAGGTCAATCGAGACAAACTAATAGCCATGGATACCCGCTGGATAGATGAACTCGCCGCGCTGGTGCCCAATACACGTGTCATTCGCGAGCCGCACCATATCAAGCGTTTTACAACGGGTATTCGTTTTGGCGGCGGGTCGGCGCTTGCGGTTTTTGAGCCCGGGTCACTCCTTGATTTTTGGCAAGTACTCAAGGCCTGTGTGGCGGCGGACTGCATTGTCATTTGCCAGGCCGCAAACACCGGCGTAACCGGCGGCTCCACCCCCGATGGCGATGATTACGATCGGGAGATCGTCATCATCAGCACCCTCAAGCTCGACACCTGTATCCCGCTATGTGATGCACAACAGGCGTTGGTTTTTGCCGGCGGCACGCTGTACCGATTAGAGGAAATGCTCGCCCCTTTCGGCAAGAATCCGCACTCGGTAATTGGGTCATCCTGCATTGGCGCCTCGGTGGTGGGAGGTATTTGCAATAACTCGGGCGGCAGCCTCGTCAAGCGCGGCCCAGCCTATACCGAACTCGCCCTGTTTGCTCGGCTGTCAGAGCACGGCGAGCTCGAGCTGGTGAATCACCTCGGGATTGACTTAGGCGACACACCTGAGGAGATTCTGACTAATCTTGAAGCTGGCCGCTTCGATCCCAATGCCGTTAGCCTAGAATCGGGTTTGGCCTCCGATCCCGACTACATGCAGCGGGTGCGCGAGGTCAACGCCAATTCTCCCTCTCGTTTCAACGCGGATCAGCGTCGTCTTCATGAAGCCAGCGGTAGTGCGGGCAAGCTGGCGGTCTTTGCCGTACGGGTAGACACGTTTGATAAACCCAAGGCAGAGCAGGTTTTTTACTTGGGCACCAATAACCCCGAACAGCTCAACGAAATACGCCGGCGGCTACTTTCGGAGTGCACAGAGCTTCCCGAGATGGCGGAGTACATGCACCAGAGCTGGTTCGATGGTGCAGATCGCTACTGCAAGGATACTTTTTTGCTCATCAAGTACTTGGGGACGAGTTTTTTACCGAGGCTTTATCGCATCAAGGCGACCCTCGATCGCTGGCTCGAAAAAATACCGGGGCTCCCGAATCGCCCGGCCGATCATCTTCTACAGCGGTTGGCGCAACTCTGGCCCGATCATCTTCCAAAGCGTATGCGCGAATACCGAGCGGCCTACGAGCACCACCTGATCGTGATCGGCGCAGATGCGGCTATTGCCGAAATAAGGAAGGTGCTCCATGACGTGACACGACAGGGCAACGAGGGAGCTTTCTTTGAGTGCTCGCCCAAGGAGGGCGATGCCGCGTTGCTGCATCGACTTGTCGCGGGGGGATCTCCGGCGCGCTATAACCTTATTCATGGCAAGGAGACAGGGGGCATGGTGACCTTTGATGTGGCGCTACCCCGCAACTATACAAAGTGGTATGAGTTTTTGCCCGAGGATCTCCTTGAGCAATGTGCGGCACCCTACCGGGGCGGGCACTTTATGTGTCATGTATTTCATTGGGATTTCGTTGTTAAGGCGGGCGTAGACCCCCAAGCCGTCAAGGCGCGCATGATGGGACTGTTAGATGGGATTGGTGCCAAATACCCCGCCGAGCACAACGTCGGGCACTTGTACCATGCCGAGCCGCATCACGCGGCGTTTTATCAAAGCCTGGACCCCACCAATGCATTTAACGCGGGGGTGGGGAAAATGTCGAAGAACCGGTGCTACCACTAGGTACTACCTGATCAATTTGAGGGCGTCGCGGATGAGCCGCGCCACAAACCTGGTCATAAAGATGAGTGCGATTAATGCCTGCCCAGGGGTGTGAGTCCCCACGAGTGCTGCATTCAATGCCCCCTTGGTCAGTACCTTGGAATCTCTTTGAAACTGGTGTTTTGTCGAAAGGTATTGAGCCTGAGGAGGCTTTTCCTTAACATCCGGCGCCCATGCCGGTGTAGCTCAGTTGGTAGAGCAGCGCATTCGTAATGCGAAGGTCGTAGGTTCGACTCCTATCTCCGGCACCACTACCCCTA
>DFQW01000082.1:13232-30843 GCA_002377985.1 Halieaceae bacterium UBA3479 | reverse complement strand
CGCGGCGCCTCCAACATGCGAAGACTGCTCAAACCCACCTTTTCAGCAGCCGATTCCCACTCCGCCCGACGCTCCGCGTACGCGCCACTTGCCAATGAATGCGATACACCGGAGTGGATTACCAGCATGGCGATATGGGGCGCCAGGCAGGGCACGTGAGAAAAAGTCTCGTCCTGGCAGTCCAACAGCAGAGCATGCCTCGCTTGCCCCAACTCCACGACCGTCTGGTCCATGATGCCGCAGGGCACACCCGCAAAATGGCGCTCGGCCCGAATACTTGCTGCAATCCGCTCCGCCGACGTTCTCGCCTGCGTTGAAGCCGCTTCGATGAGATGCGCTACCGCCAGCTCAAGCGCTGCGCTGCTGGACAGGCCGCCACCCAGCGGCACACTGGATACGGCAACCACATCCATCGCCGGGCACTTCACCCCAAGGCTACGATATTCGGCAACCACGCCCTGCACATAGCGCATCCAGCCCTTCGGGTGAGGTGCCACCCCATCGTCCAACGACAGCACCCCCTGTTCCCGTAGCGGCTCACTGTAAACACGCAGTGAGCCCGAGGATTTGCCGGGTGCGGCAGCCAGCACGGTGTAGCGATCAATCGCAATGGGCAGCACCCAACCCTGATTGTAGTCGGTATGCTCACCGATCAAATTGACCCGCCCCGGTGCAATCCCCATCCATGTGGGCTCTGCACCAAACTGTGCCCGGAGGAGGTTGCCGGCTTTTTCAGCCAATGCATTCAACGTTGGGGTGGGTTCGATCATCTCGGGCACATGGTGTTCGCTGAAAATTACGGAAAGAGTGATGCTGAGAACCGGTGCCAGTTGCCTGTTTGCCGATCCGCCATCTCGCCGTCAGCGTACACCAAAAGCCCCCTCCTCTCCGAGTCGATATGCGCCATCTCCATTGGTTTCAGAACGATTTGCGGTTAGCCGACAATGCGGCGCTTCTCAGTGCCTGTGATGCCGAGTCGTTGCTCTGTCTCTACCTCTTACCCAAGCCGCGTCCCTGGTGCAATCTGACGGGTATTGGGCCGCAGCGAAACCGGTTTTTAAGAGAGTCATTGCAAGCGCTCCGCGAGGCGCTCCAAGAGCTGGGCCAGGACCTGATGGTGCTCGAAGGCTCGCCGGAGCTCGTGATCCCACAAGTCGTCGAGCGCTTCTCGATAGATACCGTCAGCACCTCACAGACACCGGGGTGGTATGAGACGCAGGCGCTGCAATTTTTAGCCGCGAGGCTGCCCGTCCCGCTGACGGTGCATCCGGGCAACACCCTATTTACTCCGGATCAGTTTCCATTCAGTTGGGACGAGTATCCTGCTACGTTTTCGCCGTTCCGGCGAAAAGTCGAGCAGCTCGCCATCGCGCCACTGCTATGGTCACCGGAGAAACTGCCGCCTCCGCCCGCGGCTCAGTTTGATGCCATTCCAGTGGCAGCAGCGTCCCCGCACCCCGGCTTGCCGCTGCCGGGCGGGCGCACTGCGGGCCTTAGGCGGCTGGACCAGTTTCTTTTTCAGGAAGCGGGGATTGTCGACTATAAAAGCACGCGCAATGACCTTAACGGTCTGGCTGGATCCAGCACCCTGTCGCCTTGGATCGCCAACGGCGCCCTGTCAGTCAAAGAGGTTGCCCACGCGATATTCCGCTTCGAAAAAGAGCGCGTTGCCAACGAATCAACCTACTGGCTTTACTTTGAACTACTATGGCGAGAATTTTTTCACTGGCGGGCCATGTTGGACGGCCTGACACTTTACCGGCAGAGTGGACGACACAAGGGCTCATCTCTGCGCTCCTTTGATCCTCGCCAATTTGCCCGGTGGTGCGCAGGTGACACCGATTACCCGCTGGTTAATGCACTGATGCATCAGCTGACGGCGACCGGCTGGATGAGCAATCGCGGCCGCCAGATTGCCGCCTCCTGCCTGATTCATGAACTCAACCTGGACTGGCGCTATGGCGCTGCGTTTTTTGAGCAACAGCTGATTGATTACGACGTGGGCAGCAACTATGGCAACTGGCAATACATCGCCGGGGTTGGTAGCGATCCTCGGGGTGGTCGTCACTTCAATCTTGAGAAACAGGCGGCGCAATACGATGAGGCCGGTGTTTTCACCCGAAAATGGGACGGTTTTCGCGTGCCTCAACCCGCCTATGTGGTGGACGGCGCCGACTGGCCCATCACGGGTCCGCGCTGATGAAGCATCGCAAGAAGTCAGATTTGCCCACCAAAATCTGCCCGGTGTGCGAACGCCCCTTTACCTGGCGGGCACGCTGGAAACATCAATGGGATCAGATCGTTTACTGCTCCCGCCGCTGCAGCGGACAGCGCCAGGGCAAATCGTGACGTTGGGGAGGAACGCGGCCACTAGAGGCTGGCGAGGCGCTGTAGCATCTGCTCACCCCAGTGAACAACGGCGTCGCGATCACTGGCCGCGCGCTTTTTCCAACCGCCCATAATCAACCCCATGCGGGGATTTTGACTCAACGTGTCGCTGTGTCGATCAATGAAATGCCAATACAAGCTGTTATACGGACAGGCGCGATCACCGGTAACTTGCTTGGGGTCATAGGGACAGGCCCGACAGTGGTCACCCTGCTTCTGGATATATTTACCACTGGCTGCATAGGGTTTGGAGGCCATGATGCCGCCATCGGCAAACAGCGCCATGCCGAGCGTATTGGGTAATTCCACCCACTCAAAGGCGTCAAGATAAACCGCGAGATACCAGTCGCAGACCGCCTCGACATCGAGTCCGGCCAGTAAAGCGAAATTACCAATCACCATCAGGCGCTGAATATGATGGGCATAACCCAGATCCAGTGACTGCTTGAGTGCGCGAGACAAACAGCGCATCTGTGTCTCGCCAGTCCAGAACCAGTCGGGTAGGGATCGATTTGCGGAGAGCGCGTTGCGCTTCCCGTAGTCGGGCATGTGTAGCCAATACAATCCGCGCACGTACTCGCGCCACCCCAACACCTGTCGGATGAATCCCTCGGCAGCGGCGAGACTGCAGTGACCGCGACGATACGCGGCCTCAACGCGTTCACAAACCGACAGGGGTTCCAATAGCCCAATGTTGAGATACATCGAAATCAGGCCGTGAAATAGCCAGGGGGAGGCCTCTGCCAAGGCATCCTGATAGGTACCGAATCGCGGTAATGCGTGCTCGCAAAACCACGCCAGCTCTTTTTCGGCGTCTTCTGCAGTAACCGCCCAACGGAAGGTCGCCAGATCTCCGGGATTGTCCGGAAAAGCCACCGCCACCTCGGCGATGACCTCCTGCGTGACAGCATCGAGCACAGGATTGGGTCGTTGGGGAATGTCGGTTTGCCCCCGCCAGCCCTGGCGGTTATCCGCGTCGTAGTTCCACTTGCCACCCTCAGGCTGGTCACCCTCCATTAAAAGGCGGTAACGCTTGCGCATGTCGCGGTAAAAGTACTCCATGCGCAGCTGCTTGCGACCTTCAGCCCAATGCGAAAAGTCTGCCCGGGAAGCTAAAAACCGGGAGTCCTCGTGCAGCGTTACGGTAATGCCGAGCGCCTGTTCCCAGCTTGTCATCTGCTCAACCAAACGATACTCGCCCGGCTCACAGACGTGCAGCGCTGCGAGCGACCAGGTGTCGCGGGCACGCTGACATGCTCCCAGCAAAGAAGGCACGTCATCGTTGAAGCGGTAGTACTGCACGTTGAAACCGCGCGCCTCAAGCGCCTGCGCAAAATGGCGCATGGCGCTGAATATCAGCGCAATTTTGTGTCGATTATGTCTGACGTAGGTTGCCTCCTCCGCCACCTCAGCGAGGATAATGACGACTTCGGCTGGGTCGGCGCCCGAGAGCACCGGGTGATGCCAGCTCAACTGGTCACCGAGAATGAGGATGCCGCTATTGGGGTTCATACCCCTAGTTACGGCCGCGTTTATGGCGCAGACCAGTTGCTCGCCGACAGTAAAACAGACAGACTCGCCAAGTCGCGTTCACATCTCCTCGCAGGAGTGACCATGAAGTGGCTAAAGCGCTTACTGACGCTAATGGCGTTCTTGTCTGTCGCACTGACAGTGGCCTTTTTTGGCCTGGGTCCACAGTGGGTCGATCGCGCCTCCAATCGGGTCGTCGGCGATCCGGGCCGCCCTCCCACAGAGGCCACGCTCAATTTGCACAGGACACTGATCGTTGGCGATCTGCACGCCGATTCTGCCCTGTGGGGGAAAGATTTGCTGGCCGACCACGGTCATGGGCAAGTGGACGTGCCCAAATTGCTTCAGGGCGGAGCCACTCTGCAGATGTTTACTACGGTAACCAAATCGCCCCGCGGCCAAAATTATGATCGCAACGCGAGTGACGCACCTGACAATATCAGCATACTCGGGCTGGCACAGCGCTGGCCTGCCGACACGCAGCACAGTCTGTATGCCCGTGCCGTATTACAAGCGGAGCGGGTTCACGCCGCCGTTCAGCAACATCCGCAGCTCAACCTGATTCGATCCCGATCTGATCTAGCTACGCTAATCGCGCAACGCCAAGCCGGGAGCGAAGTTGTGGGCGCGCTTCTGGGGACAGAGGGCTCCCACGCGCTGGACGGTGATTTGGAAAACATTGAAAAATTGTACGCGGTCGGCTTCCGCATGATGAGTCTGCAACACTTCTTCGACAATCGGCTCGGTGGGTCATTGCATGGCGAATCGCAAAGTGGCCTGACGCCCTTCGGTCGCGAAGCAGTCACCAAGATGCAGGCTCTCAATATCATGATCGACGTGGCACACAGCAGCGAAGCGACGGTGCGGGATACCTTGGCAACGACCGGGGGAGCGGCACTGATCGTGAGTCATACCGGCTTTCAGGGTCACTGCCCCAGCCCAAGGAATATCAGCGACGAGACCATGGGGTTGATTACCGCAGCGGGCGGACTGATAGGTGTCGGATTCTGGGCGGACGTGACCTGCGGCGAGGGTATTGAGGCGATCGCCGGGGCCATTCGCTATGGCATCGATCGCTTTGGGCTGGAACACATTGCACTGGGGTCGGACTGGGACGGCTCCGTCACCACGCCGATCAACGCCTCCCAGCTACCCCATCTGACGCAGGCTCTGGTCGATGCCGACTTCACCGAAGCGGAGATCTCCGCCGTTATGGGGGGCAACCTCGCACGCTTTCTGAGCGAACATTTACCCCCTCCCTGACGGCAACTGCGGTCAGGGAGGATCCGGCCAGTGCATCAGTGCCCTAGCCGCTATTGTGATTATCCAGTAGCAGGGCCGCCAACCGCTTTCGATGATGGATTGCGTCCCCAAACATCTGTTGGGCCCATTGGGCACGGCGGATAAACAGGGTCGAGTCACACTCCCATGTAAAGCCAAACCCGCCATGGAACTGAACCGCGCGATCCCCGGCATAGACCATCACCTCATCGGCCGCCACCTTAGCCATACGACAGGCCACCTCGGCATCAGCAGACAGCGTCTCATCGCCCACGATGGTCGCGCCGTGATAAACGAAGGACCGCGCATTCTCCATACCCACATAGATATCGACCGTGGGGTGTTTGAGTGCCTGATAGGAACCAATCAATTTTCCAAACTGTTTACGCGTCTTGAGATACTCAATAATGCTGGACAAACACCGGCCGGCCGCACCGGTTGTTTCTGCGGCCGTCAGCAAGGCAGCCAGTAGCAGCGTGTCCCGCAGCGCACTCGTCACCGCCTCACCACGCACAACGTAAGCCGGCGTTACGCCGGTAAAATCGACATTGGCAGCGCGTTTGGTCAGATCAATCAAGACATTCGCGGATACCGCCTCGGGTGTCAGCGCACTGCGCTCAACCAGTGCGAGCACCGGGCTTCCATTCTCATTGGCCACCACCACAAAAATATCAGCCACACCGGCATCGGCAACAAAGTGTTTGCCGCCGCTCAGAGACCCCGCTGCATCCAAAGCAACACCGGTATTGGGCACACCCCAGTCTGCGTGATCGAGAAACGCCACTGTGCCAATTTGACCCTCGCAAAGCCGGCCCAACCAATCAGCAGCTTGCTCACCTGCTGCGCGCCAAATCAACTGACCCGCTATCGTGGTACTCAGCAACGGAGTCCCCAGTAATCCGCCACCCAGCGCCTCAAAAACAGGCACGGCAGACCCAACACCCATGCCCGCACCGCCCACCTCGTCGGGTAGCGAGATGCCCGTCCAGCCCATATCTACCATGCGTTGCCAAATTCCGGCGTCGTAACCCGTCTCGGTCTCCAACTCTGCGCGCACCGCCTCAATGGGCGCCTGGTCACGCACAAATCCCCTCGCGACATCCAATAACATGCCCTGCTCTTCGGTCAGGCTGATTGCTAAATTTTGCGGATAACTGAACATTTTTAAGCCCTCCCTTACTTTGGCAGCCCGAGCACATGCTCAGCGATAATATTGGCCTGCACCTGGGTAGTGCCGCCCCCGATAGTGGCACCAAAATTACTGAAGTAGGCCCGCTGCCAAAATCCACCCCGCACAGCATCCGCATCACCAACGTAGAGCGCACTGCGGGCGCCCTGTTTACTTGCGGTGTATTGCTTCATGCGTCGCTCGTACTCGGTGCCACGATACTTCACCGATAAAGCTAGCCCCATCGGGTAATCGGTATTCAGCGCCGGCACTGCCATCCGTCGCGCGGACAAAGACAGGGCCTTGGCCTCCATCATGAAGCCGACCAGGTCATCACGAACAATCGGGTCCGAGAGTAGCGCCTCACCATCATGCTGCAGCCCACGCAAATCGTTCATCATGTCATCGATCTGGATGGTTACCCCCCAGTGCCCGCTGGCCTGCCCCGCGGTCACGCCCCGCTCGTACTCCAGTGTCTTCATCGCCACCCGCCAACCGCCGCCCTCCTCACCCATGAGGCAGCTTGCTGGAATGCGGGCATCGGTGAAAAACGTCTGGTTAAAACCGTACTCGCCCGTGACCTTACGTATGGGATGGGCTTCGATCCCGGCCACCTTCATCGGCGACAGAAAAAATGACAAACCGTCATACTTGCGTTCTGCCTCGGGGTTGGTGCGCGCCAAGAGGATCATGTGGTCGGCATAATTACCCAGCGTGGTCCAGATCTTGGAGCCGTTCACCACATACTCGTCGCCCTCCCTCACCGCCCGGGTTTGGACGGCGCCCAGATCAGAGCCGTGGTCAGGCTCCGAGAATCCCTGACACCAGATCTCCTCGGCAGAGAGGATCTTCTTCACGTATTTCGCCTTCTCCTCATCGGTCCCCATATCCAGTAACAGGGGCCCCACCCAGTTGAGTCCTATGGTGTTGAAGATAATCGGTGCGTTATGTCGGCTGAGCTCCTTGTCCACGACATACTGATAGGCCGGATCGGCACCTTGACCACCGTACTCGGTCGGCCAATGCATCCCGAGGTAACCGGCGCTCCACAGCTTGTGCTGCCACTCACGTAAAAAATCGAGCTGCTGTTCCGTACCGACCTCAAGAAAAGTAAGGGGTAACAGGAACCCCGGATCAGCCGGCACATTTTCCGCCATCCAGGCTGCCACTTCCTCGCGGAAGGTTTTCAAAGCCGCTTTGTTATCCGCCATCTTTTCTCTCCTGCACCCTCTCTTGTTGCACTGCTGTCCCGGTAATATCGACAATGGGGTTGGTAAAGCAAAAGCACCGCGCTCTGCCAAAGGCCCATTGTGAAGTTGTCAACGCATCTGTCACGTCAACCAGATCCACCGATTTTTTTGAACACTGCCGTTACCTGACTCTAGCCGATCAGAGGCCGTACTGGCGTGACGCCAGATCCCTCATGATCTCCTCTGATCCCCCACCAATTGCGTTGACACGCACTTCGCGATAAATGCGTTCAACACGATTGCCTCGCATATAACCCAATCCACCCAGAATCTGCATAGCCTCGCGGGCGCAGAATTCCATCACTTCACTCGCCTGTACCTTAAGCAAAGCGATATCGCCCGGATTCGGCGTGCCCGCTTCAATCGATTCGTAACAAAATCGAATATAGGCTTGAGTCGCGTTTAGCTGCTGCTTCATTTGCGCTATTTTGTGGCGAATCACCTGATGGTCGGCCAGACGCTTACCAAACGTTTTTCGCTCCCGTGCCCAGGCTACTGCCTCTTCGAGGCAAACGCGCCCGTAGGCCTCCATGGCCGCCGCCATGCCCATACGCTCGCTGTTGAAGTTGGTCATAATGACTTTGAAACCTTCGTTTTCCCGTCCTATAAGATGCCTTACGGGCACGCGAACTTGGTCAAAATACAGGGTGGCGGTGTCAGACGCCCACCACCCCATTTTGCGATCGAGGGGTGTACGTGAAAACCCTGCCGCATCTGTCGGTATCAACAGCATCGATACGCCACCCGCGCCATCGCCACCGGTGCGCACCGCAGTGGATACCCAATTCGCGCGCATGCCTCCCGTAATGTAGGTTTTACTGCCCGACACCACATAGTCGTCGCCCTCTCGCACCGCTTTGGTGGAGAGATTCGCCACATCAGAGCCGCCACCGGGTTCTGTAATACCCAGAGAAATCCATTTCTCGCCGCGCAAAACTGGCGGAGCGACCTCGGCCTGCATCCACTCAGGCCCCCAGTTGAGTACCGGCGGCAAACCAATACCGTGCACCATCAGCGATGCCGATACCCCACCCGCCCCGACGCGGGACAGTTCTTCGTTGACGATCCACGAGTGCCAGCTATCAGCGGCCACCCCGCCAAACGCCTCGGGATATCCCAAACCCAGCAGCCCCACAGCCGCAGCCTTCGGCCATAGGGCATCGGGTATCGCCCCCGCCTCATCCCACGCGTCGGCATAGGGCATAATCTCAGTATCAACAAAGCGTCTAAGCGCCGCTCTCCAGGCAATGTGTTCCTCGGAAAGGTTCGGATTCGGCAGCCTTGCGCTGTCAAAATCGAGACTCATGTGTCAGTCCTGTGGCGATAGAACATAGGGTAATAAACAACCCACCGGACCCCGTTTGTACGCATTGATCAGCCCGGAGTCAATTGACGTATAAGATACACTCAAACCCGAAATCATCAGGCGCCCGGGCGCCACGATCAGGACGCATCGTGCTCAGGAATACCCTATGAAATATGTCGGCCAGTCCGATTATCAGCACACATCAGAACCCCGTATCGGTGTGTTGCTGACCAACTTAGGCACGCCCGAAGCGCCCACGGCCAAAGCACTGCGACCCTATCTCAAGCAATTTTTGTGGGATCCCCGGGTGGTTGAGGTACCGCGCCCCATTTGGTGGCTCATTTTGAATGGCATCATTCTGAACACGCGACCAAAGCGTTCCGCCGAGGCCTATCGCGCAGTCTGGACCGACCGTGGGTCACCCTTGCTGATGCACCTTGAGGATCAGGTGGCTGGGGTCGCGCAGCGCCTGGTCTCTCAATTGGGTGATCGTTTTATCGTGCGCGGGGCCATGCGCTACGGCGCTCCGGCAATCCACACCGTACTGGATGAGATGTTCGACGCCGGGATGGAACAACTCGTTGTTCTGCCGCTTTACCCCCAGTACGGCGGGCCCACGACTGGCTCGACCTATGATGAGGTCAGTAGCACGCTGACGCGCCGCAGATGGCTACCGTCGCTACGCTTTGTCAGCTCGTATCACGATGCCCCGGGCTATATTCGGGCCGTCGGCCAGAGCATCGAGGCCCATTGGCACGCACATGGCCGCGCCGACAAGCTCGTGCTTTCCTATCATGGCATGCCCAAGCGCTACCTGACTGAGGGCGATCCCTACCACTGTCAGTGCCAAAAAACCTCCCGCTTGATAGGGGAGTACCTCGGCCTCAACGAGGCCGATATGATCACGACATTTCAATCAAGATTTGGCCGTGAAGAATGGCTTCAACCCTATACCGACGAGACATTGCGTGCACTGCCCGCGCAAGGTGTGACATCCGTGCAGGTGGTCTGCCCCGGATTTTCAGCCGACTGTCTAGAAACGATCGAAGAAATCGGCATGGAAAACCGGGATACCTTCCTCGAGGCCGGTGGCACCCGCTATGAATACATCCCCTGCCTGAATGCCGAGCCGAGCCATATTGAGGCGCTGACAGACCTAATCGCTGCAGAATTGACCGGCTGGCTGGACCGCGATAACGATCGCCAGACTGGCGCAAGATTGGCGCGCGAAATGGGCGCACCCGATCGAGATGACTCAGTGAGCCCCTTCTAACCAGCCGATCGCAATCGCAACCCCCACACCCACTAAAAAAAGCGCTGTGAGGCGTAATCGATCGTGGCTGTGGAACTGTACCTCGGGGAGCAGATCTCCGAGCGCGATACAGATAAAAGCACCCGCGGCAAACGCCAGCACCGCCGGTAAGAAGATGCCGGGGAGCATGGGCGCCACGCCGAGATAAAAACCAAGGGCAGCACCGGGGCACAAAAGTGCAAAGCTCACCGCAGCCCACCACCGCGCTGAGGAGGACCAGCCTCCCCTTGCCATGACGGTTTCAATAGAGAGCGCATCCAGAGGCTTGTGCAGCAAAATCGCCATGAACACGCCGATGCCTGCCATCGGCAACACTTGATCCGTGAGCAATACCGCACCCAAGGCAATCCCGTCTATGACAGTGTGCACGCAGAGCCCGAACAATAAACCCAGCGCCCCCAACATTCTCTCAGGGGGATGGGCATGGTCATGAGCGTGGGCGTGGTGGTGCGCGTCGACCGAGGCAAGTGTGCAGTCATCCGCCGCCTCACCAAAATCATGCTGATGAAAATGAAACAGTCTCAGCATCAATAACATGAAGATCAGACCGGTGAGGGTCCACGCCATCACGCTATCGATCTCATCGGGAGCAGCGGCAAAGCTGTGGGGAATCAGATGTAAAATTGCGACGCCGAGCATGAGCCCCGACACCATGCTCAGCACCATCTGCGTGCGGGTATGCGTCATCACCATCTGCCGTGGCAACCAGCTCCCCAGCAACGATGCAACGACAAGGCTGCCGCCGTAAAACGCTAAAAGCGATGAGCCGGACATTGATCTACCCCGCCACAAGATTATCGCGGTGGATCATTTCTTCCTCACCGCGATACCCCAGCGTCGACTCGATATGAGCCGAGGCTTTGCCCACAAGGGCCTGCGCCTCGCCACTATTATAATTTACCAAACCACGGGCCCGTTCCCTGCCCTGACTGTCGATACAACTGACCAGGTCACCGCGATTGAACTGTCCTGCCACGTGGGTGATACCAATTGGCAACAGTGACCTACCCTGCTCAACAACCCCTCTCACGGCACCGTCATCCAGTGTCAATTGACCCTGTGCATGCAGCAGACTCGCCAGCCATTGCTTGCGCGCACTTTGTGGTCGGCGCTGGGTCTGCAAAAAGGTGCCCAGTGATTCGCCCGCAGCCACGCGATTAATAATATTAGGCACGCGTCCACTGGCGATAACGGTATCCGTGCCTGAGCGGGCGGCGAGCCGCGCGGCACTGAGCTTGGTTGCCATGCCACCTCGCCCCAGCGCACCCCCGGGTCCCGCCATTGCATCCAAGGTTGCATCGTGGACGTCTGCGGAGCTAATCACCTGAGCACCCGCCATTTGACGCGGATCCCCGTCCATCAAACCTTCCTGATCGGTCAGAATAAGCAACACATCAGCGTCGACCAGATTGGCTACCAGCGCTCCCAACGTGTCGTTATCACCCAATCGAATCTCATCGGTAACTACGGTGTCATTCTCGTTGACGATAGGTAGCACCCTCATACCGAGCAGTGTGCTCAGCGTGCTTCTGGCATTGAGATAACGGTCTCTGGCTCTGATATCCGCGTGACTCAGCAGGATTTGCGCGCTCGTTACACCGTGGGGGCTAAGGTGCTCTTCGTAGGCGCGCACCAGGGCTGACTGGCCCACAGCGGCAGCCGCCTGGGAAAGGTGCACTTCATGGGGCCTTTCGGCCAGATTCAAACGAACGAGCCCCGCCGCAATCGCGCCGCTCGATACCAGTACCACGTCGCAGCCCGTCTCGCGCAGCGCCACCAGCTGGTCCGCCAAGGACTGCACCACGGATGCATCCAGACCGCGGCCATCGTTGGTGAGCAAGGCACTTCCAACCTTCACGACCCAGCGGCGCGCTGTCCCCAATCGCAGTCTATCGGCGTTGGCATCAAGCGAGTTCAATGCCGGTACTCCACGACCACGTCATCATCGTCCCCGACGTCTGACTCTGACCCCAACGCCTGCCGCGCCTGAGCGCGCGCTGCCTGCAGTGCCGCGATCCTTTCCCGCGCTTCCTGCTGCATCTGCTCCTGCGCCAGTCTCTCTGTCTCGGCCGCTTCGGCGTCATCGCGAAAGCGTGCCTGCTGCTCCTCAAGATAGGTCATCAGATCACCACACAGACGCTCAGTGCCGCGACCCGCCACCGCCGACACGCTGTATACGGGGCCGCTCCAGTTCAAAGCCGCTACGACCCGATCGCGACACGCGGAGAGGGTGGCCTCATCCACGAGGTCCGTTTTATTGAGCACCAACCAGCGCGGTCGACGCGCCAGGGTCGGGCTGAAGGCTTCCAGCTCGCGAATCACCGCACAGGCTGCCTGACCGGGGTCGCTGCCATCAAGGGGTGCTACATCCACCAGATGAAGCAAGACGCGATTTCGTGTCAGGTGCTTCAGAAAGCGGATACCCAGCCCCGCGCCCTCGGAGGCACCCTCAATGAGACCGGGAATATCAGCGACTACAAAAGATCGATAGGCATCGACCTTGACCACGCCCAGATTGGGAATCAGGGTTGTAAAAGGATAATCCGCCACCTTGGGCGTGGCGGCCGATACGGCGCGGATGAGCGTGGATTTGCCGGCATTGGGCAGCCCCAACAGACCGACATCGGCCAACACTTTGAGCTCCAGTTTGAGCTGACGGGATTCTCCCTCCGAACCCGGAGAACTCTGTCGCGGCGCGCGATTGATACTCGACTTGTAGCGGGTATTCCCGAGACCATGAAACCCACCCTGTGCGACCAGCAGCCGCTCGCCGGCCTCGCGAATATCTCCCAGAATCTCGCCAGACGATTCATCCAGCACGGTGGTGCCCAACGGCACAGGCAACACCAGATCACTCCCCGATTTTCCCGAGCAATTGCGGCCTCGACCTGCCTCACCACTCTCAGCGCGGAAGCGGCGGGTATATCGGTAATCAATCATGGTGTTGAGTGAATCATCGCCCTCAATATAGACCGAACCGCCATCACCGCCGTCGCCACCGTCCGGGCCACCTTTGGGCACAAACTTCTCGCGGCGAAAGCTCACACAGCCATTACCGCCCTTGCCCGCGGTGACTTCTATTGTGGCTTCGTCGACAAATTTCATGGTCTGCTCTGCCTCGGCAAAAAAAAACCTCGCCGGCTGACGAGGTTTTCCGAATCTCTGGCTGGCCGGCTCAGGCCGTTACGATACGGACCTGCTTGCGATTTTGCGGGCCACCGCTGAAAAACTCCACCTTGCCGTCTGCTGTCGCATACAGCGTGTGGTCTTTGCCGACCCGGACGTTCTCGGCGGCATGAAACCGTGTGCCTCGCTGGCGAACAATAATGCTGCCTGCCGAAACCGCCTGCCCGCCAAACGCCTTTACACCAAGACGCTTACTCTCCGAATCTCGACCGTTGCGGGTACTACCGCCTGCTTTTTTATGTGCCATGAGTGCGCTCTCCTGTCAGCCGGTAATCGCGGTTATCTTGACTTCGGTATACCACTGACGGTGTCCCGTCTCATTGCGGTAGTGCTTGCGTCGGTTGAACTTCACGATGCGGATTTTATCGTGACGACCGTGGGAGACGACCTCGGCCGTTACCTTGCCGCCCGCTACCAGCGGTGCACCAATCTTGACATCGCTACCAGCGCCCACCATCAGCACTTGATCGAACTCGACGGTATCCCCCGTCGCTGCATCGATCTTTTCGAGCTTGATCTGCTCGCCCTCTTCGACGCGGTGCTGCTTGCCGCCGCTCTGAATTACTGCGTACATTGTTTTTCCTCTCAGTTAGCCTGCTCGCAAAAGAAACCGCCGAAACGGGGCAGAGTCCAGGCACCGAAACCTGACCGTATGGCCAGACCAAGGGCGCGAACAATACGCGTTCATCAGGTCGAGCGCAAGTGTGAGTATTCTGGGTCTTTTACTGAAAAATGGCGTCCATTCCCCGATCCGGAGATGCCGGCCGGTAGCGTGGCGGCATTGTCCTCCCCAGCCTATACTTCGCGGCGATAAGGGGGTGAGTAGTGGATATCGCAATAAGAGACAGTGTCGCAGCTGAATTCGCGCAGGTCGATGAGGTCATCGTTTCCATGCTGCGGTCAGATGTTGACATGGTGGAGAGCATCGGACACTACATCGTGCAGGCCGGTGGCAAGCGGATGCGGCCTCTCTTGGTGTTGCTATCAGCTAAGGCGCTTGGCGGCATAGACCAGAGGCATATCCAGTTTGCGGCCGTTATCGAGTTCATTCATACCGCGACGCTACTGCATGATGACGTGGTGGATCTCTCAACCCTGCGACGGGGTAAGCCTACCGCCAATGCGGCCTTCGGTAACGCTCCTAGCGTGCTGGTTGGGGACTTCATCTACACCCGCGCTTTCCAATTAATGGTTCAACTCAATCATATGCCATTGCTCGCGCACATGGCCGAGACCACCAATACCATTGCCGCGGGCGAAGTGATGCAACTGGTGCACGCGGGGAACCCCGACACTCAGGCCGATCAGTATCGGGAAATTATTCGTCGCAAGACCGCCGCTTTGTTCGCCGCGGCTTGCCACGGCGCCGCTTTACTACACGATACAGATAGCACCATCGCGACAGCGATGCTGGACTATGGGATGAACCTCGGCATCGCGTTCCAGTTGGCCGATGATCTGCTCGACTATGCGGGTGACCCCTCTCTGACCGGGAAGAATGTTGGCGACGATCTTAACGAGGGAAAAATTACGCTTCCTCTACTCCACGCTCTGGAAGTTGGCGACGAGCGTGAACGCCACATTGTCGGTGAGGCGTTGCGCAATAAAGATGGCGGCGCCTTCGCCGAAGTGATGGCGATAGTCCAGCGAACCGGAGGGTTGGAAGTGACCCGCAACGCCGCGCTGAAACACCAGCTACAGGCAACCGAGGCACTGGACGTGCTCGATCAGTCTCCCGCCCGGGAAACCTTACGCCTGATGGCAAATCAAGCCGTGGAGCGGCTCGGATAATGTCGGTAGTGCCCCCGCCGCTTCACGACCGGCTGCTCAGAGCAGCCGCGACGCTAACTGATCGAGACGTTGAAACGCTTTTTGACGCCGAACCGCACCGGGCCGATCAATTTCGCTGTTGCGCAGACGGACTCGTTCTGGATTTCGCCAAGCATCGGTTGGATGACGCTACGCGGCAAACGTTGCTCGAACTGGCGGAGGCACGGAACCTGGTTGAATCATTCTCGGCGCTGATCAGCGGCGAGGAAGTGAATACCTCGGAGCGCCGTGCGGCGCTCCACACCCTGCTGCGGGGCACCGGGTCGGAGGTTCAACCGGAACTGTCGGCACTGGTCGGGGATACAGTGTCCCGCATGGCTGATCTGGTAGCGGCGGTCCACGCCGGCGATGCCTGCGGTTTCGACGGCCAACCTTTTACCGACGTGGTGAATCTGGGTATCGGCGGTTCAGATCTGGGGCCACGGCTGGTTTGTGAGGCGCTGGGGTATAGCGGCGCGCCCCTGCGGGCTCACTTCGTGGCCAATATTGATCCGCACGATCTCGACAGCACACTCGAGGGGCTGAATCCCGCGCGCACGCTGTTTGTGATTTGCTCCAAGTCATTCACTACCGAAGAAACGCTCTCCAACACAATCAGGGCCAGAGCTTGGCTGATAGCGGGCGGTGCCACTAGCGAAACACTGGGGAACCACCTTATTGCGGTCACCACGCAGGTGGCGCGCGCGGGCGAGTGGAACGTTTGGCCCGAGCGATGCTTTCCTATCTGGGACTGGGTGGGAGGTCGTTATTCCCTATGGTCGGCGATCGGTATTTCCATCCCGTTGACCCTCGGTTGGTCTGCGTTTTCGCGCCTTCTGGAGGGTGCTCGCTACATGGACGAGCACACGGCAGAGGCGCCGCCAGCCGACAATCTACCGATGATGATGGCACTGCTCGAGCTCTGGCAAACCCACTACCTCAAAACCGATACCCACGCGGTTTTGCCCTACGCGCAACGGCTGGCCCGACTCCCCGACTTTTTGCAGCAACTCACGATGGAAAGTAACGGCAAAAGCGTAACGCCGGAAGGCCTGCCACTGCCGCACCATACGGCGCCGGTGCTGTGGGGTTCGGCCGGCACGATCGGGCAGCACTCCTACTACCAGCTATTACACCAGGGCACGCGGTCTTTTACCGCGGACATTATTTTGCCGCTCTCATCCGGAGAAGGAGATCCTGATGCGCGACGCGCGCTCGCCGGGCATGCGTTGGCCCAGAGCCGGGCCTTGATGGTTGGTCGGTCAACCGACGATGCCCGTCGACTCGGCGCTCAACGCGGCTTTTCCGCGGAAGCCAGCCGCCAATTTGAATTACCGGGCAATCACAGTCATTCGCTGATCACCATGAGCAGCGTATCACCGGAGTGCCTCGGAGGACTGATTGCCGCATTCGAGCACAAAACCTTTTTCCTTGGCGTGCTACTGGGCATCAATTCCTTCGACCAGTGGGGGGTCGAACTCGGCAAAGAAATTGCCGCCGAGATGCAGGTCCTACTGCGTGGCGACGCAGTTTCGGTGAATACCGACCCCGCTACCTTAAATGCCGTGAGAGCCTGGCGAGACGCCAATCCAGAGCCCTGATCAGGTGTCGATCAATGACAACAGTTCCTCGGTTTTTGCCTCCATCAACGGCTGATCGCCCCGGGTCTCGACATTGAGCCGAACCACCGGCTCAGTGTTGGACATGCGCAGGTTAAAACGCCAGTCTGCAAATTCCATACCCAAGCCATCCAGCTTTTCGATCGACACCGCTTGCTCACCGTAGCGCGCCTCAACGGCGGCCAGTAGCGCCGCGGGGTCAGCGACCTCGCGGTTGATTTCTCCCGAGCAGGGAAAGGCACTTTCTCGGGCAGCAACCAGTTCAGAAAGCGGCTGTTTTGTCTGTGAGATTAACCCTGCAATCAAAAGCCACGGGATCATGCCGCTGTCGCAGTAGGCAAAGTCGCGAAAATAATGGTGTGCCGACATCTCGCCACCGTAAACCGCATCCACTTCGCGCATGCGCTCCTTGATAAACGCGTGGCCCGTTTTACTCAGGACCGGCTCGCCCCCGCCGGTGCGCGCGATGTCTTGCGTATTCCAGGTCAGCCGGGGGTCGTGAACGATCTTTTGAGGCCCCAAGCGCGACAAAAAGGCCTCGGCCAACAAACCCACGATGTAATAGCCTTCGATGAAATGGCCCGAACTATCAAAGAAAAAACAGCGATCAAAATCCCCGTCCCAGGCAATTCCCAAATCCGCTCCCTCGGCGATCACCCGTTCTGCGGTCACGGCGCGATTTTCAACCAAAAGAGGGTTCGGCACGCCGTTGGGGAATTCACCATCGGGCTCATGATGCACTTTGATAAAGGTAAATGGCAG
>DFQW01000082.1:8145-12879 GCA_002377985.1 Halieaceae bacterium UBA3479 | reverse complement strand
TCGACATAGGATAAAAGATGCGCCACGTAAGCTGCCCGGGTATCGACCGCCTCGTAACCTCCCCGCGAGGCGGCGGGCACGAACTGATTACGCTCTGCGAGCACGCGAATATCCGCCAATCCGGAATCACCCGAGATGGGACGCGAGCCCTCCCTGACAAATTTCATGCCGTTGTAGTCCTTGGGATTATGGCTGGCGGTCACCACAATGCCGCCACCAACGCCCAAGTGTGCCGTCGCGAAATAAATCTCTTCGGTTCCACACAACCCGATATCCTGCACTGACACACCCTGTGTCCTCAGGCCGTCGATCAACGCCTGCTTGATGGACTCGCTCGTGAGGCGTATGTCGTGCCCCACCACCACCGTACCGGGCTGAATGACGGCGGCGTAGGCCCGACCGATGCGATGGGCAATATCCTCATTCAACTGGTCTGGGATGCGGCCGCGGACATCGTAGGCCTTGAAACAATCGAGGTTCTCAGTCATTGGTCATGGCCATAGTAATGCTCATAGACATGCTGGGTCGCCGCCACAAACCCCGGCACGCTGCCGCAGTCAAAACGCTGCCCCTGGAATCGGTAAGCGAGCACCCGCCCCTCACTGGCCTGCACCTGCAGGGCATCGGTCAGTTGCACCTCGCCATTCCGGCCCGGTGGCGTACTGCGGATAATGTCGAAGATGTCGGGCGTGAGAATGTAGCGGCCGATGACTGCGAGATTCGACGGCGCCTCGTCCCGCGGCGGCTTCTCGACCATCTCCGTGACGCGGGTCAAGCCGTCGCGTTCGGGCGTCCCCGCCACCACACCGTACTGGTCGATATCCGCCATCGGCACTTCCTGCACGGCGACGATGGAGCATTGAAACTCCTCATAAAGTGCCGCCATTTGCGCCAGTACACCGGGGCCACTGCCATTCAGGCACAGGTCGTCAGATAGCACCACGCCAAAGGGTTGATCACCAATCAAGGGCTCTCCTGTCAGAATGGCATGACCCAACCCCAACATCGCCCGCTGACGCACCATGGTAAAAACACCGCGCTCGATCACATCGCGAATACCCGTCAGGTACCGCTCCTTGGCGGAGCCGGCGATCTGGTGCTCCAGTTCGTAACTGATATCAAAATGGTCCGCGATGGCCCGCTTGCCGCGACCGGTTACCAATGCACAGTTCAGCATGCCGGCCTCGATGGCTTCCTCAACGCCATACTGCACGAGCGGTTTATTGACGATAGGCAGCATTTCCTTGGGCATACTCTTGGTGGCCGGCAGGAACCGTGTGCCATACCCCGCCACCGGAAACAGGCATTTTTTGATCATGAAGCGGAATCCTCTCTGCCGTACACGTCGTCAAATCGCACAATATCGTCCTCGCCCAGATAGGACCCGGACTGCACCTCAATGACTTCGAGCGGCACCTCGCCGCGATTAGCCAAGCGGTGCTTCATGCCGAGAGGAATATAGGTGGATTCGTCAGGACCTAATGTCAGGTGCTCCTCGCCCCGGACAATATCCGCCACGCCGGACACCACGACCCAGTGCTCCGCACGTTTATGGTGTAACTGCAGCGATAATGTTTGTCCGGGATTGACCGTAAGCCGCTTGACCTGAAAATGTTCGCCGACCACCAGCGATTCGTAGGCGCCCCAAGGTCTAAAAACCCGATGGTGAACCGTCGCCTCTGAGCGCGCTGCCCGGGTTAGCGTATCCACCAACTGCTTGATGTCCTGAACGCGGTGCTTGGGGCTGACCATCACCGCATCGGGGGTTTCCACGATTACGAGGTCTTCAATACCGAGAGCAGTCACCAAGCGGCTCTCGCTATGCACATAACTGCCTTGCGCGTCCTGCAGGAGCACGTCGCCCCGGGTGACGTTGCCGCAGTGATCCCCTTGCCCTAACTCCCATAACGCCGACCAGGCACCCACATCACTCCATCCGCAGTCGAGTGCCGCCACCCCGCCGTGCGCCGTCTTTTCCATCACGGCATAGTCGATGCTGTCCGCCGGGGAGGCGAGAAACGCGGTCTCCTCTGGCCGGATAAAATCGAGATCCCGCTCCGCGGCCGCCATGGCCGCCTCGCAGGCAGCCAGCATATCGGGCTGGTATATGGACAGCTCTTTGAGGTATCGATCTGCCCGAAACAGAAACATGCCGCTGTTCCAGTAGTAGGTGCCCGCTGCAACGTAGGACTCCGCCGTCGCAAGGTCGGGCTTTTCGACAAACTCTGCCAGATCAAACAACCCCTCCGCGAGGCTGTCTCCAGTGCGGACATAGCCATACCCCGTCTCTGCTCGCGTGGGCACCACGCCAAAGGTCATCAGACGGCCCGCGCGCGCCTCGGAGGCGGCACGGACAACGGCATCGCAAAACTGCCTCGGTGCGAGGATGTGGTGATCTGCGGGCAAAACCAGCAACAGGGCTTCGGGATTGTCTTGGCTGACCTGCAGCGCCGCCAGCGCAATGGCCGGTGCGGTATTGCGACCGGCAGGCTCCAGGATGATCTGCGGGGGTGCCGCGGACTCTCCACGCAGTTGCTCGGCGACCATAAAGCGGTGCTCGGCATTGCACACAACCACCGGCGGGCGGCACTCCAGCCCCTGCACGCGTCGCAGGGTCTCTTGCAACATGGAGCCCTCGCCCCCCAAGGGCAAGAACTGCTTGGGTCGCGCCGCACGGGACACGGGCCAGAGACGGCTTCCAACGCCACCGGACAATAAAACGGGAACCAGCATAGGACGTCACTTCTGTACGTAGGGACGCGATGCTACTGGATCAGAGAGGGGTTTTCACCCCTCGGACCCGACAACGGGTGATGATTCGGCAAGGCTGATACCTGCCCGCTGGCGCGCGAGTTCCCATCTGGATCCTGTCGAGGCATTGCTCTACAATTGCCGGCCCGAGATGAGGCAGTAACGCCGAGCCCTCGTATCCTCCCCAACAGCCACCCTGTCCCTGATGGAAACCCAAGGCATGACTGAACGCTCGACCTTTGTTCCCCAATCCCACTACGACAAAGCAGCGTTGGTGTCATGCGGGCTGGGCGAGCTCTTTGGGCCGGGTAATGCCCAACTTCCCGTCGACAACATGCTCATGGTCGACCGCATCACCCACATTAGCTCCGAGGGCGGTTCGGCAGGTAAAGGCGAGCTGATCGCCGAGCTGGATATCCACCCCGATTTGTGGTTTTTCGCCTGCCACTTCCCGGGCGACCCGGTGATGCCCGGGTGCCTTGGGCTGGATGCCATGTGGCAACTGGTCGGTTTTTTTCTCGGCTGGCGGGGCAATCCCGGGCGCGGGCGGGCGCTGGGGTCAGGCGAAGTCAAATTCACCGGGCAGATTCTGCCGAGCCATTCGCTGGTGCGTTACCACATCCAGATGAAGCGCGTGATTGAACGAAAGCTGGTGATGGGTATTGCCGACGGCTCGGTGTCCGTTGACGGCGAAGTTATTTATACCGCCACCGATCTGCGGGTCGGCCTCTTTCAAAATACGGAGTCACTCTGATGCCAGAGCGCGTCGTCGTCACCGGGATGGGCATCATTTCCTGTTTGGGTAATGACGCACCAACCGTCAAGGAAGCGTTGTATGAGGGAAGGTCAGGGATAACAACCTGTCAGCCCCACATTGATGCCGGCATGCGCTCACAGGTTGCGGGTATGCCCCAGATTGATCTGGCCGAGCACATCGATCGGAAACAGTGGCGCTTCATGGGGGATGCGGCGGGCTATGCCTACCTCAGCCTGCAGCAAGCGATTGCACAGTCCGGCCTGACAGCGCAACAGGTATCGCATCCTCGCACGGGCATCGTGGCGGGCTCTGGAGGGGCCTCCTCTTCCAATCAGGTCGAGGCAGCAGACATTCTGCGAGAACGCGGTATCCGTCGGGTGGGCCCCTATCGTGTCACCCAGACCATGGGTAGCACCGTTTCGGCCTGTCTCGCAACGCCTTTCCAGATCAAGGGCGTGAACTACTCGATCTCCTCAGCGTGCTCCACCAGTGCCCACTGTATCGGTCACGCCATGGAGCTTATACAGCTCGGTAAGCAGGACGTGGTTTTTGCCGGAGGTGGAGAGGAGTTGCATTGGACCATGAGCGCACTTTTTGACGCCATGGGTGCGCTGTCGACCCGATATAACGAGACCCCCGAGCGGGCATCCCGGGCCTATGATGCCGATCGGGATGGCTTCGTGATTGCTGGTGGCGGCGGCATGTTAGTGCTGGAATCTTTGCGTCACGCTCAAGCCAGAGGGGCCCCTATTCTTGCTGAATTGGTGGGCTATGGAGCGACCTCGGACGGTTACGACATGGTGGCACCCTCTGGCGAGGGCGCGATACGGTGTATGCAGCAAGCCATGCAGGGCGTCGAAGGAAAGATCGATTACATCAACGCCCACGGCACCAGTACCCCGGCAGGGGATATTCAGGAACTCAATGCCATGCGCGCGGTCTTTGGCGACAACGCCCCGATAATTGGCTCCACCAAATCACTCTCGGGCCACTCTCTCGGCGCGGCAGGCGTTCAGGAGGCGATCTATTCTCTTTTAATGCTGGGTGATGACTTCATTGCGGCATCGGCCAATATTGATACGCTGGACGAGGGTGCGGCGGGGATGCCGATTGCCCGGCAGCGCGTTGACAATGCACAGCTCGAGCAGGTGATGTCCAACAGCTTTGGCTTTGGCGGCACCAATGCGACATTGATCTTTAGGCAGTATCGAGCCTGATCCTAGCCA
>DFQW01000082.1:7219-7789 GCA_002377985.1 Halieaceae bacterium UBA3479 | reverse complement strand
CCAGCGGGAAGTACAGCCAGCCCATGGGCCTCACCCAGACTGGTCAGTACGCCAGAGCTTTGGCTACCCGTTAACTCTGCGCCCATTGTCAGCCCTTGCCCCACCAGGCGCACGCGCAAGAACTCCTCCCGTGAACCCGCGCGCTCGATGGCAAAGCGGGCCTGCACAGGAAAACGCGGTGCAGGTGGGAGAACCCCCCCTTGGCGCTTCACCAGCCACGGCCTCGCCACCAGCGCGAAGGTGATCCAGGCCGACACCGGATTACCGGGCAAACCAAACACGGGAGTGCCCTGTACCTCACCAAATGCCAGCGGTTTACCCGGCTTGATCGCCAACCGCCAGATCGCCAGGGAGCCTAATTTCTCGATCTCTCGCCGCACATGGTCCTCTTCCCCTACCGACACACCGCCGGCAGTCACAATGCAATCGGCATTTGCCGCAGCGCTTTGCAGCGCGGTGGCAATCACGGCCGGAACATCGGGCAAGTGCCTATTTTCTGTCACCTCTAATCCCAGAGCCTGTATCTGGTGCAGCAACACGAATCGGTTGCTATTGAAGATTTGCCCGGGC
>DFQW01000082.1:0-6913 GCA_002377985.1 Halieaceae bacterium UBA3479 | reverse complement strand
TAAGGGTCGATAAACTGACACGCGGTCGATACCGACCGAGGCGAGCAAGCCGACATCCTGCGGCCGCAAGCATTGTCCCCGTGCAAGCAGACAGTCACCCGGTTGGATATCGTCGCCTCGACGCCTGATGTGCTGGCCAATACTCACCGACGGCAAGCGCACGCCGGCCTCGGTCGCTTCTGCTTCCTCCTGCGGGATGACCGCATCCGCCCCGGGCGGGATTTCTGCACCCGTGAAGATGCGAGCAGCGGTGCCCGGCGCCAGGGTATGCGGGGGCTGGCCGGCGGGGATACGCTGGCTCACCGACAATAGACCCGGTACGTCAGCGCTGCTGACGGCATAGCCATCCATCGCGCTGTTGTCGGCGGGCGGGACTGCGCAAGGCGCAAGCGCCGCGTGAGCGACGTATCGATTGAGCGCCGCCGAGAGCGCCACTAGCTCTGACTCGGGCGCTCTGTCAACCGTAGCGAGGACGAGGTCGAGCGCATCAGCAAGGGGGGTTAACGGCATCTTCTAGTGCCCCCGCAGAACCCCGACAAAGTTACACGGCCGATACTCACTATCGAGCTGATCTCGAAGCACACCCTCCCATGCGGTGCGGCACGCCCCCGTCGATCCTGGCATACAGAAAATCACCGTCCCGTTCGCCAGACCGGCCAACGCCCGGGATTGAATTGTGGAAGAACCGATTTCGTCGCGACTCAGCGCCCGAAATACCTCTCCGAATCCCTCTATCACCTTGTCAAACAGTGGCGCCACGGCCTCAGGCGTGGAATCGCGTCCAGAAAACCCCGTACCACCCGTTGTGAGTACCACCTCTACCCCCGGATCGGCGATCCAGCGGGAAAGCACCGCACGGAGCTGATAAATATCGTCAATCACAATTTGTCGATCAACCACGGCGTGACCTGACGCCCTCAGCGCCTCCTCAAGAAATGCGCCCGAGGTATCGGTATCAATAGTGCGGGTATCGCTCACGGTCAGTACGGCCACGTTCAGGGCTGTGCTCATGATGTCGTTCTCATCCCTCTGCGTAGAGTTCAATGTAGCGTTGCACCGCGCGTGGAACAAACTCCCGCCAACTCAGTTGCTGAATACCGAATTGATGGCGAATTTTGGCGCAGTCGAGACTCAGGTTGGTCGTGGCGCCGGTGTCGTCTTTGATCAGTTCCACCAACTCCCGCGCCTCTTTGAAAGGCGCATATTGCGAGGCATTGGCCAATACCGTTTCCATAAAGGAGTAGGCATTTACCTCGCCAATACCACTGTAGTGATAAAGGCCTGTCCTGGGAGCGCCTGCGCCTATTTGATCACTGATGCCGTGAATAACCCGCGCCACCTCCGCAACATGAACCGGACTGCCTCTCACCTGCTCGCTTACTTTGACTCGGTCTCCCCTGGAGAGCGCATCCAGCGCTCTGGCGAGCGGGTTTGGCCGGCGGCCACCGAACATGAGGCCCAGGCGCAAGATGAAAATCTCGTCCACAACCTCCCTTAATAATTGCTCGACCTCGATGAGGGTGCGACCAATAGGATCGGTCGCATCGGGTTGATCTGTCTCACGGTAAGGACGGGACAGGGTGCCGGAGAACACACGCGCACTGGACAAAAATAAATAGGCTATGCGGTCGCGCGCAGCCAGTCCCGCCAACCAGCGCGTGCGCTCCAGATCGGGTTGTCCAACAGGGTCAACTCCGTCGATCTGGGTGACAAGCCGGGCGTCCAGAATCAGATCAACGCTTTGACGTCGAAGCAGTTTTTTTACCTGTCGCTCACGGCGCCAACGGGTTGCATCCATATCCACGCCGACGATTTCGTGACGCATCAAAGGGGCGGCAAATGCCCGCAGAGAAAAACCCAAAGGGGAGTCCAAGCCTAAAACCAAAATACGCATGGGGATCAGACCCATCCATTACCGGGCATCAACATGCCCACCGATTAGAACGGAATGTCGTCTTCCGGAAAATCAATTGGCGCGGGATTGCCGGCTGAAGCAGGTGCACTGGCGGCGGGCGGGGGCTCATAGCCGCCACTGTCTTGCATACCCCCGCGGCTGTCGAGCATCTGCATTTCCTGGGCAACAATTTCGGTGGTGTAGCGGTCCTGGCCAGACTGATCCTGCCATTTTCGGGTGCGGAGAGAACCCTCCACATACACTTTGGAACCCTTTCTCAGGTACTCGGCGGCGATCTCCGACAGTCGATTAAAAAATACAACCCTGTGCCACTCGGTGCGCTCCTGCTGCTCACCCGTATTTTTATCGCGCCAGCTCTCCGAAGTGGCAAGGCTCACGTTAGTGACACCGCCTCCTGAGGGGAGCACGCGATGCTCCGGGTCATTGCCCAAATTGCCGACTAAAATCACTTTGTTAATGCCTCGCGAGGCCATAGGATTCTCCAAATCTGCACCGGGAGATGCTGATCGTGCACAGCCCGGTTTTATCTATCATGCCCGAGACTATAGCAACGCTATCGTCCGTCGGGTACATCAATCTCTGACATTTACACGCCTAAAACGCCACAACCGGCGTTCGGGCGTAGCGCCATACGCCTGCTAACCAAAGCACCGTGAGTCCGGAGAGAAACGCGACCAGCGCTCCCACACCGCCCCATTGCAATGCGGCACCGCCCAAGATACCGCCGCTGAATACGCCAAAAAATTGCGCACTGGAAAAAATCCCCATGGCAGTCCCCCGAAGCGACACCGGCGCAAAAATCGATACCAGCGCGGGCAGTAGCGTCTCCAGTGCCGTAAACCCCACAAAAAAGAGGATTAGACCCACACCCAGCATGACTACGGCATCAGCCTCCAGCGCAAGGAACAGACCGCCCACCGCCAGTACGATGGTAATTGCAATGATGGGTCGGGGATGTTGTTGGTCACCGCGGCGCCGGATCAGTAACGCCACTCCGGGCAATGCGATGATCAATGTCGCGAGATACATCCAGGCATGTTGCGCCGCGGGCAAACCCACCTGCTCGCTCATTATCGAAGGAATTGCAGTAAATGCCGCCATCAACAACAGATGCAGACAGAAAATACTGCCGTAGAGGATACCTAACCCGGGGCCCCAGAGTGCCTCACCGAGACGCTGACGATCGGCCAGATGCGCCCGACCGCCATCAGTTAACTGCGGGGTGGCGGGCAGCCAGAGCAGGACGACGGCGAGGCCCAGCGCACCCATGATGGCAGTCACCTCAAATACCCCCGACAGACCACCCCAGGCCGCCAATACCGGCCCCAGCACCAGCGCCAGCGCGAAGGAGATACCAATACTGGCACCGATGATGGCGGACGCTTTGGTGCGTTGCTCAACACGCGTGTAGTCAGCGGCCAGCGCCATAGTCGCCGATGCAATCGCCCCGGATCCCTGCAGCAACCGCCCCAGAGCCAGCTCTGCCAACGTCTCCGCAAATGCCGCCACAACGCTGCCACAAATCAGCAGGCAGAGGCCGCTTACAATGACCGGTTTGCGACCGATACGATCAGACAACCAGCCGAGGGGTACCTGAAGAAGCGCCTGGGTCAGCCCATAGGCGCCGAGAGCCAGCCCGATGCTAGCGGTGCTGGCACCCGCCAATTCCCGCGCATAGACCGCGAATAGGGGCAGAACCATAAACAGGCCAAGCATACGCAGGCAATACAGGCTCGCCAGTCCCACGACGGCGCGGCGTTCGACACTCGTAAAAGGTTCTTTGGACAGCACAGTATTCGTTGCCTGGGCGAGGGTCGAGTGTAACACGGGGTAAAAACCTGCCCGCGACAGTCCGTCGCCCTCGGATCCCCGTATACTGTCGTGTTGGCAGCAATCCCTCACAGGAAAACCCATGGATACCATTGAGGTCCGCGGCGCACGCACCCACAACCTCAAAAATATCGATCTCGATATCCCCCGAGACAAGCTGGTTGTCATTACCGGGCTGTCCGGCTCAGGCAAATCGTCGCTGGCATTCGATACGCTCTACGCCGAGGGCCAGCGACGCTACGTGGAGTCACTCTCGACCTACGCGAGACAGTTTTTGTCGATGATGGAAAAGCCCGATGTTGACCACATTGAGGGCCTATCTCCTGCAATCTCTATTGAACAAAAATCCACCTCACATAATCCCCGCTCTACTGTGGGCACCATCACGGAAATCTACGATTACCTGCGCTTGCTCTTTGCCCGGGTCGGGGATCCGCGGTGCCCAACACACGGCGTAACGCTCAAGGCCCAGACCGTGACGCAAATGGTCGACGCCGTGCTTGCCCTACCGGAGGGCAGCAAGCTGATGCTGCTGGCACCCGTGGTGCGCGACCGCAAGGGCGAGCACCTGCACGTGTTTGAACAGATGCGCGCTGCGGGTTTTATTCGCGTTCGAGTGGACGGCATCGTGGTAGATCTGGACGATGTGCCTGCACTCGATAAAAAGAAAAAACATCGTATTGATGTGGTTATCGATCGCTTCAAGGTCCGGGAAGACCTCAAGCTTCGCCTCGCTGAGTCCTTTGAGACGGCGCTTGAGCTGACCGACGGCGTGGCGGCGGTCGCGCCGATGGAGGGCGAGGGTCCTGAGACATTGTTTTCGGCCCGCTACGCCTGCCCCAGCTGCGGCCACTCTATCGACGAGCTCGAACCCCGACTCTTTTCCTTCAATAACCCCGCCGGTGCCTGTGATGGCTGTGACGGACTGGGCGTTACCCAATTCTTCGACGAGAGCCGTGTGGTAATGCACCCCGAGGCGAGCCTGGCCGAGGGTGCCATTCGCGGCTGGGATCGACGCAACGTCTATTACTTTCACCTGCTCCGCTCGCTGGCGGGGCACTACGGCTTTGACATGGATCAGCCCTTCAATAGCCTCGCCCAGAAACACCGGGACGTTATTCTGCAGGGCAGTGGCGGCGAGGAGATTGAGTTTTCCTATATCAACGACCGCGGTACCGTGTTTAAACGCGTGCACGTGTTCGAGGGTGTGATCCCGAACATGGATCGGCGCTATCGCGAAACAGAGTCTTCCTCCGTGCGTGATGAACTGGCCAAATACGTGTCTACGGCAGCCTGCAAGGCGTGTGAAGGCACCCGCTTGTGTGCCGACGCGCGCAGCGTCTATGTTGATGACCGTACCTTACCCAGCATTACGGCGCTGCCGGTAGGTGAGGCCCAGGCCTACTTCGACGCATTGGAACTACCAGGCCGACAAGGCGAAATTGCTGACAAAATTCTGAAAGAGCTCCGCGCGCGGTATCGCTTTTTGGTCGATGTGGGCCTTAACTACCTGACTTTGAACCGCAGCGCCGAGACCCTTTCCGGGGGTGAGGCACAGCGCATCCGGCTTGCCAGTCAGATTGGCGCCGGTTTGGTGGGAGTCATGTACATTCTCGATGAGCCGTCCATCGGGCTACACCAGCGCGATAACGAGCGTCTACTCAACACCCTGATTCACCTGCGCGACCTGGGAAACACCGTGCTGGTTGTGGAGCACGATGAGGATGCCATTCGCAACGCCGACCACATTATCGATATCGGCCCCGGTGCGGGTGTGCATGGGGGTGAGATTGTGGTGTCGGGGTCACTGCAGGATATTACGGCACATCCGGATTCGCTGACCGGGGCGTACTTATCCGGTAAGCAAAGCATTCCCATCCCGGCGAAGCGCCATCCGATCGACCCGAAGCAGCTGATCTCAATCTTGGGCGCTCGGGGAAACAACCTGCAGAACGTCTCATTGGATCTGCCCATCGGCTTGCTCACTTGCGTTACCGGGGTTTCAGGCTCTGGCAAATCCACGCTCATCAACGGCACCCTCTACCCCCTCGCCGCTACCGCACTTAACGGCGCCACCACCTTGAAAGCGGCCGCCCACGAGGGCATTACCGGCCTCGAGAAACTCGACAAATGCATCGACATTGACCAGAGCCCCATTGGCCGAACACCGCGATCGAATCCGGCCACCTATACCGGCATCTTCACCCCGATAAGAGAGCTGTTCGCGGGAACACAGGAAGCCAGATCACGCGGCTATAAACCGGGGCGATTCAGCTTTAACGTGCGCGGCGGCCGCTGCGAGGCGTGTCAGGGTGACGGTGTCACCAAAGTCGAGATGCACTTTTTGCCCGATATCTATGTGCCCTGCGACGTCTGCAAAGGCAAGCGCTACAACCGCGAGACCCTCGAGATCCGCTTCAAGGGTCTCAACATCTATGAAGTGCTCGAGCTAACTGTCGAAGACGCGCTGTCTTTCTTTGAAGCCGTGCCTGCTATCCATCGCAAGCTCCAGACTCTGATGGATGTGGGGCTGTCGTACATCAGGCTTGGCCAGGCCGCGACCACCTTGTCGGGGGGCGAAGCGCAGCGGGTAAAGCTGTCCCGAGAGCTCTCCAAGCGCGACACGGGAAAGACCCTCTATATTCTTGATGAGCCCACCACAGGCTTACACTTTGAGGATATCCGCCAACTACTCGAGGTACTCCACCGACTGAGAGACGGTGGCAATACGGTGGTGATCATCGAGCACAACCTCGATGTCATCAAAACGGCTGACTGGCTTATTGATCTGGGACCTGAAGGCGGATCAGGGGGCGGTCAAATTATTGCCACCGGCACGCCCGAATCAGTTGCTGGCAATCCAGCCTCGCATACAGGGCGCTTCTTGGCCCCACTCCTAGACAGATCAATAAAAAAACCGTCACGCAACCCAAAGTTTCAGGCTGCTTAGTCTTGATCGACAGGGTTAACCGGGTGCGGGCACTAGCAAAAAGTCCCTCAGTCGCGGCTTTTGATCACTGCAACCCGCTGCCTTGCGTCATAACCTTGTTGCTTTGGCAGCTCGCCGCATACTCGAACCCAAGCAAGAATTAAAAATGACACCGTCCAGAAAGCAAAACCCCGGCGCCAGGCCGGGGCTTCGCGGTATGAGCGAACCTCAGAAGCGCA
>DFQW01000061.1 GCA_002377985.1 Halieaceae bacterium UBA3479 | reverse complement strand
CCCGGTTTGGGCGCAGCACCGGAAAACTTTGCGCGTCGCGTCAATGAGGCCTCCGGCGGTCGCCTGCACATTAAAGTCTTTGGTGCCGGAGAAATTGTGCCGGCTTTCGAGGTATTCGACGCAGTGTCAGGGGGGGTCGCCGAGGCGGGGCACGGCGCCGCTTATTACTGGAAAGGCAAAATACCGGCGGCTGTATTTTTTACCGCTGTGCCCTTTGGTATGACCGCACAGGAGGTCAACGGTTGGCTCCACTATGGCGGGGGGCTGCCCTTGTGGCGCGAACTCTACGCCCCGTTTGGGGTGATTCCCTATGCGGGAGGTAGCACAGGCGTGCAAATGGCGGGGTGGTTCAACAAGCGGCTTAACAATCGATCGGACCTTGCCGGACTCAAAATGCGCATTCCCGGTCTTGCCGGTGAGGTGTTCGACGCAGCGGGTGGTTCCGCGGTGCGGATCGCCGGTGGAGAGGTCTATACCTCGATGCAGACCGGCGTTATAGACGCCGTGGAGTGGGTCGGCCCTTACAATGATCGCACGCTGGGGCTGATGGAAGTGGGTGAATACTACTATTACCCGGGCTGGCACGAACCGGGGGCAATGCTCGAGACGATTATCAATGCCGAGGCGCTGGCGGCGCTGCCAGAGGATTTGCAGGCGATTGTGCGCATCGCCGCGCGGGCGACCAATACCGACATGCTGGATGACTTCACCGCCAACAACAGTGAGTCGCTACAGATTTTGCTGAGGGATTTTGATACCGAAGTCTTGCCGCTGCCGGATGACGTGATGGATGCGCTGTATGAGCAGAGTCAAATTGCTATGCAAGCATTGGTGGACTCGGATCCAATGGCAAAAAAAATCGCCGCATCCTATTTTGCTTTTGCTGACAAAGTGCGCACCTACCACGAGATTTCTGAGCGCGCCTATCTCAACGGGCGTGACCGCTTATTACCGCCGGTTCAGCTTACTGGGGAATAGGTCGGGTCAGCTTGTTGTCATCAATGGCGACGTAGATAAATTCACCTTCGGTCACTTTGATCGGCTCGCCGTCCTGCCGCGCGTTGATCCAGACTTCGACCAGAATACGCACCGAGCTGCGCCCTGTCTCGAGGACATCGCAGTAGCAGCTGACCACTGCACCCACGTGCACGGGCGTTAAAAAAGACATCCCTTCTATGGCCACTGTGGCGACTCTGCCCTCCGCCAGTTCAGATGCGGTGATACTGCCGGCCAAGTCCATTTGCGAAAGCAGCCAACCGCCAAAGATATCTCCGTTGGCGTTGGTGTCTTTGGGCATGGCGATGGTCTGTAACGCCAATTCGCCGTAGGGGAGTGGGTTGGTATCGAGTTCTTCGACAGACATGATGGCCCTTATCGTTGTGTTACTGGTCTGGGGTGGCGGTGTGTAGACAGCCGCAGCCGTGCCAGCGTGGTTCCGGATGGGAAGGCATTATCGCCCCAATAGCTGTGGGAGCCAAAGCACCAGATTCGGCCACCACCACATCACAACCAGTAGCAACAGCTGCATGGCAACAAAGGGTAGAACCCCCGCATAGATATCGCGCGTACTGACTGATTCAGGCGCAACACCGCGGAGATAGAACAGGGCGAACCCGAAGGGCGGCGTCAGAAAGGAGGTCTGCAGATTCACGGCGATCATAACGCCTAGCCATATGGGGTCGAACCCCATCGCGAGCAGAATGGGGCCAACCACCGGAACCACGACAAAGGTGATCTCGATAAAATCCAGAATGAAGCCCAGCAGAAACATCACCAGCATCACCACCAGTAAGGCCGTATGGGGGCCGCCACCCAGCTCCTGAAAAAATGACTCAATCAGAAGGTCTCCACCAAATCCTCTGAATACCAGTGAAAATACGGCAGCGCCAATCAAGATCAGGAATACCATGCTGGTGGTGTAAAGGGTTGAGCGGGAGATGTCGTACAAACTTGCCAGAGTCAGCGCTCCCCGGCTCACCGCCAGCGCCAGCGCGCCGACAGCCCCGACCCCTGCGGCTTCTGTGGGTGTGGCGGCGCCGAGGAGAATGGAACCCAGCACCAGTCCGATCAATCCCAAAGGCGGCATTACGGCGGCGATAGCCGCACCGGTTTTGGCCCGGTCTACCTCGGCCGGCGGCGCACTGGCCGGCTGTAGGGTGGCCCGCACCAGCAGATAGACCAGATAGAAAGCCACCAGCAGGCAGCCCGGCACCATCGCGCCCACAAACAGGTCGCCCACTGAGACGGTCTGGGTATTGATGATGTTCATCCTCAGTTGGGCTTGCTGATATGCCGCTGACATAATGTCGCCCAGCAGCACCAGCGCGATAGAGGGCGGGATGATTTGTCCCAGCGTGCCGGTGGCACAGATTGTGCCGGTGGCGAGCTGGGGGTGATAACCCGCGCGCAACATGGTGGGCAGCGCCAGCACACCCATGGTGATGACGGTGGCCCCGACGATGCCGGTGCTGGCGGCCAGCAGTGCGCCTACCACGACCACCGCCACCCCCAAACCACCCGGGCGCGCACCAAATAGCCCCGCCATATGCGAGAGCAGGTCCTCGGCTATTTTAGCCCGCTCGAGAATCACGCCCATCAAGATAAAGAGTGGTACGGCGACCAGGGTTTCATTGCCCATGGTGCCGAATATCCGGCCCGTAAGGGCCGTCAGGTAATCGGGGTCAAAGTGACCCAGCAGGATGCCCAGCGAGGCAAACCCCAATGCGGTGCCCCCCAGAGTGAGCGCGACGGGAAATCCCAGCAACAAAGCACAACAAACAGCCAAAAACATGGCCAATGCGAGTTGTCCTTCCATTAACTTGGCTCCCGCCCTTGTAAATGGTGAACCCCGCGAACAATGTGTGCAGCTGCCTGCAGCCCCAGCAACAGCGCCATGGTGGGAATCAGCGTTTTCAGAATAAATACTAAGGGGAGACCACCCGGCTCAGGCGAAGCTTCCCGAGCACTCCAGCTGTCTATCACATAGTCGAGGGAGCCCCAACCAATCAATGCACAGAGCGGTAGGGTAAAAACTATGTGGCCCAAAGTATCTACCCAGGCGCGCTGCCTCAGCGTGAAATGTCGATAAAAGATATCGACCCGAACGTGTTGATCCGCCCCCAAAGCGATCGCGGCGCCGAGCATGAATATGAGCGCATGCAGATATTGAACCGACTCCTGTGCCGCAATGGCGCCGGTATTGAAGCCGTAACGCAGTAGCACAATGAGAAACACCAGCAGGGCCATGATCGGGACACACCATGCGGTGATGCGCTCTAAACTGGCCATTATCCGATCAATGGTTCCCGTGAAGGGGGAGTAACTCATGATCTCGATACCAAGGTTTTTATCAGTGACGCGCAAGGTTATCATTCTGGCATCAGAGATTGCATAAGAGGCCACCCGTGCTATCCGTTCTGTCCCCCGCCAAAACCCTGGATTATGAAACCCAGCCAACGACGCGTAAGTCGACACAGCCGCTTTTTATCGAGGAGGCAGCGTCACTTGTGGATCATGCACAAAAAATGGATCCCGAGGCGATTCAGCAGTTGATGGGGGTCTCGGCGAATATCGCTGCGCTGAACCATGAGCGATTCATGAACTGGCAGCCGAACTTCTCCCTGCAAAATGCCAAGCAAGCGGTACTGGCTTTCAAGGGCGACGTATACACGGGCTTGGCAGCGGAGACACTGAGTGCCGCGGAACTGGCTTTCGCACAGAAACACCTGCGTATTTTATCCGGCCTCTATGGACTGTTGCGCCCGCTGGATCTCATGCAGCCCTATCGACTTGAGATGGGTCTGCCTTTCGAGAACAGCGGAGGTAAAAATTTATATGAGTTTTGGGGTAGTCGCATTGCCGAGGTTCTCAGCAAGCACCTCAAGGCGAGCGGTAGCCCGGTGCTGATAAATCTGGCTTCTAATGAGTACTTTAAAGCCGTCAAGAGCCACTCGCTGCAGGCAGAGATCATCACCCCGCAGTTCCGGGACCTGAAGAATGGTCAGTACAAAATGATTTCTTTCTTTGCCAAGAAAGCTCGAGGGGTGATGGCGCGGTATATTGTGCAGCAGGGCCTCAATGAGCCGGCAGGCCTCAAGGACTTCACCGGTGACGGCTACTATTACAGCGCCAAGGACTCAGATGACGCCAACTGGGTGTTCTTGCGCGACGCGGTACCCAAAGCAGGCTAAATTGCCTCTGACTTAAAAGGTAACAGCGTTACCGCCTCTCGTTGATACGCCCGTACGTGTTCTCTTTCCTGAGTGGCAAATTGCGCCACGGCTTCCCTGAGCCGCTCATCGACAATCCAGTGATTGGAGTAGGTCAGGATGGGCTCAAAGCCGCGCTGAATTTTGTGCTCACCCTGAGCGCCGGGGTCAAAGCGCGACAGGCCCGCTTCAATGCAGTATTCAATGCCACGGTAGTAACACGCTTCAAAATGCAGGTACTCGTATTCCGCCAGACAGCCCCAGTATCGTCCATACAAGGTGTCACGCCCCTCAAAGAACAAGGCAGCGGCGACGGGTTTCCCCTGCAATTCGGCGATGACCATAATGGGGCAGTTTCCCAGCGCGGGACAGGTGTCGGTGAAAAATGCTTCCGTAAGATAGCCACCATGCCCAGATCGTTTGGCGTAGGTCGTTTGATAACAGCGGTGGAAAAACAGCCAGTTCTCTGCGGAAATATCACCCCCTTTAAGCGTTTTTAGCGTCAGGCCCTGACGCGCAACCTGCGCTCGCTCTTTTTTGAGATTTTTGCGCTTGCGAGAGCTGAAACGGTCCAGAAAATCCTGAAAGTCGCGGTATCCCCGGTTGAACCAATGAAATTGTGTGGTGAGTCGCTGCGGCATACCGCAGTGCGTTAGGCGGTCAGACTCGGCTGCCCCGATAAACAGCACGTGCCAGCTCGATACCTCCAATCGCTGACAGAGAGCCTGTACCCCCAATGCCATGAGTTCAAAATTTTCTTCTGCAGCGGCGTCATGACCAAAGCGTTGTCCTGTTGCGGGCGTGAAGGGAATGGCTGTGACCAGCTTCGGGTAGTAGTCGAGCCCCATACGCTGCCACGCGTCTGCCCACGACCAGTCAAAAACATATTCACCATAGCTATGTGTCTTGAGATAGGCGGGAATCAAACCGAGCAAGGCGCTATCTTGTTTAAAACCCACATGCGCCGGCTGCCAGCCGCTTCGCGCCGTCGTGCAGCCCGACGACTCCAGTCCACAAAGAAACTGCCAGCTCAAAAAGGGCTCCCCCGGATCAAAATAGGCGTGCCAGGTGGCGGACCCGATGTCCTCCAGAGAGCGGTAAGTGGTGGCGGTCAGGGGTTTCAATGTGTTCAGAGCGCCGCGTTGTCGCCAAACCAGAAGTGCGCACACAACCCTGAAAGCACGATCAGCCCGATCCATTTGCTCTGGTTAAAAGCGACAAAACACTGCGCAGTGTCTCGACTACGAATCAGCCATATATGCCAGGCAAACATCAGGGCGACGCCGATGATCGCAAGGTAATAAAAGCGCCCGAGCTCAAAGGCAACGCCACAGCGCCAAAAAGCCAAAAGGCACAGACACTGCAGACCGGCGATGATTCTGACATCGAGGTCGCCAAACAGGATGGCGGTAGATTTGATGCCAATCGCCAGATCATCTTCGCGATCGACCATTGCATACTGCGTGTCGTAAATAAGGGTCCACAGTACATTGGCAGCAAACAACCACCACAGCTCATGGGGGAGCGCCGACTGACTGGCGGCAAACGCCATGGGTATGCTCCAGGAAAAAGCGAGGCCCAAAACGATTTGCGGCCAGTGCGTAAAGCGCTTCATGAAGGGATAGACGAGCGCCAGCCCCGCACCGATTACAGACAGCTTCACTGTCAGCGGATTGGTAAGGGCGACCAATATCAGCGCTAACACCAGGAGTCCACCCAGCAGGGTGATCGCTTCCCCCACAGACAGCGCCCCGGTCACAAGTGGCCTGAGGCGTGTGCGCGCCACGTGACCATCAAGATCACGATCTGCGAGATCATTGGCAATACAGCCGGCTGCGCGCATGACGATGGCGCCCGCCACAAAAATACTCAGCACTGTCCACGAAGGCCGGCCCTCACTCGCCAAAACCACACCCCAGAGAGTGGGCGCGAGCAGCAACAGCGTGCCGATCGGCTTATCGAAACGCGTGATCTCAATGGCGCCACGCCACTTTGTCGTCACTATACTGCTAGCGCTGGGGGGTATTGATTCCATGATCCTTGAGGCGTCTTCGTCAAGAGGCGGACAGTCTAGCGGGCGGCGCGTGGTGATGCGACAGCGACGCGCTACACTCGGGCAAAGTCCGCTCTGGGGCCGGACCACCGGGCAATCAGCGCTTGCGCTGTCACGGCGTCTTGCGCGTAGAGCTTGCTGGCGATGGCTTGCGCTTCGATCAGGAGTGACTCGTGCTCTGGGAGGAGCGCGATCCTGAATTGCGCCATACCGGTTTGCCTTGTCCCCAATAGCTCACCCGGACCCCGAATGCGAAGATCCGCCTCGGCAATCACAAAGCCGTCATGGGTTTGCTGCATAACCTGTAATCGTTCCCGCGCTGTTTCAGACAGTGGCTGCCGATAAAGTAGCAGGCAGTGGCTTTCTACTGCGCCGCGACCCACTCGGCCGCGCAGCTGGTGTAGCTGCGCCAAGCCGAGTCTTTCGGCGTTATCGATAATCATGAGGCTGGCATTGGGCACATCGACGCCGACTTCAATCACGGTGGTTGCGACCAAGAGCTGAATTAACCCCGATTTAAAATTGGCCATGACCTCGGCTTTCTCTGCCGCTTTCATGCGGCCGTGGACCAAGCCGATACGGACTTCGGGGAGTGCCTCGGCAATGACATCTCTGGTTGCCTCTGCCGCCTCCAAATCCAGGAAGTCACTTTCCTCGATAGCGGTGCATACCCAATAGGCCTGCCGGCCGGCGAGGCAGGCCGCGCCGACCCTGCCAATGACCGCCTCTCGCCGATCGCTGTCGATCACTGTGGTGGTAACAGGCGTGCGCCCGGGCGGCAGCTCGTCAATCACCGAGCAGTCCAAGTCGCCATAGGTGACCATGGCCAAGGACCGTGGAATAGGGGTGGCGGTCAGCGCAAGTTGATGCGGGTGGCCGCCATCGACCCCTTTGGCAGCGAGGTTTAGCCGTTGGTGGACACCAAATCGGTGCTGTTCGTCCACAACAATCAAGCCCAGACGACGAAATATCACCTCCTCCTGAAACAGCGCATGGGTACCCACCAGCATGGTGACGGCGCCGGTGGCGAGCCCCTCCAGAATCGCTTTACGGGGTTTGCCTTTGATCCGACCGCTCAGCCAACCCACCGAAAGCCCCAGCGGGGCGAACCAGGCTTCGAGATTCTGAAAATGTTGCTCTGCAAGCAGCTCGGTCGGCGCCATAAATGCAACCTGATACCCGGCCGCTACGGCATCAAGGATTGCCCGCGCCGCCACCAGCGTCTTGCCCGATCCGACATCCCCCTGCACCAGCCGGAGCATGGGTGAACCCAGCCCCATATCATGGGCCAGTTCTTCCGCGACGCGCTCCTGCGCCGCGGTGGGTGAAAACGGCAGATTCTTCAAAAACTGTCGGGATAACGACGAGAAACCCGGAATGGGGGGCGCCGAATGACGCCGCTCGCGATCGCGGACTCCCTGAACGGTAAGTTGATGGGCTATCAGTTCCTCCCGTGCCAGGCGCAGCTGGGCGGGGTGAAGCCCTTGCTGAATATCACTTAGCGCGGCCGTACGCGGGGGGTTGTGCAGAAATGCGATGGCTTCATGGAGGGTAATCTCGTCGTCGGTGATCCCCGCCAACAAATCCTCGGGGGGTGCTTTTTGCAACATCTTTAGCGCTTGCCGGCAGAGGTTCCGCCAGGTGGTTTGGCCGAGACCGCTGACCGTTGGATAGACGGGGGTCAGCGCATCCTCCAACAGGTTCGCTCCCGCACCCAGCCGATATTCGGGATGAATCATTTCCAGATTCCCGCCGAGTCTTCTCGCGGTGCCGTACAGCTGTATGGGCACCCCTTGTCGAAATTGTGCGACTTGCGATTGCCGGAAGTGAAAAAAGCGCACGGTCAAAAGCCCGGTGCCATCTTCAACTTTCACCACGAGTGTGCGGCGTCTTCCCAGCGTTACGGCGGCGGCAAGCACCTCGCCCTTGATCACTGCATCGCGCTGATCGAGGGCCCCGCCGATGGGAGTGATTCGGGTGCGGTCCTGATAGCGAAGCGGAAAATGAAAAAGCAGGTCTTCCAGAGAGCAGATGCCAAGCTCTGACAATCGCAGCTTTAATTTTTCTCCCACACCGCGGAGTACCGTTACGGGGTTTTGTAAGATGGTTTCGCTCACCGGTTTCCCGACGCCACGCAATGCCGTGCTAGGCTCGCATCTTAGCGATTCTTCGGGGTGAGCGCGAAGCCATGCGGTTATTGATTCTCGGCTGTGGCGATATTGGGACACGGGTTGGACTTGCGCTTACGGAGGCGGGTTGGACGGTGATCGCAGCGCGGCGATCGCCGGAGAAGCTTCCGTCTGTGTTCATACGCCAGCAGATCGATATGACCCAGCCAGCGTCATTGGCGCCGCTGGGGGAGCACCAGCCTGACTATGTTCTGGTGACACCCATCCCCCAATCCTATGATGCGGCCGGCTATGAGACAGGATTTTTGGGTGCGGCACAGTATCTGGGTGCTCAGCCATGGCTCAAGCCCTGTCGAAGGGTCTTTTGGGTCTCCTCTACGCGGGTCTATCGAGAGGCGGGGGGTGGCTGGGTCGACGAACACTCTGCGCTCAATACAGTGGAACCCCAGGCCAATTCAATGGTCTGTGCCGAGGCGTGTATCAGGCGATCGGCGACGGCGACCGTTATTCGCCCGGCGGGCGTTTATGGGAATCCTGATGGCATGTTAGTGAAGAAGGTGCTTTCGGGGCGAGGAAGTGCGCCGGGGGCAGCTTTTGGTAACCGCATTCACCGCGACGATCTATCGCGGCTGATTGTTCATTGCTTGTTGCGGGATAGTCGGGGCGAGTGGGTGCCGCCAACGATTTTGGCTTGCGATAACGACGCAACGCCGACTTGCGATATTGAGCGCTGGTTGGCGCAGGAGTGGGGTGTCTCGCTGACTGAGGAAGACGCCGGCGGGCGTCCCAGGGCCAATCGGCAATGCCGCAGCAGTCTCCTTAATACCCTTGGATTCGAGCTTGCCTATCCCACTTGGCGGGAGGGTTATGCCCAAGTGGTGTTAGCACGGCAGTCGCTTGAGTGAGCGCCTAAATAGGGCGCCTTATAGCGCCAAAATTGCTTCGACCTCGATGCGCGCGCCCTTGGGCAGCGCGGCCACCTGAACGCAGGCGCGGGCTGGGAACGGCTCTGACAAATGTGCGGCCATGACCGCGTTGACGGCGTCGAAATCGCCGAGATCGGTCAGAGAGATATTGATTTTGACAGCATCATCGAGCTCACCCCCTGCGGCCTCGGCTACAGCGCGCAGATTATTGAAGACTTGGGTCGCTTCGGCCGTAATATCGCCACTGACCATTTCCATGGTCTCGGGGATCAACGGGATCTGACCGGAAATCCAGACGGTATTTCCTACCTTGATGCCCTGAGAATAAGGGCCGATGGCTTTTGGGGCAGATTGAGTGGCGATGACGGCTCGATTGGACACCATGTGCTCCCGGGGTGAGTTGACCAAGCCTCTATTGAATACGTGTCTCGTGGCCCTCGCAACTCGGCCGTAGCGTTAATTTTTGCAAGTAATGCCGCCGAAACCCGGTTTCAACGGCGCGCGCTTCGCACCACCTTGAGTACACCATCTACCGTTCTGAGTCGCTTCATCACGCGCGCGAGGTGGGTCCGACTGGTCACTTGAAGCTCAAGATCTACGAATGTGAATTCCACATCTTTGTTCTGCGTGGCGATTCGGTCGATGTTGAGACCGATGGCGCTGAGACGCGTCGCCAGTACGGCGATCATGCCGCGCCGGTTTTCTACCTGCACACGGATCGCCGCCGGGTAAGCGCGCTCGATACCCTCGTCCCAATGTAGAGAGATAAGCCGATCCGGTTGGTCTCGCATTTCAACGAGGTTGCGGCAATTGTCCCGATGTACTACCAAGCCTTTCTCCTGCCCCAGATACCCCTGGATGGCATCTCCCGGCAGCGGGCAACAGCATTTGGCGTAAGTGACGCCCATCCCCTCTGTGCCTCGGATGCCAAGCGTCGCGATCTCCCCTGAGACAGCTGAATTTTCCTGTTGGCTGGTCAGGTGGGCTACTGCGATGTGCGGCAAGGTATTTCCCAGCGCGACGTCGATGAGCAGTGATTCAATATCTGCTTTACCCATAGCAGTGAGGGCGCTCCGCAGCGTGTCCTCAGTAATGGCGCTCAGGCGCGACTGTTTGGCCATCAGCGCCCGATCCAACAGGTTTCGGCCCAGCTCCAGAGAATCCTCGCGACGCTGATCCTTGAGGAAGTGCCGGATATGTGTGCGCGCTCTTGCCGTGACGACCCAGTTCAACCAAGACGGACTGGGTCTCCCGGAAGGAGAGGTCACAATTTCTACGGTAACGCCGCTCTCCAGGGGCTCCGACAGGGGCACCAATTGCTTGGCGACTCGCGCGGCGACGCAAGCATTGCCGATATCGCTGTGCACGGCGTAGGCGAAATCGATGGCGCAGGCTCCTTTGGGTAATTCGAGAATGTCCCCGCGTGGTGTGAACACATACACCTCATCCGGAAACAGATCGATTTTCACGTTTTCGATAAATTCAAGGGAGTCGCCGGCGCGTTGCTGCATTTCCAGTAACCCCTGCACCCATTCCCGCGCACGGGTGTGAGACATGCTGGCCCCGGTTTCCTCACTTTTGTATAGCCAATGGGCGGCAATGCCGTTGTTCGCCATGTCTTCCATTTCATGGGTGCGAATTTGAATTTCTATCGGGACACCATGCATACCCTTCAATACGGTGTGTAAAGATTGGTATCCGTTGGCCTTCGGAATCGCGATGTAATCCTTGAATTCTCCGGGCACCGGTTTGTAAAGACTGTGTACCATGCCCAGCGCCCGATAACAGTCATCCACAGAGTCGACCAGCAGCCGAAAAGCAAAAATATCCATTACCTCGGAAAAGCTTTTCCGCTTTGCCTTCATCTTTTTATAGATGCTGAAAAGGTGCTTCTCGCGCCCCACCACCGTGGCGCTAAGACCCTCTCGCTGCAGCGTCTGGCTCAGCTGACCTTTAATCTGATCAATCAAATGCGTGCGATTGCCCCGAGCTGCCCGTCGGGCTGCTTCCAGACGGCGCGCGCGCATCGGATAGAGCGCCCGGAGGCCAAGATCCTCAAATTCCATACGCACTTCATTCATGCCCAGCCGCATAGCAATTGGCGCGTAAATATCCAGCGTCTCGCTGGCGATACGCTTGATTTTCTCGCGATTAAGTACGCCGAGAGTGCGCATGTTATGGAGTCGATCGGCCAGCTTTACCAGAATGACCCGAATGTCTTTTGCCATCGCCAGCGTCATTTTTTGAAAATTTTCGGCCTGTCGAAGCTCTACCGAGTCGAATTCGACGTGCGTGAGCTTGCTCACACCATCGACCAACTCGGCAACCTCTTCGCCAAACTGCGCGCCTATGTCGTCTTTGCTGACACCCGTATCTTCAATGACATCGTGCAACAGTGCGGCCATCAGGCTTTGGGCATCCATGTGCATGCGGGCCAGTATGCTCGCTACCGCCAGTGGATGAGTCACGTAGGGTTCGCCGCTACGACGGGTCTGGCCATAGTGCGCCTGTTCCGAGTAATAGTAGGCGCGGCGCACCCGCTGGGCTTGTTCCAGCGGGAGGTAATCGGCGATGAGCTGCTCGAAAGCAGCTAGTGAGCTATTGGCAAAGGGAGTAACGCTGTCTCTGTGGCTCCGGGGGCGCGAGCCAAGCCGGGACGTAAAGCCCGGGAGGGAATTGCTGAGGGTCTGGAGTGTTGACGCGACCACCGCCAGCGGTCCTCACAATCAGAGAATGGGTGTTTCGAAGCTGGCGGCCAATTCTTCCTCTGCTTCGATTTCGCTTTCTCGCGCAAGGATCTCGGGCGTGATGAGTCCTTCCGCAATTTCGCGCAACGCGATGACAGTTGCCTTGTCAGAAGCGTCCTCCACCAGGGGGTCGCGACCACCAATGGCCATTTGACGGGCTCGCTTGGATGCCAACATCACTAATTCAAATCGATTGTCGACATTGTCCAAACAATCTTCAACGGTAACTCTGGCCATGACGATGCACTCTCCTGATAGGTGCCGCTTATTTTGGGCGGCCGCGCAGTATAACGCAGCCAGAGGGCTATAAATGCTTTCTCTGTGTAAATTTGGCAGTTACGGTGTGTCGTAGCGCGTCAAGGCGAAACCAGCTGATGGATTAATTCACTCAGCGCGACACGTTGTTGGCTGGTACGCAATCGCAATGATGAAACCACCGCCCTGAGTTCCGCCAATGCCACGTCAAAATCTTCATTGATAATCAGATAGTCGGCCTCTTCCCAATGCGATATCTCGGCCTGTGCTGCGGCCATCCGCACCTCGATAGTGTCATCGTTGTCTTGTCCCCGGGATTGGAGTCTGGCTTTGAGTGAGTCAATGGAGGGGGGCAAAATAAAAGCCCATGCGCTATCAGGTACCAGCCCGCGCACCTGCTGGGCTCCCTGCCAGTCGATCTCCAGTATAACGTCAGCACCCTGAGCGAGACGCGTCTCAAGCTGGGAGATCCCCGTGCCATAGAAGTGGCCAAACACTTCAGCCCATTCAAAAAACTCGCCTTTGTCACGTAGCGACGCAAATTCTGAATCTGACACGAAAAAGTAGTTAATCCCCTCTTGCTCGCCGGGGCGCTGGGGTCGGGTAGTGTGCGATACCGATACTTCAATGCGCTCTTCGGCTTCGACAAGCGCCTTGATGAGAGACGTCTTCCCGGCGCCACTGGGTGCGGAGATGATCAGCAATTGTCCTCTTGAGGGCTTGGTGTTCACGTTGGTCAGCTACTCAATATTTTGTATTTGTTCGCGCATTTGCTCGATAAGCACCTTGAACTCTACCGAGGTATTGGTGGTGCTGAGCGCGGTGGATTTGGAGCTTAGTGTATTTGCCTCCCGATTGAGTTCCTGCATCAGAAAGTCGAGCCGTCTGCCACAGGGAGCATCGCCGTTCAGGGCACTTTCGATAGCGTCGAGATGAGCGCCCAGCCGATCCATTTCTTCTTCAACATCTGCACGCTGCAGAACATAGACGATTTCTTCCTCCAATCTTTTCGGGTCGGCTTCGATATCCAGAGCGGCCAGTCGGCTCAGCAGCTTTTGTCGGTGCGCCGCCAGCAATTGGGGAAGCTGCGCTTTCAGCGCGTCAAGCTGCGCGCGGATAGCGACACACCGTTCCTCGACCATCAGGGCTAGTTTCTTGCCCTCGGACAGGCGTTGCTCCCTTAATTCCGAGAGACAGGCGCGCAGGGCCTCGCTGGTGGCAGACTGAAGCGCCTCAGAATCAGCGGCTTGCTCGGCTAACACCCCTGGCGCCAGCATGATTGAAAGTTGATCGGGCATATTCGACTCGGGGAACACCTCAGCGATCGCACTGAATGCCGACCTGAGCGCGCCCAGGCGCTCCTGATCGATCGTCGCGGGAGCGCTACTGGCTTTATCGTGAGTGCGTATGGTCAGCTCCAGTTTGCCCCGTGAAAAAGCATTTCCGACCTGTTCGCGCAGCACTGTTTCACATTCTCTCAGTGCGTCGGGCATGCGAAATTGAACATCGAGAAAGCGGCTATTGACCGAACGGCATTCTACGGTGACCGTTTGCGTCCCCGTTGTTACACTCCCCCGGGCAAAGCCCGTCATACTTTGTGTCACGGCATGTTCCTGCAATCTAATCCGGTTTAGTGTAACAGTAGCAAGGCACGGGCGAAGCCGTGTCCCCTCAGGAGAGGCATTATGAGCCAGCCCCTTGTTCGGCCCAGTGGTCGCGCTCCCGACGAAATGCGGCCGATAAAATTCGAGCGCGGGTTTACCTGTCATGCAGAGGGCTCAGTGCTCGTTTCCTTTGGCGCCACCAAAGTGATCTGCACGGCGAGCGTCAGCGCTGGAGTGCCGGGATTTTTGCGGGGCAAGGGAGAGGGCTGGCTGACCGCCGAGTATGGCATGTTGCCCCGCTCGACGGGATCGCGCATGGATCGTGAGGCTGCCCGCGGAAAGCAGACAGGAAGGACGGTAGAGATTCAGCGGCTGATAGGCCGATCGCTGCGCGCGGCGCTGGACCTGCGGCTCCTTGGTGGGCGCACGGGGACAGTCGACTGCGAGGGTCTTCAGGCG
>DFQW01000143.1:24540-37596 GCA_002377985.1 Halieaceae bacterium UBA3479 | reverse complement strand
CGGGCGGTCTCGCAAAAATTCAGCATGTCGAAAGTGGCGATGCGTTCAAAGTGAACCGGGTGCCCTCCGCGCTCAGAAACGATCAGCGAGATGATGCTCGCCTCGGGCAGGATGAGCACCAGGGGCTTGCTCGGGTCTGTCGGCACAAATACAGCCGAGATGGGCTCTATCAGATGCCACCCATCCATGACCGAGCTAAAGCCGGAGCTGTAGAAGATGTTGTCCTGGGTGCTCAGCAGAGCGCCAGCGGCATCAGCCGCGACCAGATGACGACGGAGTCGGGCTATCTTCTCTGCATACATTGCTAATTTGTCCCTCGCTCAGAGCCGTTGGGAACCCTTGTACGGACAATACTTTATCAGTATTCTGCTAACTTGTTAGCGTTAAGCAAGCTATTAAAAAGCCTTCAGCTTCGTCTGTTGGCGCCATCAATAAATCGAAAAAAAGGGATATATGCCATGACCATTACTACCGGGATCAAGCGGAGATTTCCTACCCGCAAGATGGCGCTATCGCTCGCAGTCGCGATAGCTTCACAGGCCGTGCCCGCATTGGCGCAGGATCAGAAAGCCGCGAGCTCAACTGCTTTGGAAGAAGTCATTGTGACCGGCACCAAGCGCGATGTGGCGCAGCAAGACCTGCCAATCGCGGTGAGTACAATCACTGCAGCGCAGCTCGCAAAGACTTTTCAAAATGATGTGACCGAGCTGGGGCAGTTATCGCCCAACGTGACGTTGACGCCGCAGAACGGCTTTAACGCGATCGGCGGTGGTATGCGCGGTACCGGTTTCATCTCAATTTTGGTGACTAAAGACCCTTCGGTTGGTCTGACGGTCGATGACTATGCGTTTAATCACGTGCAGTCGCAGTTCGTAGAAATCTTCGACATAGAGCAGGTGGAGATCTTTCGCGGCCCTCAGGGCACGCTGTTTGGCAAGAACACCACCGGTGGGGCCATCGCATTTACGACGATCAAGCCGGAGGTCGGTGGTGAGCTGTCAGGTATGTTCGAGTACAACTATGGCCAGTACACCAGCAACGATAGCGACATCGAAAAATTCAAGTTTGCTTTGAACGTGCCGTTGGGTGACACCCTCGCAGCACGCCTTTCTGTGATTCGTGACTACTCCGATGGCTTCTGGAGCAATACCAAGCCGATGGGCGGTGATCTGTTGTGCTTCGCCTGTAGTGAAGTCACTGGTAACCCCGCTTCACCCTCTACCGACAGCATTCGTTCGAAGTTTCCTACAACGGGTGATGGCCGGAACATCGGCGGTAAAGACGTGCTGGCCGGCAAGCTAAAGTTCCGCTGGGAGCCCAATGACCGGATGGCAGCAGACTTGATTTTTGAGCACGTCGATGATGACTCTGAGACGCCTGCGACGGCCAACGATACTCCCTCAGGCGAGGGCTACATTTGGCCAATTATCGGGTTCCCGGGCTGGCAGGATCAGGGTGTCAGTGACCCCTTCATTACCGGTCAGAGCTATACCCAGACTGCAGCGATCGATATGGCCAGCGGTCACCAGATTGATGCTGACGGCATCTATCTGAATATGGAGTTCGACCTCGGTAACTATGTGGTTAAAGCCATTACGGGCATGCGTGATCAGGACGAGGTCCTTGCCAGTACCTATACCGGAGAGGCCTATACGTCGCTGTACGACGCGAGCCGAAACACCACGCGCGAGACCAATCAGTTAGAACTGCGAATCGCCAGTCAGTACGACGGCCCGTTCAACTTTGTGAGTGGTGCAGCGATGTACAACGACGATCTGGAGTTCGTGGTATTCGGTAACCTCGGTTTCTTCCTGCCTTTGGCGGCGGCCGACTTCTATCGCGACACTTATGAGATTCAGTCCACCTCTCAGGACCGCAGCACCTGGGCGGTTTACGGAGATGCCTCATTTGAGGTGACTGATCGGCTGACTTTGACCGGCGGTATTCGCTACACAGACGATGAGAAAGATTTCGTGCGTCTGAACTTGGGTGGCGGTGGCGGTAACCCCGTCAGTAACTTCATCACGTTGGATCAGTGGCAGGGTCCGTTTACCAACCCGCTGCCTGAATCAGCGTTTGGTAACGTCCAGAAGAATTCAGAGACTTGGACCAAGACGACCTTCCGTCTCGTTGCGGACTATAAGTTCTCCGACGACATGATGGGATACGTCAGCTTCGCGACTGGTTTTGTCGCGGGAGGCTTCTCAGAGACCTGTGGCTCGCCAACGTCATGTTCGGCTTACGATGCTGAGGAGAATGAGAACCTCGAAATCGGCTTAAAGGCCGACCTGCTCGATGGTTCGCTCCGTTTGAACGCCGCCTACTTCAATACCACATACGAAAGTCTGCAGCGTGACACGGTTGTCACCATTAAGGACGCCGCAGGTAACACGTTCCAGGAAACTCAGGCTGTAAACGTGGGCGAATCAACCGCACAAGGTATCGAAGTGGAGATGCAATGGGCGGTCACGGATAACATCCGTATCGACGGTAACTTCGGATGGCTCGACCACGAGTACGATGACTATCGTCCGGGCATCAACCCTGCAGATCTTGGTATCACTGACGCGACCGGTCAGATCAACCCTGACCTGAGCAGTCTGGAAGTGCCTTTCTCACCCGAGCTCAACTATGGCATTGGCGTGAGCTACTTCCAGGATCTCGCCAGTGGCGCCATGATTACCTACAACGTGAACATGCACTATCAGGATGACGCTCAGACCAGCTCGTTCCCGGCTAACTTCCAGGGCGGCACAGCAGCGAATCCCGTGATCAAGCAGAAGGGCAATACCCAGCTCGAGGAGCGGACTCTGGTGAATGGTTACATTACGTACACTGGCAATCAGGGCTTCGAGATCTCGGTCTACGGTAAGAATCTGACGGATGAGCGTTATCGCGTATCGGCTAACCCGGTGGCGACGCTGTGGAACTTCACACGCTTCGGGCCGCCACGCGAGTACGGCATTCAGATCGGATACAGCTTCTGATCAATCCATGGCAGTATCACTAGGGCCCCTCTGGGGCCCTTTGTTTGCCTAGTCTTTGAATCACCGCGGGGGGGTGTCATGGACATATCACCTGAAAAACTCGCCGATGCCTATCGGTTGATGAAAACCATCCGCGAGTTCGAGGAGCGCATGCGCTCCGAATACCAGCAGGGCAAGTTGCCCGGGTTTATCCATATCTATCGCAATCAGGAAGCGATCGCGGTGGCCGCCTGTCTCGATATGACGAACGCGGATTACATTGCCAGCACCCACCGCGGCCATGGCCACTGCATCGCCAAGGGCTGCGAAATCGAGGCGATGCTACTTGAGCTCGCGTGTAAAGAAGACGGTCTCTGTAATGGCAAAGGTGGCTCAATGCACATTGCTGATATGTCCAAGGGCATGCTGGGTGCCAACGCGATAGTAGGCGGTGGTCCGCCAATCGCTGCGGGTGCTGCACTGACGGCCAAAACCCTGGGTAATGGCGCAGTGTCCCTGGCGTTTATTGGTGACGGAGCCGCGGATCAGGGGACGGTTGCCGAGTCCTTGAATCTGGCCGTGGTGCTGCAGTTACCGATGATCTTCATGTTCGAGAACAACCGTTACGCCGAGTTCACCAAAAGCCCCAAGCCCGACGGACGGATTGCCGAGCGCGCCGGTGCTTACGGCATGCCATCCGAGGTTGTTGATGGCAGTGATTTTTTTGCCATGTACGACGCCTGCCAGCGCGCGATTAAACGGGGCCGAGAAGGCGGTGGCCCCACTGCGATCGAAGCGCTTTGTAATCGCTACTACGGACATTTTGAGGGTGACGCGCAGGCGTACCGGGATCAGGATGAGTTGGCAGAAGAGCGCACAGCGAGCGATCCGATACCGCGATTTCTGGCGGACCCGCGTGCGGCTGTCCTCACCGTGGACAAGATCGCCGAGATCGACGCGGCGATTTTTGCCGAGATCGATCGCGGTTTTGAGGTGACGTACGCCGCGGCCGACCCGACGCCGGACAAGCTCTATACGGATGTTTACATTCACTATGAGGGGAGGCTGCGCTGATGAAAATGTCGATTCGTGAGGCCATCAACCAGACTTTGCATCAGGAAATGGCCCGTGACGAACGCGTCATCGTGATGGGGGAAGACGTCGCCAGTGACCAGGGTGGTGTCTATGGCATCACTGACGGGCTGCCCGCCAAGTTTGGTCTGCATCGCGTTATCGATACCCCGATCACCGAGTCGGCGATTGTCGGTGCGGCGGGGGGCGCGGCCTTGACCGGATTGCGTCCGGTAGCGGAGCTGATGTTTGTCGATTTTCTCGGCGTGTGTTTGGATCAGATCCTCAATCAAATTGCCAAATTCCGCTACATGTTTGGTGGGCAGGCGCGCACGCCAGTAGTAATTCGCACCATGATCGGCGCTGGCGCGGGCACCGGGCCACAGCATTCCCAGATTCTCTATCCGCTGCTGGCAGCGATTCCCGGCATCAAGGTGGTGACACCCGCTAATGCCGCGGACGCCAAAGGGCTGCTTACCACCGCAATTCGCGATGATGACCCCGTGATTTTCTGTGAGCACAAGGCGCTGTACATGGATGAATGTGAGGTGCCCGAGGGTGAGTATCTGCTGCCTTTTGGTCAGGCCAGAACCGCGGTGAGCGGCTCTGACATTACCATTGTGGGGATGTCCCGCACTGCGGTATTGGCCGAAGAGGCGGCAGGCGTGCTTGCGCAGCGTGGTATCAGCGCCGAGGTTATCGATTTACGCACCCTCTCTCCGCTTGATGAGGGTACCGTGCTTGAAAGCCTCGCCAAGACCGGTCGACTCGTGGTGGTGGATGAGGCGAATCCCTACTGCAGCATGGCTTCGGAGATTGCGGGGCTGGCTGTCGAGCGGGGGTTCGACACGCTGGACGCACCGGTGAAGCGGGTCACTTCGCCCCATACACCGGTGCCGGCCACACCTTGCTTGGAGCTGGAATATGTGCCCAGCGTCGACAAGATTATTGCCGCGGTTGAGGAAACGCTGGCTTACTGATGGGAGAGCGGGAATGAAACCCTTGCGTATTTTTTCTGTTCGTGTGGCCCCGGCTCTGAGAAGTTGGCTGGCGCTACAGGCCAGTGCCGCCGTGGAGGCGTCAACCGCCCATGGTACAGCGCTGTATAAGCTTACCCGTGCTGCCTGCGGCTCGCCTGGCGTTGGAAATTCCCTATGACGGAGAGCGCCCTGAATGCCGTGACGATACCGAAGTGGGGCATTGAGATGACCCATGGCACCATCGTCGCGTGGCACAAAGGGGTGGGAGACGCGGTTTCAGCGGGCGACGAAATTGTCGATATTGAGACCGACAAAATCGTCAACAGCTTTGAGGCCCGAACATCGGGAACGCTGGTCCGTGTTTTGGCCAGCGAGGGCGAGGAGCTCGCGGTAGGCCATTTGATTGGCGTGATCGCTACAGCGCCCGTCGACGATGAGGTGATCGAGGCATTTGTCGCCAGTCACCAACGGGCTACCAGCGCGTCGCCGGCAACGCCAGAGACTATCGCGGCGACAGCGACGCACCCTGACGCTCAAGTTGAGGCGCGCATTGCGCCGGCACTTAGGCGCAAACTGGAAAAAGCCGGCCTGAGACCGGCGGATGTCGCTGCAACGGGCGCCCATGGCCGCATCACCAAAGAGGATGTGGACCGTGCTCTATTACTGGGTAAAGGTAGCGCAAGCGGTGCCGCTAGCGGGCAACCGTTGGCGCCGCAGCAAGCCGCGGTCGCGCGCAAACTATCCCAAGCGCAAGCCACGCTGCCGCTTTATCACGTGACGTTGGAGGTCAACGTCGAGTCGGCGCTGGCATCGTTGACGGGGGAAGCGTCGCTGAATGATCTGATCATCGCCGCCGTGCAGCGATCTTTACAGGCCCACCCAGAGCTGAATCAGACCTTTGATGGTGAGCGGCTGACGGCCATTGAAGGTCAGCCGGTAGGCGTCGCGGTTGCCGCTGAGGGCAACCGGGTCATGGCCCCGGTGATACAGACATCGTGCGAGGCGCGTCTCGATGAGCTGGCCCGGCATTCGCTGGAGTTGATTGAGCGCGCGCGGTCTGGCCGGTTGACCGCTGCCGACCAGCGTCCCGCCGCCATTACCGTGAGTAATCTCGGCATGTTTGGCGTCTCTGCCTTTACGGCGATGGTGACGCCACCGCAAATCATGGTCCTGGCAGTGGGTGCGGTGCGCCGCGTACCGGTGTTTAACGAGGCCGATGAAGTCGTGCCGTGCTCGGTGATGACGTTGACCCTGGGCAGCGACCATCGCGTGGTTAATGGGGCGCAGGCCGCTGCTTTTCTCTCGACAGTGCAGTCTCAGCTAGAAGCGTTTGTTTGATGGATTAACTGCCCGGGCTTACGTCGAGCGCAGCACTGCCCTCGGCAACGGCTTTCAGGGTCTGCGCGTTCATGATGTAGTCGATATCCCCTTCGGGGGTGAAGTAGGTGACCGCTCCCTCGCCCATAAACAGCATTTCGGTCTCCACTTCGCAACCCGCCTCATGGTGTACCGCAAAGATGGGCTCAAAACCGTAGGTACCGGCCGGCGCAGAACCCACATCATAGATCAGCTCGCCTTTTGTAATAAAAAATTGGCCCCAGCCCTCATGCCGATGGGGCTGAAAGCGCGCGCCTGGCTCCATACGAACATAGAGCACCCATTGGCCGGTTTTCTCGCAGATTCGTAGCACTTTGAAGTACGAGCCTCCGCCCACGTTGATCCATTCTATTTGGTGGATATTGGCGAGAATATCGCCGGCGGGCGTGATAGCTATCGGTGCATTCATGATGATGTCTCCAAAATCGCGCTGGCAGTGTTACTCAGGCAAGGTAAAGGCAACCAGGTAGTCCCCCGGTGGCGTGCCCAGAGAGGCGTGGCCGCCGGCAGCAATCACTATGTATTGCTTGCTGTCATCCCTGAGTTGATAGGTGATGGGCAGACCATGACCCGAGGTCGGTAGCCGCCCCTTCCATAGCTCTTCCCCGGTGTTGGTATCAAAGGCGCGCAGAAAGTGATCGGTCGTCGCACCAATAAAGGTGAGGCCGCTGGCCGTCACCACCGGGCCACCCAGGTTGGGTGATCCTTTGATGTACCAAAAGGGCCAGGGCGCCATGTCACGGGTGGTACCGAGGGGCACCTGCCAGTCGACCTCGCCCGACGCCAAGTCGATGGCAGCCAGGGTCCCCCAGGGCGGAGGTGTGCAGGGGGCACCCAGCGGCGAGACGAAGCCGAGCCACCGGCGATCGCAGAAAGGCGTTCCTGCGGAGGGTTCTGCCAAAAAAGGTCCGAGGGCGACGGGTTCGATATCAGCCACCGTTTGCTCAGATTCGATAGCTTGCTCAGAGGCACTGTGAATGCCCTGGCTTCCACCTGCATCGCACTGGTCCCGAGGGATCATTTGCACGATGGTGCCGACATGCAAGGTGTTGACGATCAGTTTGCCCCGCGCCCTGTCGATCGCGGGCCCGCCCCAGTTATGGCCACCGAACGCACTGGGCATGTGTAGCGAACCCTGCACATCGGGCGGGGTGAAGGGACCTTCATAACGTAACGAGGCGAGTACGTCCGCGCAGGCTCCCTTATCCCATGGCGTGAGCCCCCATACCGGTTCCTGCTCTCCCGGTAGATCAAATAATGAGCGAGGCTTACTGGGTATGGGTTGGGTGGGTGCGGTGAAATCACCTGCAACCGCCCCCTGAGGTACCGGCGTTTCTATGATAGGGAACAGGGGGTCTCCGGTCGCGCGATCAAGGAGGTAGACATAGCCCTGCTTGGTGGTTTGAGCGAGCCCCCGGACAAGTTTGCCATCGCGTTCAATATCAAACAGCGTCGGCTGGGAGGGCACATCGAAATCCCAAATGTCGTGGTGCACCGTTTGAAAGTGCCAGGCCACTTCGCCGTCTGCCACACGTAACGCCACAACCGAACTTGAGTAGTAGTCCAAGCCCTCTCGGTGCCCGCCATAATAATCAGGCGAAGTATTGCCCGTGGGGATATAAACCAATCCCAGTTCAGGATCGACGGAAAAGAAGGACCAGGCATTGGTGGTGCCTTGTCGGAACATTGCCGGATCGCCGTTGGCGCTTTCCTCTTTCGACGGAGGTGTGCCATCTGGTCCTACCAGTGGTTCCCAGACCCATAAAACGCTCCCCTCACTGAGGTCGTACGCACGAACCACGCCGCTCGGCACGGCGGTAGTCACGTTGTCCGCGATCGAGCCTCCCGTTATGAGTGTGTTGCCCACAATCGCCGGTGGCGTATTGAGCATGTAAAAGCCGGTCTCAAAAGGCCCCAGGCCTTCGCTGAGATCGAGTTCGCTCTGCTGTCCAAAGCTGCAGCGTTCACCCGAGGGCGCATCCAGACCGATGACTCTGGCATCCATCAGGGGCGCGATCACCACGACGTGGCAGGTGGCACCCGCTGCCACCGCGGGATTGATCCACTGGGTCACGCCGCGGCATCGCGGCATAGGAAAAGCATCAAGGTCAATATCCGGCGTATAGGACCAGCGCTCCTCGCCGGTTTCTGCATGGACCGAGATGATGCGATTGAAGGGGGTGCAGAACACCAAATGATCTTCTATCAAGATGGGCGTGGCCTGCCATGAAGACTGAAGTGGTTCTTCCCCGGTGAAGCCATCGATAAAACTCTCCCCCTCACGAAAGTCGCCGGATCGATGAGTCCAGGCGACCTCCAAGTTGGCGACATTGGCCCGGTTGATCTGGGACGCCGCGCTAAAGTGGCCACCTCCCATCTCACCTCCGGGTAGTGACCATCCGGCGTATGGCTCAGCCACTGCTCGCACGACCGAAGCAAAGATCAGGGTGAGTAGGCCGAGGACTTGGAGTAGGGGAATATGTCGTGAGTGATCAGGGGTCGCCTTCCTCGCTCCCAGCGCATGCAAAAATGGCACTATCGACACGGATTACCTCACTACGACGGGTTGGCCCGAAGTGGGCGTGACGCTATTGTTGCGGCCAAAGGGCAGAGAAAAGCCCTCTGGCAGGTCTTCAGTCATATCTAATACTGCGGCCAACCGGCCCACGCCGACATACAAGGCGCAGTGCATCAGAAGCTCCATGATTTCCGCTTCAGAAAACAGTGCCTTGAGCTCGTCAAAAAAAGCCTCATCAATGGAGAGGTGGTCGCACGCAAAGCGGTCACCCAGCTCGACCGCCAGTCGCTCGCGCGCATCCAGAGACGAAGCTTCTGCGGGGCGCTCTAAACTGCACACGTCATCTTCGCTGACATCATGGTGAGCGGCACGGTACCGAATTGCCATGCAGCTACGGCATTGATTGTGAAAAGCGACGCGCAGCCTGAGCAGTTCGATGAGCCGTTCTGGTAGCGTCCGGTTTTTTACCAGCGCTGCGCCAAAGCTGATCGGACCCATCGCAGCCCCGGGGGCATGCGCGAGCATCCTTGTGATACCCCGCTCCAGTTCTGTGGCGGTGTCGGCCGCGGTAAAGTTCTTTAATTCGTCGGTCCACTCCGACACGGGCACAAAGCTGATTCGACTCATGACATGCTCCCAGGTGCGTCTTTATTTAGCGTTATGCTTTGATTCTAGGTCGAGATAGATCGGCTGGCTATGGCGCGGTCAGCAGCGGGCGCCGGATTAACGAAGATTTTGTCGCGCAAAAGAGGATTCAGCCCCATGCAACTGGACTTTACCGAAGAGGAGCGACGCCAGCTAAGGCGATTACTCGATGAGGACGCGATTCGCTCGCTGACGCGCCACTACTCCCATTTTCTGGATCACCATTATCTGGGGCGTCTAAGGCAGGTCTTCACCGAGGATGCGGTGTGCGAATTTGGCCCTTACGGATCTTGGGAGGGTATTGAGACGGTCCTTGCCAATTATGAGAGCGTGAATAGAGACATGGGTGGGCATCCATTTGTCGCGATGCATGCCAATACACAGCACTGGATCGAGTGGGTTGATCAGGACACGGCGCTGGGCCGTCGCCAGCTGATTGATTTTGATCTGACCCGGGGCCCCGATGGCAACCCGCTGCTTTGGCTCGGGATGTATGAAGACCGGTATGTGCGAACCGCTGAGGGCTGGCGCATTGCCCATATGCGCCTCAACTTTTTGTGGCCCGAGCGCATGTTGGACGAAAACTTCCCCGGACAATTCCCACCGATTTAGGGGGCTAGCGCGAGCGCGGAGCCCAGCCCATGTGCAGCGCCAACAAGTTTCGGCCGAACAGGCTGGGTTGATATTCGGGTGCGGGATGGTCGGGCAGCAGCCAGAAGCGATCATAGCGTTGCAGAAGCGCGTTAAAAGCACTGGTAATTTCTTGTCTCGCCAGTGCCGCGCCGACGCATACGTGCCTACCCATACCAAATGCAAGGTGGCTACCGGGCTTGGCTCTGTGGAGGTCAATGCGATCGGGATCAGAGAACTGAGCTTCGTCACGATTCGCTGCGCCAAAGCGAATATTGAGCAAGTCGCCTTCGGCGAGCTCGACGCCTGCAAGGTTACTCGCGTGAGCACAGCGCCTGAACATCCCCTGCGCGGGGGATTCCAGACGTAGAATTTCTTCGGTGAGCACGGGAATAAGCGAGGGATTAGAGGCAATCTCGGCAACAGCTGCCGGGTCCTCAATAAGCAATTTCATGCCTGAGCCGATCGCGGCGGTGGTGGTCTCGTTGCCCGAGGCGAGCAGATCAATGGTGATGATGGTCATCAATTCCTGCATCGAGAAAGCATGGCCTTCGCTGTCACGGTAGGAGATGGCTTCGGAGATGAGATCATCTCGGGGGCGTCGTCGTCGCTCGGCAACCATCTCCGCAAAGTAGCCCTGCATTTCCACCACCAGTTGCGCGCACTCTATGCGACGCTCCCGTGAGGCCATCATGCTAAACGGCTCGACAATTGCGTCGGACCACACCTTGAACTGCGCGATATCTGAGCGGGGCACGCCGAGCAAATCGGCGATCACCATCATAGGCAACGGGTGGGCAAAATCGCGAACAAATTCGATTTCTTTTTTGTCCGCCAGCTCCTCGAGCAGCGTCATCGCGATGTCGTCGATCATGGACGTGGCGGCCCTCACCCGCTCAGCCGTGAATAGCTTCTCGAGAAAGCCCCGCACACGCGTATGTTGGGGTGGATCCGAAGTCGAGCAGGAGGCCAGTGGTAGCCAACCACCCGATTCGTAAATATCGATGATCTCCTGAGGGATGCCGTCATCCGCCAGTGCCATGGGGCTTACGCTACTGAGGTATTGGTCTGGTGCCCGAATCACTTCCCGAGCCAGTGGGTAGCTGGTCACAAGGTGAAAGCCCGTAGAGGGCATTTGATAAAGCGGCGTTGCAGTTCTCAGCGTTCGATAGAACTCATAGGGACACTGCTGCACTGCAGGGTCCATTAAATCGGGTTGGTCCGGGTCGCTCAAAAGACCAACCCGAATCGTGATGCGGCGTTAGCCCAGCTGCGCGATGACATCTCCGAACAGCTCCTCGTCTGGAGGGATGACCTTGTTTTGCGCCAGCGGCATGGAAACCCAGGTCTCGTTGATGAGATCTCGCCAGGAGATATTGTTGTTGGTGCCATTACCGCCCCAGGAGCCACAGCCCAAGGAGAAAGTCTGTCGCATGCCATTCCAGACGTTACCACTGTTGGATGCCGCTTGCGGCTGGTTCACCATGACGCGGGAGGTATAAGTGTTCTCAGCAAGCTTCATGATGTTTGCATCGCTACTCGAGTAGATGCCGCAGGAATGACCCTGGCCCTGATAGGCCTGAATATTCTGAGTGAGTTCGATCGCATGATCGATATCACGGGCGCGATACAGCGCCATGATCACCGACAGCTTCTCACCCGAGAACGGATGCTCCGGGCCCCAGCCATCTTCTGGCACCATGAAGAAATGTACGCCCTCGGGAATGGACAGCCCCGCCATTTGAGCAATCTTTTCAGCAGGCTGCGCTACGATAGCGGTGTTTAAATGCAGCTCGTCGTCCCACAGCGTATTGCGCAAAGCGGCTTTCTCCTCTTCGTTGCACAGGTAGCCGCCTTGCGCCTTGAGTTTTTCGAGCATCGGCTCGTAGATACCCTCGAGCAGCACTACTGAGTTATCAGAGGAGCAGGAGGCCGCCAGATCAAGCGTCTTTGACAGACGGATTTTCTCTGCCGCTGCGTCGAGATCGGCGGTGTCGTCTACGGTGATGACCGCATTGCCGACGCCGACCCCCAAGGCCGGCGTGCCACTTGAGTAGGCGGCATTGACCATGGCGCCGCCACCGGTTGCCAGCACTAGGTCACATTGCCGCATCAGCTCGTTGGTGGTCTCAAGGCTAGGAGTTTCGATGCCGATGACGAGGTCTTCCGGAGCGCCCATTTTCTTCAACGCCGCACGCATGAGGTCACAGATTTTCTTGTTGGTCAGCTTTGCCCGCGGATGCGGCGCAACAATGATGGAATTGCGTCCCTTAACGGCGTGAATCCCTTTGATGACCGGGGTGGCTTCCGGGTTGGTCGAGGGTGCCAGCGCGCCAATGACGCCGAGCGGCTTGGCCAGCACGCGAATATTCCGCTCCGGGTATTCTTCTATGACGCCGACGGACTTGTCGTGGAGAATATCGAGCAGGGTTGCGCGGGTTTTGCGCTGTATCTTCAGAAACTTGCCGTCGTAATTGCCGAGCTGCGTCTCATCTACGGTGAATTGCGCTATCTCCTCGGCGACACCGGGGCGTGCTACGGACCAGACCATGGCCCTGATCAGCGCATCAACCTGTTCCTGGGTGTAGTGCTCAATTTGTTTTTGCGCGGCTCTGGAGCGCGCTACCAGCTCAGCGATGTATGCGCTTGCGTCGCTACTATCCTGTGACATTACGCTGCTTCCCCATGGACTCGTTTTTAGGGAGGCTAGGGTAAACCCCACGGAGATATCTTGCTAGTGGTCGCACTGGTCGCAACCTTTTACCGGCGCTCGTTTTAGCGGCAGAGCTGCTGTGCGGGGCACTGAGCTTTCTACCGATTGCGTTTATAATTACCAACCCTGTTATTGTCAGGGCCAGCTTCGCGGCGA
>DFQW01000143.1:4758-24235 GCA_002377985.1 Halieaceae bacterium UBA3479 | reverse complement strand
TCGCGGCGAAACAGGGTTAACCGGGCCTCGGTAGAGGCGGCGGCGTGATCTCGCAAGAGGTAAGTGGCACCCGAAATAGCGTTGGAGAACTCAGATTGGATTTTGAACTGAACGACGAGCAGCAGGCCTACATTGCCAGCGCGAGAGCGTTTTCAGACAAAGAGCTGGCGCCTCATGCGGCGTATTGGGATGCCGAGTCCATCTTTGCCACAGACGCGCTTCGCGCGGCAGGGGAACTGGGCTTTATGGGTATGTATACACCCGAAGCGGCGGGCGGTCTGGGCATGGGTCGGCTCGATGCCAGCCTGATTGTTGAGGAACTGGCCAAAGGCTGCACCACGACCGCCGCATTTTTGACTATTCACAATATGGCGACCGCCATGATTGGTAAGTACTGCCAGCAATCGGTGATCGATGCCTGGTGTCCAGAGCTTGTGATGGGGGAAAAACTTGCGTCGTATTGCCTCACGGAGCCCGGAGCGGGTTCCGACGCGGGTAGCCTGCGAACCAGCGCGCGGCGCGACGGCGATGACTACGTTGTTAACGGCAGCAAGGTGTTTATCTCGGGCGCCGGAGAGACCGATGTCCTCGTGGTCATGACCCGCACCGGCGATACCGGCCCCAAGGGCGTGACGGCGCTGATGATTCCTGCCGATGCCGAGGGCATCACTTATGGCAAGAAAGAGCACAAGATGGGGTGGAATGCTCAGCCAACCCGCATGATCACGTTTGACAACGTGCGGGTGCCAGTGGGCAACCGGCTGGGCGAAGAAGGTCAGGGTTTTGCCATCGCGATGGAGGGTTTGGACGGTGGTCGTATTAATATCGCGACCTGCTCCGTGGGTACTGCCCAGCGCGCCATCGCTGACGCCACCGCCTATGTCAAGGACCGCAAGCAGTTTGATACCGCAATTGCAGAGTTTCAAAACACCCAGTTTCGTTTGGCAGACATGCTGACCGAGCTGGTTGCCGCGCGGCAAATGATTCGACTCGCGGCCAGCAAGCTCGACCGAAAAGACCCCCAAGCCACGACCTATTGCGCCATGGCCAAGCGCTTCGCCACCGATGTGGGGTTCACGGTCTGTAACGATGCCCTGCAGCTGTTGGGAGGTTATGGCTATATCAAGGAGTACCCGATGGAGCGTTACGTGCGCGATACTCGGGTACATCAAATTCTCGAAGGAACCAACGAAATCATGCGTGTCATCGTCGGCCGTAAGCTGCTGATGGATGGCGCATTGGAGGTCATTCAATGAGTATCAGTCCATCCGAAAAAATCAAAGTCTCGATCGAAGGCAATATCGCGACGGTCGTCATCGACAACCCCGCCGCGAATACCTGGGATCGCGAGAGCCTGCCGGCCCTGAAGCAGGTAATCGAGGCGCTCAACGCTGAGCCGACCGTCTACGCACTGGTGCTGACGGGCGCTGGGGAAAAATTCTTCTCAGCGGGCGCGGACCTGAATCAGTTTGCCTCGGGTGACGCTGACGTTGCCCGGGCCGTCGGTGAGGCCTTTGGCGAGGCTTTCGAGACACTGGCTGATTTTCGGGGTGTATCCATTGCCGCCATAAATGGCTTTGCGATGGGTGGCGGTCTTGAGGTGGCGCTGGCCTGCGACATCCGTATCGCGGAAGAGCAAGCGGCGCTGGCGCTGCCTGAGGCGCGGGTGGGTCTATTGCCCTGCGCGGGTGGCACCCAGCGTCTGACGCAATTGGTCGGCGAAGGTTGGGCCAAGCGGATAATCCTGTGTGGTGAGCGCATCGGTGCGCAGCAAGCGCTGACGCTGGGCCTCGTTGAAGAGGTGGTGCCCAAGGGCGAGTCGCTGGCAACGGCTACGGCGCTGGCTGCCAAGGTGGGCAATCAGTCGCCCTCATCGGTAGCGGCCTGCAAGCGCCTGATCCATTCCGCCAGAAACATCGCGATTGCCGACGGGCTGGTTGCCGAGCGTGACGCGTTCGTGGCGTTGTTCTCCACTGAGGACCAGCAAGAAGGGACCAACGCCTTCCTCGAGAAGCGCGAGCCGGCCTGGAAGAATCGATGAGCGATAGCGTGCTGGTTGCCGAGTACCCGGCGGGCGATCGGGTCATCGGCCGTTTAACCCTTAACGTTGAAAAAACCCTTAACTCCTTGACCCGGGAAATGGTCGACGTCATCACCGATAGTCTTGAAGTGTGGGCTGATGACGAGCGTGTGGTTGCGGTGCTGATCGATGGCGCCGGTGAAAAAGCCTTCTGCGCCGGGGGCGATGTGCAAGCCCTGCGCAACTCCTGCATCGAAACCCCCGGGGGCCCTTGCGACTACGCCGAGCATTTCTTCGCCCGCGAGTATCGTATGAACTACCTGCTGCACACCTACGCCAAGCCCCTGATCTGCTGGGGGCACGGGGTTGTGATGGGCGGCGGGCTCGGCATCCTGGCTGGGTGCCGCTATCGGGTGGTAAGTGAGCGTACCCGCATAGGTATGCCCGAGGTAACGATTGCGCTGTTTCCGGATGTGGGCGGTAGCTGGTTTTTGAACCGCATGCCCGGGCAGATCGGGCGCTTTCTGGCGTTAACGTCCTCGCACATCAACGCCACCGATGCGCTCTATTGCGGGCTGGGTACGCATTTTCTGGCCCACGCCCAAAAAGATGCGGTGCTGGAAGCCTTGGCGGGCTTGGCGTGGTCCACAGATGTCGGGACGAATATAGCCAGCGTGGATGCGCTGTTGGCTGGGCTGGAGGCAGAGGCAGATGCGCCCGCGGCACAATTAGAGCCACATATGGACGTGATCAATGCGTGGATGGCGGGCGACGATTTGTCAGGGATTTTTGATCGCGTTATGGCGTGGCAGGGGGAGGACGCCTGGCTGCAAAAAGCCCGAGACGGTTTTGCCCACGGTTCGCCGCTGGCGGCGACATGGATATTCCGTCAGTTAAACCAAACCCGGGATGCTAGCTTGAGGGCTGTTTTTGAATCCGAACTGGTGTTGGGCTGCAACATCATGCGTCACCCGGAGTTTGCTGAGGGGGTTCGTGCGCTACTGGTCGATAAGGATCGCTCCCCGGCCTGGGCTTATCCTGACCTTGCATCGGTGCCGGCCGAGGTGGTCGATACTTTCTTTACCGCGCCGCATGCAATGCCGGCGCTCGGATTGCCGGAGTAAATCATGGCGACAATTGCTTTTTTGGGTCTTGGCAATATGGGCGGACCCATGGCTAAAAATCTGATTGCCGCGGGGCATTCGCTCACGGTTTTTGATCTCGTCGAGGCAGCTTGCGCCGCACTCCAAGCTGAAGGCGCCAGCGTCGCGGCATCGGCTGCGGAGGCCGCGGCTAACGCCGAGGTGATTATCAGCATGTTGCCTGCGGGCAAGCACGTGGCAGCCACCTTCTTGGGGGAAGCGGGTTTATTGGCCAATATCTCCACAGAAACCCTCATTCTGGATGCCAGCACGATTGACGCCGCGACTGCGCGCGAAGTCGGTGAAGCGGCAGCGGCGTCGGGAATCGACTTTATGGATACCCCTGTGTCGGGTGGTGTCGCGGCCGCTGCCGCGGGCACCCTGGCCTTTATGTGTGGTGGTAGCGCAGGTGCTTTTGCGCGCGCGCGACCCATTCTTGAGGGCATGGGCAGCGCCGAGAAGATCTTTCACGCGGGCCCCGCCGGTGCAGGTCAGGTCGCCAAGGCGGCCAATAATATGCTGCTGGCGATACACATGATTGGTACCTGTGAGGCACTGGCGATGGGTGAAGCTCATGGCCTCGACCCCGCTGTGTTATCGGAGATCATGAAGGCCAGCTCAGGCAATAACTGGTCGCTGCAAGTGTATAACCCGTGGCCTGATGTGATGCCGGGCGTGCCCTCGAGTAATGACTATAAGCCCGGCTTTATGGTCGACTTGATGGTCAAGGATTTAGGGCTCGCTTGCGACGTTGCCGATAGTGCTGGCGTTGCCAATCGGCTCGGCAAGCAGGCCACTGCGGCTTATGTAGCGCACCAGGGGGATGGCAATGGACCGCGGGATTTTTCGTCCATTTTGGAATGGGTAAAACGTCAATAACCGCTGGCGTTGTTTACGTCTGCGCGACCCAGTCAGCGCCCAACTTGGCTTTGAGTGGCCCTAACCAGGGCTCGTAATGTTTCCACTGCTCCAGCGCCGTTGAGAAGATGGGTTGTCTGACTTGCTCGGACGACGGCGTTCGCACATTCCGCTCTGTCTTATGGAACTGGAGGCAGGCTTCCTCGAAGGGGAGTCCGCAGAAATCGAGCATGCGCCGCACCTGCGTCTCCAGGTCAGCCACTACGTCCTCATGCTGCACGCGGAGCACGAAGCCGGGAAGAACGGTATCCCAGTGATCCATCAAGCGCACGTAATCCAGGTAATACTGTGCGATGTCTTCAAGGTCGTAACTAAACATTTGACCCTCGGCAAATAATTGCTTGAATCCCGAGAAGCAACACGACATGGGATCACGCCGGGCATCAATAATTTTCGCGTTAGGCAGCATCAGTTTGATCAGGCCAATATGCCTGAAGTTATTCGGCATCTTGTCGATGAAGAACGGCGCACTCATGCGGTGTATCTTGGTGTCCCGGACGTACTCCTCCCCCAGCGTTTTGAACTGCTCGGCTGACAAATCTGCTAGGTTAAATGGATACTTCTGATTGTCGGCACGCTGACCAAGACGGCGCAATTTACCGCTTATGGATAGCACATTCGGTAACTCTAGCGTGCCGTCTACCATGCTATGCGAAGAGAGAATTTGCTCGAGTAGTGTGGACCCTGCCCGCGGCAGTCCCAGAATAAAAATCGGGTCCGGTGCCGCGCACCCGGTTTCACGGCAGAAGAGCTCGCGGGTACACGCAGCGATTTGCTCATCACACTCTTTCGAAGTGCCCTCAGCGTGATACTGCAGTTGAGCTTTTTTGGTGATGTTACCTTTGGCGTAGTGAAGAAAGGAACGTTCGTAATCTTTACGGTCCTCAAACGCCTTGCCCAGTGCGAACTGAAGATAGACTCGGTCTTGCCCGCCCAAATGCGGATTCTGATCAAGCCCTTCCATGGTGGCAATTTCTTCGTCACTGAATTGATACACCTTGAGATTGGCCAGTGAATACCATGCGTCGCAGTAAAATGGCTGTGCTGCCAGCGCCGCGCGGTAAGCCGAGATTGCCTCATCCGTCTGACCGCAGGTCTTAAGCGCATGCCCCTTGGACACATGGGTGACTGGATCGTGAGGCACGCGACTAAGGATTTGCTCAAAGAGTTCCAGTGCAGTCTGATAGTCACCTAGCTGCATGCACTGAATGGCGTAGAGAGATTGCAGCTGGGGATTTTCCGGTGCTTGTTCCAGAAGTGCTTTCGCCTCATCCACAGCGCGCTGAAACCTTTGGCGCTTGCTGAGTATCTGCACGTAGTCCATCCGCGCCTGTCGATGGCTAGAATCAAAAGCCACTGCACTCTCGAGCAGAAACTCAGCATCCTCTAGCACGCCGTGGCGTGCAGCGATCTCCGCGAGAATGCGCATTCCATCGATGTGCTGGGGGTTCTGCTGCATAAACTGACGGCACAGCTGTTCAGCCTTGTGCAGTTTGCCCTCGTGAAGTAAATCCCAGCTGGCAGCGAGGTTGGGCGGAAGTGACTCAAGCCACTGCAGGCGCTGCTGGATTTGTGTCAGCCTCTCGGGCTGCGAGCCATCGCTGAGGAAATGGGCTTGTGCTGCCCAGCTTGCCTTTAGCCCCGGATTTAAATGACAAGCGGTACCGTAAGCGCCCAGCGCTTCCGGGCGCATCCCTGCGTCTCTGTACAGGTGCCCCAGCTCCTGAAATGCGCGCCCGTAGTTGGGGTGTTGTGCTACGAGTTGCAACAGCACCTGCTCGGCTTGCGCGAAGTCTTGTGCGTGGCGCAGGCAGACGCCATTCATATATAGGCCCATGCGCGATGTCTTCGCTGCCTCGGGTAGGGACTCAATGGCGGTCAGGGCATCTTGTACGGCGCCGCGTTGAATGAGTTGCTGAATGTGATTCAGCGCATCAGAAAAATCGGCTGCAGAAGATGGCATAGTGAAACTCGGTAAGATTGGCATCGTCAGACAAAAAAAGTGCCCCGACAGGGGCACTTTTTCAAGAGCGCTGTTGGTTCAATATCGATCAGAAATCAAACGAGACACGAACCCCCATGGTGGTGGGCGGCGCGAGCGCCAGCCGCTCTCGGTCGTTAACGTAGTTAGCGCCGGTCACGACTTCTTCGTCCGTCAGGTTGCTGACGAACCCTTCTACCATCCACTTATCGGCCCGGACTCCAGCTGTAATGTTGGCCACAGTCCAGCTCGGCACATCCATACGGTTGATCGCAATAATGTCGCTGTAGGAGCTTGCCGAGTGAGCAATGCTGGGCATGACATGAGCTGTCCAGCCATTACCCATAGTCCACTCGTAGCGCGCCCAGAAGTTCCCCTGAAACTCGGGCGCGTAGGCGAGCTCGAAGCCCTCTTGCACATCCTTCGATGGGTTGAGCACGTCGGTAATTTCCGTATCCAGGAAGGAGAAAGCAAGACCCATGGTCAGATTGTTACTGGCTGCCCAGGTGATGTCACCTTCCATGCCGGTGACTTCGGCATCGGCGGCATTATCCGAGAAGAATAGGTTGACGATACTGGTATCAAAAATCGTGGTCTGCAGATCTGAAATATCCAGACGGAACACTGAACCGTTGAAGCGCAGGTTGCCGTCTAGCATATCGAGCTTCCAACCCAGCTCAATATTGATAAGCTCATCTGATTTCACGTCAAACGGCACGGTGTAATCATTCTCAGCCTGATAAGCACCGCCCGGGCGGTTCAAGAGACCTGTGCGGAAACCCTCTGACCAGGTTACGTACCACAGGTGGTCATCATTGGGTCGGTATGACAGCGTTACCTTACCGATCACCCCGTCGTCTTCCGCTTTATCCGGCGCGTAGATGCTGTTAACGATGCGCTGGTAGTTGGGATCGTCCTGTGAGGGCAGGTTATTAGGCGTATAGACGGGGCTCGCTTCGTACGGGAAGAAGCCAGAGTAAGTCCAGCGGATTGACTGGTCGCCGTCATACAGGTCATTAATGTTGGTGCCGAACTTGTTGTAGTCAGTACCAGACATGTTATAGAAGGATGAGTTGGCGCTACCAGCGAGGTCTACCTCGTAGTCGAACCAGCGCAGACCGCCCGTGATCGACAAGCTGTCCGTTAGATCAAAGGTGACTTCACCAAAAATACCCATTCTGTCATCGGTCCGCAGGATATCGTTGCGGAATACGGTGTCTCTTGGGTAGGGGCCCGCCCCTACTTTGTAACCACCCTGACCATCGTAGGGATAGTTGTAGTTTTCCGGGAAGCCGAAGCCGGTGCCGTTGTAACCGCCACCCCATGAGTCGACAAATTTATTGCCTGGGTATGAGAAGTCCACCATCTCGGTGAGCTCCATCTCACTGAAGAAGCCGCCCGCGGTGATTCTCATCCGCTTGTCTTGATCGGTGCTGAAGCGGATTTCATGACTGGTGAACTCGCTGTCCACTTTATTCGTGGTGTAGAGGTTCGGCGCTTGGCAGGTGCCCGAAGGGATGCCTGCACCGGCAGGAGAATAGCCGGTGTAAGACACATAGTAGTCACAGATGTAGTAGGGAATGTACTGACCGATAAACAGATAGTCTGAGTAATCGGTGCGCTGATCGGTTTCGCGCTCCGTGAACGCACCGGTATAGAGCACTTCCAAAGCGCCAATACGACCTTCTAGGGTCCAGTGAAAGTTGGTGTACTCATCTTCAATAAACTCTTTTTCGAACCGCTGGATTTCGTAGTCGCCACCCAGGTTAGGGTCCACATAAAAGGTGCCGTCACTCTCAATTTTTTGAGCCATAGCGCCCACAGTAAGACGCCAGTTGCTGTTGATGTCCCACATCGCACTCACGCGGCCACCTGAGTAGGACGTGTCGTTGAAGTCATCTTCTACCAGGGCCGCATTGTTGGCTTCGAGGAAGGTCACGTTGCTGAAGTCGGTGACGCCCGACTGGAACCCGGCTCGGAATCCGACTGGCGTTCCATTTGATCGAATAGTGTCTGCTGTTCTGAATCGAGCACTCTCTAAAGCAGTTCGCGTGCCCGCTACGTTATCGATATAGCCGCCTTTCTCGTCGCTGAATACGACGCCACGAATGGCGAAGTTGTCGCTGACGGGAATATTCAGCATGGCGCTGACATTGTAATTCGCCTCGCCATCTTTCATTGTCGAGGCGCCCGCCTGGACGCGTCCGTAGAAGCCGGAGGTATCAGGTTTGTTTGTAATCAGTCTTACCACCCCCGCCTGCGAGCTAGCACCGAACAGCGTGCCCTGGGGCCCTGCCAGCACCTCTACGCGGTTAATGTCTGCTATGTAAATATCGAGGTTACGACCGGGCTGCGCCATCGGTTGTTCGTCGAGATAAAGCGCCACGTTGGGGCTCAAGCCTGCTACGCCCGAAATAGTCAGCGCGGGAGTGGTCGACGCGACACCGCGGATATACATGGTGCTCTGCCCGGGGCCTGCGCCACCGGCTGATACATTTGGCAACTCAATGAGGTAGTCATTAAAGTTGGAGATACCCCGCTGGTTCAGGGTCTCTTCCGTCAGTGCGGAAACCGCAACCGGCACGTCCTGCATGCTCGCAGACTGTTTGGTTGCGGTTACCACTACTTCTTCCAGCGCTGCATGCACCGGCGTGGATACGATGGGCAGTAGTGCCACACCCAGCGCTGCGGCAAGGGGGGTGCGTTGAAAACGATGGGGATGAGACATAGTGACTCCCTTGTTTGTGTAATGGCAGAAAAAGCGAAATCTTTATCGTTATGTCCCGATACCCTACCGATTATGGTCGCTTCGTGCAAATTCGACACTTGTCGGAGACAAGTAAGTTGCTTTGCCCGGAGCGCGATTCACTTCCCTCTGGCGCTGCCGTTTATTTGGCCCTCTGCCTTGGAAAAGCAGATACGGCCCGTTAGCGCTGGATAGCGCGCTGGATGAAGACGCGCCTGCTTCGGTTACACTGGGTGCGAATAATGCAAAGAGAGTCCGATGTCTGAGCCTGCTGAGCAACGCTATATCATTGATAAAACGGTATTTTACCCCGCTTTAATTCTGTTATTCGGCGCCATCTTTTTGCTGCTGTTGGTTCCGGAGAAGGGCAGTGATCCTTTCGCTGGACTCCAGGCGCTTATTGTCGATACCGCTAGCTGGTTCTATGTGTTTATCGCCGGTTTGGTCTCTGTGGTGGTCATTGGCCTTGCGATCTCGCGGTATGGCGATATCAAGCTAGGTCCGGACCACTCTGAGCCCGAGTACAGCTACGGCTCTTGGTTTTCGATGCTTTTTGCGGCGGGTATTGGCATAGGCCTCATGTTTTACGGGATCGCCGAGCCGGTGATGCACTTCTTGTCGCCCCCAACGGGCCCTGGCGGCACGCCCGCGGCGGCCACCGAAGCCATTCAGATCAGTTATTTCCACTGGGGCTTTACGGCTTGGGCGATCTATGCCGTCGTGGCTATGATTCTGGCCTACTTTGCCTATCGGCACGATCTGCCACTCACGCTGAGGTCGGCCTTTTACCCGCTTATCGGTGAGCGCATTCACGGACCTGTCGGTGCCGCGGTAGACATATTTGCTGTGATCTGCACCACCTGTGGTATCTCGGTAAGCCTGGGTTTGGGGGTACTCCAGATCAATACGGGCTTTAACTACCTGTTTGGTTTGCCCATCGATGTGTGGGTTCAGGTCGGACTCATCTTTGCGACGATGGCGCTGGCCACTGCGTCGGTGATTTTGGGGTTGGACTCGGGTATCAAGCGTCTGTCAGAGATCAATGTGGTGCTTGCGGTCATGTTGCTGTTGCTGATCTTGCTCACAGGTCCCACTGCGCTGCTGCTGGCGGGAACGCTGCAAAATTTTGGGGCGTATGTGGCGGGATTGGTTCCTCGCACCCTCGACATGTACGTCTATGAGCCCACGGAGTGGTTTGGCGGCTGGACTATCTTCTACTGGGGCTGGTGGATCAGCTGGGCGCCCTTTGTTGGCGTGTTTGTGGCACGCATCTCCAAGGGGAGAACGATTCGGGAGTTCTTGGTGGGTGTGACCGTTGTGCCCACGCTGTTTATCTGCCTCTGGATGGGAGTTTTGGGTGGCAGCGCGCTGGATGTCATCACCAATCAGGGCTTTGTCGAATTGGGGACTGCGGTGCAGGAAAACCCCGCGGTGGGCTTGTTTCGTTTTCTGGAGTTTTTACCCGCTACCGAACTGCTCAGCGTGATATCGCTGCTCATGATTGTGATTTTCTTCGTGACCTCGGCTGACAGTGGCGCCATGGTGCTCAACATGCTGAGCGCCAACGGCGTCGATAACACCCCCGCATTGCAGCGCAGCATCTGGACCTTCGTCATTGCGCTGGCGGCTTCTCTTTTGCTGTGGGGCGGCGGTTTGCAGGCCCTGCAAACCGCAACTATTGCCAGTGCACTCCCTTTTGCGGTGGCGACTCTGGGAGCGATGTGGGGGTTTGGTCGAGCCCTGGTGGTTGATGGTGCAAAGCGAAAAGCGCACTCGATTCATACCCCACCCACGATGGCGGCTGAGGGGTGGCGGGATCGCCTCAACCTGCTGCTGGATTATCCGGATCAAGCAACGGTGCGGGTTTTTCAGCGGGATGCAGTGGTACCGGCTATGCAGTCGTTCGCGAATGCGCTCGCAGATAAGGGTGTGGTAGCAAATGTCACGGTAGATGATTCAGAGGTGATAGCACGGTTGATCGTGTCGCATGGCGAAGAAGTCAATTTTGTCTATGAAGTGCGCGCGCGAAGCCTGCCCTTGCCGGATGTCTCCTTGGGTGTAGCTCGAAATGATAGGGATCGTCAGGACCGGTTCTTCAGAGCCGAGGTGCATCTCGCCGAAGGTGGGCAGGATTACGATGTCATGGGCTGGACAGAAGAGCAGCTCATTGTCGATATCCTCAACCAATATGAGGACCATCTACACTTTTTGCACATCCAGCGGCATTAACTTCAACCTTCGCGCACTATTTCCACCGGGTAGATTGATGGCTTGTTGCGGTCCGGGTTGATCTTGAGCATGCTGGGGATCATGGCGTTGAGCGCCGCCTGCCGGTTCTCCGGGGCGGGATGGGTGCTCAAGAACTCCGCCGGGCGATCATCGTTGAGATCGCCCATTTTTTGCCACAGCGTAACCGCCGCCTCGGGATCAAAACCCGCTTTAGTTGCCAATATCATTCCCATTATGTCGGCTTCATTTTCTGCTTCCCGGCTATTGGGTAGCGTGAGGGCAACGGTCGCTAACGCTGCAGCGCCCGCGACGGCCACTCCGCTGTTATCCGATGCCGCGCCAATCATGGCGACGCCCAGCGATGTCGCCATCGCCCGCGACATTCTCTCGGCCGTATGGTTCGCGAGGGCGTGGGAAATCTCGTGCCCCATAATTTGCGCGAACTCATCATCGGTCAGCGCCAGTTGATCAAATAGGCCGGTGTAAACCGCCATTCGGCCGCCCGCCATGCACCAGGCATTAACGGTTTCGGTATCGTCGACAATGGCAACGCTCCATTTCCAGTCGGCACTCTCTGGATAATCTGCGACCGCCTTGGTCACCAGCTGACCGGTAATACGGGCGACACGTGCAACCGTCAGCGGGTCGCTCACGAGTTTATCCTCCTCGTCGAGCTGACGAACCGTATCGAGGTAGGCCGTTTCCGATTCAATAATGGCGGCATCCGGCGAGATGAGAATAAACTGACTTCTGCCAGTCGGGCTGGTCGCGCAACTCAGCAGCGAGGCAGCCAGCATGGCGGTAAAAAGTTTTTTTATGTAAGGCATCGGCAGGGTGTACCGCGTCATCTATCAGATCCTTCTGAGGCAGGGCGAGCTTGGGAAAGCGTAGACAAAACCGCAGGCTCCCGCCATGGCATTTGTCACACTGCGCAAAGTAACAGCCAGTATCGTGGGCAATCCTAGCCTGGCTCTGATTCGGCTCCGGCCGCGACCCGCAATAGGCCACGGTAGACGCCGCGGGCGTTGGATTCCCCGGTGATCACCCGATACACGTCTTCGCTAATCGGCAAGCTGATCTGGTTCTCACGGGCCAGTTCAATAACGGTGGGTGCACTTTTTACACCCTCAGCCACCATGTGCATGCTATCGATGATGTCGTCGATACGTCGACCTTTGGCGAGCTCTATGCCGACATGACGATTTCGGCTCTGGGGACTGGTGCAGGTTGCAATCATGTCCCCCATGCCCGCGAGTCCCGCAAAAGTCTCCGCTCTTCCCCCGAGTGCTTTGCCCAGACGACTCATCTCCGCCAATCCCCGGGTGATTAAAGCGGCGCGGGTATTGTCCCCCGCTCCCAACCCGTCACCCATGCCTACGGCAATAGCGATGATGTTCTTCAATACGCCACCGAGTTCGCAACCAATCACGTCGTCGTTGGTATAGACCCGGAACAGTCCTGCATTGAGCACCCCCTGGAGAGCCAAAGCAGCCTCGTGGTTCTCGAGTGCCAACACACTGGCTGCGGCCTGGCCGGCAACAATTTCACGCGCCAGGTTGGGCCCGGTAAGCACCCCGGAAATGCTCGCTGGCGCCACTTCGCGGATAATTTCTGTCATCCGCATCCGGGTGTGTTTTTCCAATCCTTTGCTCAAGCTGATGACCGGGACGGCATCAGTAATGTCAGGCAGTGCGTTACTGAGGACTTCCCGGAAGTGGCTACTGGGTACTGCGATGAGCACGGCATCAGCGCCACTGACGGCCTCGCCAATCTCCGCCGTCGCCCTCAGTTTAGGGTTCAGGGCAGCATCGCCCAGATAACGAGGGTTTCGGTGTTCCCTGTTGATCGCATCAACGATGGCGGTGTCCCGCGCCCATAGCACAGACGTGCAATTACGGCTTATTACAGAGGCTGTGGTGGTGCCCCACGACCCACCCCCAAGCACCGCTATTTTAAATGGCTTCACGAGCTGCATCCCGTAACGTATTGGCACCGCGCTGGGCGATACTCAGTGCGCGAATCACTTCGAGCCGCCGGATTATTTGGTTCAAGGCCTCCGCTTGGGCGACTCGCCCCTCACCCGACTCGATCAAATGACGGCTGGTCAACATTTTCCACGCGTTGGCAAACAGCAGCTTTCCAATGGATGCCTCACTACTGATTCTTCTTTGCAAGTATGCCTGCTTGCCATAGCTCATGCATCGACCGATAAACGCCTCCTCACCAAAGCCCGGTTCGTCACCGAACCGCAGTAATATGTCGGCGCCAATACTGTAAGCCTCGGCAAAAATCATCAGCGTAAAGTGCGCCACCTTGGGCGACAGGGCGTTCAGCAGGATGCGGGCGTTGCCGGCGTCATCTTCTAGGAGTGTTTGCCATTCGGGTGCCTCGCGGCTCAGTTCTTCATCGATCTGGGCCTCAAATGCATGGGTTTCGGGATAGAAGAATTCGAATTTGAACAGGTCCCTGAGCTTTCGAACTTCACCCCAAAATCGCTCCATTGTTGGTGCATCTGATGTTCTTTCAGCCACGGCGAGCAGTGCCAGTTCTGCCACAGCGCGATGCAGAAAAAAGTGGACGATGGTATTGCGGTAAAAGCTGGCGATAGCGGCTTGACCCTCTGCGATGCCATAAACCGTCTCGGGCCCGGCATCAAATCGCGTGATAATGCCTTCATCGATCATATTGCCCAGAAGCGCTGGCATATTGTCGGCGTAATTCGCGTTGAAATCCGGCGACAATCTGACTCCTCGTGTCGTCGCCCAGAGGGTGATATCACTCACTTCGCGAACGACTTCGGCCTCGGTGAGGGCGCGGGGAAAAGCACCAAGTAGCGAGCACGAGACAACGGCGGGAAACGTGGCGGGTGTGACTCTGTTGGCTTCAACAGCAACCTGAAAAGCAATTTTAGAGATCGCAAGGGTGTCATCGGGCAGCGGTGCTTTGTCGAGCTTAACCGGTTCACCAAAGTCGACGTGAATGCGGCCCATGGGTCGCGCCAGACTGCGCAAATATCTTACCAACCAGCCGACAGACTCGGGCGCCTTGGGTACCCCCGATTGTTCTCGCGCGTATTCTTCTGCATCGCGCACCAGATCATAGGAGACCGAAACCGGGATGATATGTATATCGCGAGCCCCCGCATGGTGCGCACCCTCCAGCACATACTTCAATAATCCATATTTTGGTGGCATCAATTTGCCCAGCCGTGAGCGTGTGCCCTCGAAAGACCAGGTCATGGGAAAGCGCTTTTCCATGAGGTAGCCGATGTATTGCTTCAGACTGAGTTTATAAATCTCGTTGTCCTGAAAGCTGCGACGAATAAAGATCGCGCCTGCGCGCCTGAGGAAGAACCCCAATACAGGAATATTCAAATTGGCGCCGCCAAAAAAATGCGGCATCGGAAAGTCGTTGTCGAAGAGAATTTTTGGCACGACAAAGCCGTCGATATAGGTTTTATGTGTCCACAGGAGCGCCGACGGGTAGTTGCGCACGATGTGTCTGACTCTTTCGAGGTCCTGGGCGTCGTATTGCAGCGTTTTGTCGTAGCCCAGACCCAGACCGAGGTTACACAGCTTGGCCCACACATCGAGCCAGAATCGCGTGGGGATCGAAATCATCTCGCGTAGGTATTGCTTGGCCTCGGCCTTCACCACTTTTATCGGTTTGCCGCTGTCGTTGGCAATCGTGAGGAGTTCGGTTCTGAAGCTTCGGCTGTTTCGGATACTTTGGCGTACGTAGCGCGGAACTTTGTAGCGTCCGCCGATTAACTGCCGCTCGGCAATATCCATGACGATGGCAGCTTGACGCGCGACAAAGACCGCAAACGACTCTATCGCTGCATTGGGCGCCAAGTCGGATTTAGATTGAAACCGTTCGCCCATCGCGACCAATGTTCCGGGTTCACCCAGCGTCACGTGTAGCCTGTCTGGGTGGCGTCGGGCGATGATGCCGGCCAGCCATCGCGGTGGGCTACCGTCACCGCTGGAAAAGATATCCGTCAGTTTTGGTCCTTTACTGGCGATCTGATCGGGACGCGTCCAACACAGTCTAAGCGGCGCCACGATCGCCTCGGGATAACGCGTTATTGCACTGACGAGATCCTGCACCGAGAGTGATTTGCGATCATCGCGTAGATCCAGAGAGACGATCTCGTTAGCGCGGTCAGCCATGCTGTGCGCAGCGATACTGCGCTCCAGCAGGCTTCTGTCAAAGCTGCCGCGGGCGTCGAGCAGAAAAATGACGGGAGCATCACCGTCCGGCCAGGGATTAGCACCGATGGGCATCAGGCGACCACCGTGTTTCGGGTCAAGTTTGTGGCCATCTGCAGGAGCGCGCGCTCACTCAATGCCTTGTGGCCGGAGTCTCTTGCTCGTCGAGGTTCAGGAAGTTATCCAGCGCCGAGGGGAGGGGAGCTCCTGTTTTTCGGCCTTGTGCGGGGGCGTTGCGTGCCCCGGTCAAGACCTTTTCCGCGGTATTCCGCACCTTGGTTCGCTGGCCGCGAACCTCGGGCTTCAAATCATCGGGTGTGCTGCGTTGCAGCTCCGCTGTCTCCTGCACCGAGAGTTCAGGTTGTCCCAGTGTCCGTGCAAAAGCATTACGCACCTGAGCAACATGCTCATCAATGGATTTGACAGACCAAGATGATGTGTCGATGGCGGGTAAGACATCGACATGGACTGTGCCGCTACGGAAGATAGGATCACCCTTGGGTGAGATATCTCCCGAGTTATGGATGACCACCGGGATGATGGGAAGGCCTGATTGGATCGCGATATGGAATCCGCCTTTTTTAAAAGCACCCAGTTTCCGTGTCGGCGCCCGGGTTCCCTCGGGTGCCAGCACGAGGCTTTTGCGCTCCTTGTTCATGGTGTCAACCACCGGCGCCATGGCGTCTATCGCTGCCTGACGGTTACTCCGATCAATGAACACAACTCCCGTGGCCCCCAATAGCGGGCCGATGATGGGAAGGTTTTTCAGTTCGCGTTTGCCAATCCCCACGATATCTCGTCGGATCAGGCTGGCCATCACCAACATATCGGCGTTGCTCTGGTGGTTAAACATGAAAATAGCCGGGCGGTTATTCCAGAGATTTTCGCGTCCACGAACATCCAGTTTCATCCCAATGAGTGCGCTGGCAGTGTCGGCGAACAGCGAGATAGAAAAATTGACCGCGTCGCGACGGGAGCCGCTGAGGGCGTACAAGGGGAGCGCCATCATAAAACTACTCACCAGCGAACCTGTGGCGGCGAGTGATCGCAGGATCTCGCCGCCGGTCGCATTGCCGCGGCTAGAAAAGTCAGCACTCGACCAGCGCTTTTCTCTCGCTATGGCCCGCAATGAATTGCTGCCGTTCAGCACGACCGGATGGCCGACGTGTTCGAGTAGCTCAATATCATCGGTGCTGTCACTGTAAAAAAAGGCGCGATCAACCGAAGTGCCGTGCTTCTCTGCAAAAGTCTCGGCGGCGCGTACTTTACCTTCACCAAAGCACGTGGGCGTGACGACGCCACCGGTGAAATATCCGTCCAGTACCTCAAGGTCGGTGGCGAATACCTCGTTTATTCCGAGGTCTCTCGCTGCCGGTAAAACCTGATAGGGCGTGGCTGAGCTGATAATCGCAATGCTATGCCCCTTTGCGCGGTGCGCATCGATGAGTTGTCGCGCTTCAGGATAAATGAGTTTGGCGATTGCGCGTCGAAACAGCCGCTCGCTGTTAGCGGTGTATTCGCTCTCGGAGCGACCCGCCAGATATTGCGCGTGGACTGCCATCAGCGCTGAAAAGCCCAGCGAACCGATACCAAACCGGGTCGCCGCCTGTGTCAGCTGAATGAGGTCCGCGGGAGACAGCTCCCCTCGAGAGATCTGGTCCTTCAGAAAGGCGGTCGCGGAGTATCCCGAGATGATGGTCCCGTCGAAATCGAACAGCGCGCAGGTCTCGGGACCCGGCTCTGATTCAGCGATCTGCTTCAGCAAATGAGAGAGTGACACGTGAACTAGCCTTGAGCGAAGGGGTTGGCCCTTTCAAATGTTGAACATTACACTTTTGAAGGCGCGAGAACCAAGCGTAAAAACCCCAAAACTGCCGTTCTAACCACTCGTCTAAAAGGACATTTGGTGCGCTAATAGTAGCCCTCGCCCGCGCTCGGGCCTGATTCGATCAGGATCGTCTTGGCAATGGATTACGGTTTAGTCGCGTTACTTCCCACGGTGCTGGTACTGGCGCTGGCCATCTGGAGTCATCGTACGCTGGAGTCAGTGCTCGCGGGAGCGCTATTCGCCTTCTTTATTTTGGAAGGTGCTGCGTTTCTGGATGCGATTGCGGGGGCGACATTGCAGGTGCTCATGACCGAGGATGTCGCCTGGGTCATGCTGGTATGTGGCCTGTACGGTGGTTTCATTGGACTCTTGGTAAAGGGTGGTGGTTCGCACGCGTTTGGGCGTGCGCTGATCGACCGCATTGAGACCAAGCGCGGCAGTTTGCTGGCCACCTGGGGATTGGGCTTGGTCATCTTCCTGGATGACTATCTCAATTCCCTGACTGTCGGTGCCACCATGAAGGCAGTGACAGATCGCTTTCGTACCTCCCGGGCCATGCTCGCCTATGTCGTTGATTCAACCGCCGCGCCGCTCTGTTTGCTCATTCCCCTGTCGAGTTGGGGCGCTTATTTCGCCAGTCTCCTCGAGCAAAACGGCGTGGCAGCCGAAGGGGAGGGGTTGCAAGTCTTTGTCGAGACCATCCCTTACATGTTCTATCCGATTGTGGCCATTCTCATTGTACCGTTAGTGGCGATGGGCATTATTCCTCTCGTCGGTGCCATGCGCCGCGCCGAGCATCGGGCCGAGACGACCGGTGATTTGGGCATCCATGAGGACAATGCGCTGGCGGTTGAGGAAAGCTCCCGGGGCAGTATGATGGTTTTTTTCTTCCCTATTTTTGCTCTGGTGTTTTTCACCGTGTTCCCCAGCATTGATTTGTTGCGGGGCGTTATTGCAGCCATTCTGTTCACATTTGTGTATTACGCACTGTGGCGGGTAATGCCACTGTTTGACTTGTTCGATACCTGCGTAGACGGCATTAAATCGATGGTGCCGGTGCTCTCGATGCTGCTGACCCTTTTTGTTTTTGTGGAGGCCAATGATCGTTTGGGATTGACTCCGTATGTGATCGACGCCGTGTCACCCTTTATGACAGCCGAATTACTGCCGGTAGTGGTCTTCGTCACGGTGTCTTTGTTGTCCTTTACCACGGGTTCCAACTGGGGCGTTATTGCCATTACCATGCCAATCGCCTTCCCCTTGGCGCAGACCTTTGATGTCAGCATCCCGCTGGTGATGGGTGCGCTTTTCTCGGCCAGCGGTTTTGGTTCCCATGCCTGTTTTTATTCAGATTCCACGGTGCTGTCAGCGCAGGGGGCAGGGTGCAAAACCCACGAGCACGCGATAACGCAACTGCCATACGCATTGTTGGGTGCGTTAATCACCGCTGTCCTATTTGTTATAGTTGCTTGATTCGCGGGCTACCCGGTACGCGACAGTACCTGTGATGGCGTGGTTGTGAGTCGGCAAGGCAGCCCACGCCAACGCGCTGGGCAGATAGAGAAGCGAATGAGACGATTAAAGGCGATGTTGGCGCGTCAGCGTGTTGAGCCTCTCCGGGCTTGGCGCGCCATGCGTGAGCTACTGAAAAATCCGGACGATACCACGCAAGTCTTCCATATTATCGAGGCGCTCAAAGGCGACAGCCTCGGCGCTGCCCTAAGGCGGCTCCGTCGCTCGGAGAGGGGCCGGACTCTGCTTCGGGAGAAGCCCAACATTGTAGAGCGGCTCAATAACCGCGAGTGGTTACTTAGCCTGCCCGAAGGATCGATCGGGCGGGTCTACTGCGACTTTGTTCACGGCGAGAATTTATCGGCAGACGGGCTGATCGCGTCCAGCGAGACGCCCTCGCGCTACGATATTTATCGCGGGTTATCCGAGGACGAGATCTGGCTGGCCGACCGGCTCAGAGATATTCATGACCTGCAGCATGTGATGACCGGCTACGGTCGCGACCCTGTGGGCGAGCTGAGCCTGTTGTCGTTCATGAAAACACAAACCCCGAACCGCGGTATCAGTTTTATAGTGAAGATCGGCCAGTGGAAGTATCTCCGCGAGGTGCCGCAGTTTGATATCCGGTGGTTAATTAAGGAAGGCGCGGATATTGGCCGAAACGCGGCGTGGATGGTCGAGATCAAGTGGGAGGAGAAGCTGGCGCAGTCCCTCGATGCGGTGCGCGCCGAGCTCGGTTTCACAGCGCCACTCCGCTATCACCGTTTGCGGGATCAAACACCTCACCTGTTAGCTACGGCATAAGCGCAATGCCTGACTTTTGCTAATCTAGGGGTAAACCCCCGGGATAAACACATGAACTTTGAATTTTCTGAAGAACAGCAGATGCT
>DFQW01000143.1:0-4412 GCA_002377985.1 Halieaceae bacterium UBA3479 | reverse complement strand
GGTGACTCGGGATGGGATCAGGCGCTGTGGCGAAAAATCGCCGACATGGGCTGGACGGCAACAACGGTCCCCGAGGCATACGGTGGATTGGGGTTGAGTTATTACGAGCTGGCCGTCATTGCGGAAGAGCTGGGTCGGGCGGTGGCGCCAGTGCCCTTCAGTAGCTCTGTCTATCTGGCCTGCGAGGCGATCAATCGCTTCGGAACAGAGGGGCAGAAATCTGCTTGGCTACCCCGATTGGCCAGCGGCGAATGTGTGGCCGCATTTGCCATGGCTGAGCGCCCGGGCCGGCTGGCGCTGGAGCAATTACAGACCCAACGCACGGCCGATAGCATCAGTGGAACCAAGACCACAGTGGCCGATGCGGCGGTGGCCGATGTGGCGGTCGTTTTGGCGCGCACGGGCTCAGAGCTTGAACTCTGTCTGGTGCCGCTGAAGCAAGACGGGGTCACCATCGAACCGGTGCTGACGCTGGATAGCAGTCGAGGTCACAGCAACCTTGTTCTCCAGGAAGCGCCAACCGAGCGTCTGGGTAATAAACCGGTGACACAAGCCCAATGGAATCGTTTGCTCGATGGCGCAGCTGTCTTGTTTTCCTGGGAACAGCTGGGGGTCGCAGAATCGGCCCTGATTCAGGCGCGGGATTATGCGTTGCAGCGTTACGCCTTTGGCCGGGCGATTGGTTCTTATCAGGCGATCAAGCACAAGTTAGCGGCGATGTATGTCAAAAACACATTGGCGCGAAGCAATGCGTATTACGGCATTTGGGCTTTGGCCGAAGACAGTGATGAACTACCCCTTGCGGCGGCGACCGCGCGGGTTGCCGCCATTCAGGCATCGACATTTGCCGCCGAAGAGAATATCCAGACCCATGGCGGTATGGGATTCACCTGGGAGTTTGATTGCCACTTTTATTATCGACGAGCCAAGCTATTGAGTCTGGTTGTTGGCAGTGAATCGGTCTGGCAGGACAGGCTTGTCGATGCATTAGGCCGTCAGTCAGTCGCTGCAGCGTGAGGAAATAATCATGGACTTTAATGACACGCCTGAAGAAGCGCGCTTTCGCGAGGAAGCGGCCGGGTGGCTGGCCGAGAATGTTCCCACTGATGATGGATTTCGCGCGCTCACGCCGTTACAGCAGGCCAAGACATGGCAGAAGCGCAAATATGATGCCGGCTGGGCCTGCATTGGTTGGGCGCCGGAATTCGGAGGTCGAGGCGCCTCACCTATCGAGGAGGTGATATGGCGGCAGGAAGAGTCGCGCTACGAATTGCCTGCCAACTTCTTTTTGATCGGCCAGGGCATGATTGCCCCAACCTTAATGGCGTGGGCCAGCGATGAGGACAAAGCCCGTTTTCTACCTCGCTTGGCCAGCGGCGAGGAGGTCTGGTGCCAATTGTTCTCGGAGCCGGCGGGGGGTTCCGATCTTGCGGCCTTGCGGACCCGGGCGGAGCGGGATGGTGACGAGTGGATTATCAATGGCCAGAAAATCTGGACCTCGGGCGCCCATTATTCCGATTACGGCGTCATCGTCGTGCGCACCGATCCCAACGTACCCAAGCATAAGGGGCTCAGTTATTTTTACGTTGATATGAAAGCGCCGGGTGTTGAGGTAAAGCCGATCAAGCAGCTGACAGGCGACGCAGATTTCAATGAGGTTTATTTTACTGATGTGCGAGTCTCAGACAGCTGTCGGCTGGGGGAGGTGGGCCAGGGATGGCAGGTAGCGCTGACGACGCTGATGAACGAGCGGGCGGCCATTGGTGGTGGATTCGGTCAAATGGATGTTTCACTGGTATTGTCAGTTGCTCAAGATCTTGAGATAGACGGTCAGCCGGCGCTGGCGAACGCCGCATTGCGCGCGAAGATTGCCGATTGGCATGTGCAGGAAGCGGGGCTTAAGTACACGGGTTACCGGTCGCTAACCGCTCTTTCGCGGGGTGCACTGCCCGGTCCGGAGAATTCCATCGGTAAGCTGGTGGGTGCGCCGAAAATGCAGGCCATGGCGTCTTATCTCATGGATCTGCTCGGCGCCAGCGGCGTGATTGCAGATGAGAAGCTGGCGGTTAAGGCAGGGATTATTCAGCGGGCTTACATGGGCGCACCCGGCTTAAGGATTGCCGGTGGCACCGACGAGATTATGGCCAATATTATTGCCGAGCGTGTATTGGGACTGCCGCAGGAGCCCCGCCTCGATAAGGGTATTCCTTTTAACGAGGTGCCCACGGGTTAATTCGAGACCACGGAGAGACTAGCCTATTGAGTCGCCGGTAGGTGCCACACTCCGCAGGTTCAGCCGGCGCCAAACGCTGGCTGCCCGCACCCGCCAGGGCCGGCCCGGCTCGAGAGCAGGCCTGAACGTAAGCGAGTGCTGAAGCGGTAAACCTTTGCCTATTCACGGACTCAGATCGAGGCTGAATTTGAGAAAGACCTCGTCAACCTGATAACCGAGGCTACGGTACAGGGCCTGGCCAGCGTTATTGTCGCGTGCTGTTTCCAGATCCAGTCGGGCTGCTCCTTGTTGCGCTGCCCACTCTCTGGCTGCGTTCATGAGCGCTCGACCCATACCTTTTCGGCGCGCACTTTCCGCCACGAAAAGATCGTACAGCACAAAGTAGTCAACCAGCTCGACGGAGCAAAGCGCGGGATAAAGTTGGGTGAATCCGAGCATTTCTGTGTCGGCAAGCGCCACAAAAATCACTGACCGGTTTTGCTGGATATTGGTAGCGAGCCAGTCACCCGCGGCCCCCAAGTCTGGCGTGCAACCATAAAATTGCCGGTACTGGTCAAACAATAAGGTGAGCGGGTCCAGGTCGTCTGCTGTGGCGATACGTGTGGTGAAAGATGACTTCATGGTGGCCTTGCTCCAGTGTAAAAGGACGAAAAATCCTGTTTTGACGTGTGTACCTGCGTGTCTCACGCCCCGCACCGCGCTGGGTATCAGTGCACACGCACAATTAGGGGAGGGCCCGGCGCACTCTCACTGTGGGGCGACAGTAACAGACTGTAAAACCGATGCCGCCGCTTTAATCGGGGCCCAGTGTGATGCACGTTTAGCAAAATGTGACATCGGTTTTAGTATGTCACCTATTGCACCGGGCGAAAGGTTGGGCCGCGTTAACCTGACGTCTCTTTTGGGGAGCAGGCGCTCAGAGGGTTATTCCATGGTCGCTAACGAACAACAGGCGCAGAAGATTGTGATTAGTCATATTGGCGGGTTTGCCTGGCCAACAGCTCTTTTGTTAACCACTTGCTTGGGGATATACGGTGGTTGCCTCGGGTATTTACTGACCAATCCGCATTTTTCCTGGTGGGCGCTCGCGGGCATTGCCTTTTGTTCCTACGCGGCATACACGGTGGTGCATGACGCCGTTCATGGCGCGATTACGGGTATGAGCATCAGGTCGCGCTGGATCAATGAGTGGGCAGGTTACGTGGCATCCCATATGTTGGGGGTTTCGTTTATCGGCCACCGTCGCGGTCATCTCAAGCATCACCGCGCAACCAATCACCCCACAGACGATCCTGACATGACCTTCTCCGCCCATACACTGCCCGCGCTGGTGGCAGTCTGGTTCAAGGGGATACCCAAGGAATGGGTCTTTGCCGTCACCTTTAAGCACTTCACGGCCGCAGAAAGGCGGATTGTTATGCTTGAGTATGTTGCCATTTTCGTGACCCGTGCCCTGCTGCTGATTTTTTGCGCAGACATCGGCGTTACGCTGCTGACCTTAGTGGCGGGCCATACTTTGGGCAACGCCGTTTTGACAACCTTGTTTGCATGGATCGTGCATCACCCCCACAGCGAACAAGAGCGCATGAAAACTACCACTGTGTATCAGGCGCGGGGTGGGTTGGACACCGTGATGACCTTGCTATGGGGTTTCCAGAATTATCATGCTATTCATCACCTCTACCCGAAGGTGCCGTTTTTTCGTTATCGCAGGTTGTACCGAGCGCTTGAATCCTATTTGCTCGCGAGCGGCGTGCCGGTAAAGCAGGTGATCTAAGCATTTTGTCGGTGGTGAGTTGGTGCGCTTTGGACGGGCGTCTTTCGCTGTTCTAGGTGTCCTGTCCAAGGCAAACCTACCTTGCTGAACTGACCTGAATCGCAGCAAGCTGCTGCTGAGGCGTATTACGCCGCGGTCGAGAAGAATGTTTTCAACGGCGCGATTCCGCTGAAGCACCCCCAGCTGGCTGCCCTATCGGCATCTGTTGCAATGAAGTGCGTCTATTGCATCCCGGCCCACACCGCTTTTGCGCGCGCAGCGGGGGCGACCGAAGAAGAGATCAAAACTGCTGTAGCCATTGCGGCAGATGTAGCGCTTAACAGTTCCATGCTCTATGGCAGTCAGTTTGACATGGAAACCTTTATGAAAATGTTCGAGTGACCTATGACGCGCGGGCATCAA
>DFQW01000017.1 GCA_002377985.1 Halieaceae bacterium UBA3479 | reverse complement strand
AGCAATTCATGACACCTTAATGCCTTTGGTTGACTGGGAAGGCAAAACCGCCATGATGATCAGGTGTTGGCTGTCGAGACACGGGAGAGACACTGGCAATGAAGCTTAATTTGCTTGCCCACGACGACCTGAGCTGGGCTCATTACCACGAGGCCGATGACTATCCTTATGCGGTCAGCTATTGGGGGCATATCCTCGATATCGATGACTCGGGTCACCTGAGCGTGCTCTACCGATGGGACGCGCATCGTTACTGTCACTTCCATCGCCATCTCTGCACCACCACTTCGGTAGTACTGGAGGGTGAGTTGCACGTAAGCACGTTTGAAAATGGCGAACCCGTAAAGTCAACCGTCAGGCGAAGGGGGCATTACGCCAAGATGCCCCCGGGCGACGTACACATGGAGCAAGGTGGCCCCGAGGGCGCATTGGTGCTGTTTGAGCTCTATGCCCCTGACGGACGACTGACAGATCAGTTATATCCTGACGGCGGCATTAAACGCACACTCACCACCGATGACCTGCGAAAAATGATGGCACGGCAACAACAACTGGTAGCGGCATAAGCCGACCACAACTTTTACTGAGACTGAGGCTAACGATATGTCCGGAGAGCTCCACCCCCTGGCACCACATACACTTCCGCCCTTCGTAGGTGGCGCCGATGGCAGCGACCCGCTGTTCTCAGCCATCACCTTCATCGTGGTCGTAATGGTATTGGTCATCGGCGTCTTTTATCTCAAGCTGCATGCCATACCAGAACAGCTGGCGCACAAGCACAGTAATACGCAATCGCAGCTCATTATGGTGCTCGCGTTGTTGGCGCTGTTCACGCATAACAACGTATTCTGGGTCGCCGCGCTGATTCTCGCGTTGCTGAAATTTCCGGACTTTCTCACGCCGATCAACAGTATTTCGGATTCCTTAAAAAAGCTGACCGCGCAGGAGGGGAGCTCGTCCCCGAATGACTCAGTTCGTAGCGAGGAGGGCCAATAATCATGCTGGAACTCATTCTTTGCTCTCTCGTCACCGTCCTACCCGATTATCTCTACCGCCGTCATCGCGAAGGCAAGCGATGGGGAGACCAGATCACGTTTTTCACGATGTGGTACGAACTGCGCTGGGGGATCACGGCTTGCCTGATCCTCACCGTGGCCTTAATCACCATCGTGTTTTACTACCACCCGTCGACCACGAATGCCGGTCCCTACTTCCGCACTATTCCCTTACTCCCTGAAGGGGGTGGTCGTGTAGAAGAGGTATTCGTAAAAAATGGCGACGCGGTAGAGACAGGACAACCCCTGTTTAGCCTGTTGGATAGCGCGCAAGTTGCCAATGTAAACCTGGCAGAGAGCCAGCTTGATCAAATCGCCTCTGCATTTGCTCAGGCAGAGGTTCAATTAGAGGCAGCCCAGGCCACGCTAGTCCAGGCCCAGAGCGCGTTGGCACAAGCAGAGAACGAACTGGCCAAAAAATCCGAGCTGGCTTCACGAGGCCAGCAGTTGGTCAGCAAGATAGAGATCGAGCGTCTCGAGAATAACGTCGCCCAGCGCCGCGGAGGGGTACAGGCAGCCCAAGCCAATATAACCGCTGCACAAACCCAGATATCCGATGTGCTACCCGCGCAACGCCAGAGTGCCCAGCGGCAACTGGAGCAGGCACAGGTCGCGCTGGACAAAACAGTAATCTACGCGGGGGTCGACGGGCAGGTTGCGCAATTTTTCTTGCAGCGTGGCGACTACGTGAATCCTATCCTTCGACCCGCAGGCGTATTAATCCCGTCCAGCGGCCCAGAGTCTGGTCGTTTTCAAATAGCGGCCGGGTTCAATCAGCTGTCGGCGCAGGTCATCAAGCCAGGCACCATTACCGAGGTGGTCTGTATGTCCAAGCCCTTCTCGGTGATCCCGATGATCGTCACCCGCGTGCAGCCAGTTGTGGCAGCTGGGCAGCTAAAGCCCTCAGACGTACTGCTTGACGCACAGCAGCGCGCGCGCCCGGGAACGCTGACAGTGGTGATGGAACCACTTTACGAAGGTGGTCTCATGGACGTCATGCCGGGGAGCAAGTGCATTGCGAACGCCTACACCAGCAATCACGATTTGCTGGAACAAGGCGATCTCGGCCTGGGTCAGACGCTCTTTCTGCACATGGTCGATACCGTGGGTGTGATACACGCCATTATTCTGAGAATGCAGGCGTTACTGATGCCAGTACAGATGCTGGTATTTGCCGGGCACTGAGTGCTCTGGGCCGGCGCTGTTCGGGGGGCAGCGCCTGGTAAAGCGCCACAAACATTCAATCTTGATGGGTTGATCAGGCGGAGTCGGGGGCGTTATCTTCGGGAGAGAGTTTCCCACGCCAAACCCTATGGCCGCACGCGAGGGTCCAGATCAGCACCACAGCCCACCACAGCATAAAGAACCAGTCGTTCTTGTCGGTGCCATTCCACTCTAGCCACTCAAAAACATAGAGCTCCGCGAACAGGTCCACCGCCAGCAGAGCTAAAAGTCCACCGATCCAACGCATTGCTTCCAACATAAGGCGCCATGGCATCTTTGCACTCCCTCGAAAACGCGGTTCATCGCTGCGGACCGGTTGCGACAACATATAGAACATAAATTTCAGTTGCAAAGCGCACTTGGAAAAATCCGCCGCCCTGCCCTGTCCGTATTGCTAGAAATCAAAGATACGGTAAAAAAATCATGCTGCAGGGAACAGAACCTAATCATCTCGTATCGCAGCCTTTTGGCTTGGCAAGTACGATGAGGCTTTTCGCACCAATATGGCTCATGCTGGTTGCTGGCGGTTGCGGTACTGCCTCAATTGAGGATTACCGAGATCGATCCCCCGCTTTCGTTCCCGAGGATTTTTTCAATGGGGCGCTAACAGCCCACGGTGTTGTAAAAGACTTCTCCGGCACCGCAATTCGCCACTTCAATGCCGACATTATGGGCTGTTGGTCAGATGGTGTGGGTACGCTTGATGAGTCCTTCGTTTTTGATGACGGCGAACAGCAAACGCGAATCTGGACGCTGACCCCCTCTGGGAACCAAACCTATATCGGCACCGCCGGTGACGTTATTGGCGACGGCAAGGCGCGATGGCAAGGTAACGCGATGTTCCTCGACTACACACTGCGCATTGCGCTGGATGACGGCAGCATCGACGTACACATTGACGATCGCATGTACCGGGTGAGCGAGAACGTGGTCGTTAATGAATCCAAAATGCGCAAATGGGGATTTGGCGTGGGTGAAATCGTGCTCACCCTCATTCGCCACCCCGATCGGCCTGTGGACTGCCCCGCGTAGCTCTCCGGCTCCCGCGGGGAGACCCACATGTTTTAGCTTATCCCCGCGTCTCGTTATCAAGCGCCTGATCGATGGTGATCACCAGCAATTTCCGGTGCGCGCGGGTCATTGCGTCATCTGACTTATCCGATATGAGCGTATCTCTCAGCCCAAGTAGTTCGAGCAATGCGAGTGCGCGGGCCGATGTATTGTAATTTGGCTTTCCGGATATGCCGGCAACGTCAATGAGCCTGTGCACATACTCCATCTGCAAATTGCGCCGAAAACCATTCACCACACCCTCAATATCAGCGGTAAATATGGCGCTGGTCAGGTCACTCATCATTTCTTCTAACGGATAGCCATTGCCATACAACGTAGTGTCGACAATGCGCGTCAGCACGGTGGGATGTAGCAGGTGATCGAGCACCCGCTGCTGGCTAGCGAGCACCGCCTCATGAATTTTGGGGTCCTCGGTGCCGCGGCCGTGCTGAAAGCCTCGACGCTCGGGGGCTGTCGTGCGCCACAGCGCGCCATCCACATCGAAGGCATCAGGAGAGAACAGGTGCTCAGCGAGCGCCTCCATGGCTCTTTTTTGTTCACTTCGCTCGACAGGTCGCAGTGGCTCACTGCCCTGGGTCTGACCCACGACAGCGCGATCAACATAAACACCGCCAACCCACCGCGAAATCACACCCGCGCTAATACCCCATAAACGAACAATCAGCGCAGCGCCGTCTACGGTCTGTTGATAAGACTGACCCGATTCTGGTTTCCAGTCGGCCATTTTATTTAACGTGCTCTGCATCAGCGCCATTTGCGACGCCGCGTGGCCAATCGAGTCTGAGCTGAGATCATATATATTGACCCGGGGATCCATACCCGTGCCGGGGCTGCGCATATCATCGGCATCATTACCAAAAGCGAGTGCAGGCTCCGAGGACCGCGCGGCAATGGCGAGCAATCTATCACGCTCTGCATCAGGGTCGTCCAACGCGGGTGAGTAGGCATACTCGATGTACCAGTCGTCGTAGGGGCCCGGTGCAATCGTATAAAACAGGGTTTGCGCCTCTGCGGTAGGCGCATAGTTCACAGCAGGATAATCCATCACCGAGCCCGCCAGAATGCCGCTCTCCATCACCTGCGGGTCCTGAATCTGCTCGAGATCCAGAATCTGGGTGGCCTTCATATTGTGATTCATGCCAAGGGTGTGGCCGATTTCATGCAGAATCAGGTAATACATGCGGTCCCTGACCAGCTGCTCCTCAATGGCGCTGTTACCTCCCATCACGTCGGCGGCCAAATTGGCGAATACACTACCCATCCCCAGTACGTTCTCAACCGAGCACAGATGCTCTGATGGCCACAGCACGGGAGCAGTGGCAGGGGGTTTACCCTGAATCAGCTCGCGGGCTAATGACGAGCGGTTCAAAAATGAGAACTCGAGCATCACGTCGGCGCCGAGTAACTGCCCGGTGCGCGGGTTGGCGAAACTGGGCCCGTAACCACCAAAAGGTGGGTTGGGTGAAGACGTCCATCGCAGTACGTTGTAGCGCAGGTCCCCGGCATCCCAGTCAGCATCATCGGGCTGGATTTTTACCGCTACGGCATTACTGAATCCGGCCTTCTCAAAGGCCTTATTCCACTCCAGTGCGGCAGTCTGAATCAGCGGTCGCCACTCTACAGGTGTGGTGTTTTCAATCCACCAGGTAATGGGTTCCACCGGGTCGGATACTGCCGCATCAGGGTTCTGCTTGACCAAATGCCATCGATTAATGACATCGCGATACGGAGCCGCCTCATTCGAGGTCAGATCAGTAATTTGCTGATTGAATGAACCCAATCTCGGGTCGGCACGGCGCGCCTGGTAATCGTTATCGGGCATCTCAATGAGACTATGCAGAGCCCTGATCGAAATATTGCGCGGGTCCGTGACCGCGTCTGATCCCCCCACCAACGGCTTGGGGTTGTAAAATACGTACTCTACTTCGATATCCGTATTGAGTGGGTAGCTGCGTAGCGCCAGGATCTGACTTTTCTCAGCATTGAACTCCCCCACTTTGAAACTCGCCTTTGGGTCGGCATCAGGATCTGACGCCGGAGTCAGCCGGGTGAATGCCTCCGACAGGAAAAGGCTGTCCGAATCGATCAGCAGCTCGCCTGTTTGCTCATCTTCCGCGAGAATGGGCTGCACGGCGAGAACCGCTCTGGTGATGTTCGCCTCTGACGCTCTGGAGATGGCATTGTCGGGGTCAAAGTAAAAGGCCGTGTTTTCCCGAACGATGGCGACCTTATCGAATCGACGTTCAATGGTAAAAACAAAGCTGGGGCCATAGGCTCCGCGAAAACTGCCCGCATCGACGACACCGTCAGCGACATGAACGAAATAAATGTATTCCTTTTGTAGCTGTGCCGGCTGGAGCAGCAAGCTGGTTTTGCCGGTTTCGGTGTCGCGGTAAAAGGTGAATAAGCCGGCGAACTCGGTATCGCCCTCAATCAACTCGGCAATGGTTTTTTCTTCTTTGGCGCTGTCAGAACCGGCAGCTTCATCCGCGTCTGCCTCTGACCCCAACGCTATGGATGTCCACAACATTGATGCGAACAAGGTGGTCAACCATCTGTATTGATAGGTCATTCAAGATTCCTCTGTTGTGGAGCCGTTTTACAACGCCCCGGTAACGCTAATGCGGGAGATAACAAAGTGGCACTGGATTGGGATCGATCCAATCGTCAAGTGCCGCCGATATATGGTGTAACAAGCTGAGAGATCTGGGTGGAATAGGCCTTGATCTAAGTCCACCTCTCCGTGCGCACCATGATGGTGCGGCAGTATAGCGATTGACGTCGCGCGAGCAATCCCTCTGGTATCAGACAGGCATCCCGGACGGGTAGTAATCGAGCAAAATCGACAGGTGACACCCGCAATAACGTCTTTGCGGTTGCCGCCGCCAGCGATTTCCGGCATGACGCCCCAGACCGGGGTCATCTGCAAGTTGGCTGCCAGCACTTTCCATGTGATGACTCGTCAATCCCGAAGAATTTGATTTACCTCGAGTATATATCCGTCGGCGTCATAGAACTTCGAGACCAGCACGCGGATCTCGCCGACGCCGCCGTAGCCTGGGTAAGAAGTCAGTTTGGGCTTGCTGATGATCTCAACCCCCGGTGCGCTCTCAATAGTCGACCACTTCTCTTCAAGCTCCTCGATGTTGAATAACAGGATGGCATTACCAGGCGTAAAGCCCTCTCGCCGAACGGGTTTGGTATGGGCGGGGTGATCCGGGTACCCATATTCGTAATCAATCAGACCGATAACCCCAACATAGTCATGCGATGCCTTAAGGAAAATAAGCCGCAAGCGCTGTTCACGATCCTCACTGGAATGTGGTCGATTAATCTCTTGGTCGTAGATCACCTCCATACCCAATCCATCGCGGTAGAGCTTCAGAGACGTCTCTATGTCACGCACAACCAGCGTGGTGCGGCGAAACAGCAGGGGGAACTCCGCAGCTGCCACCAACGGGTCATCTACTTTTTCCTCTGCGTGATGCCCCGCCTGCGCGACCAAGGGGGCCAGGAGGGCTGCAAATACTGCGGGCAGAACAGCACGGATTATCTGAGGCATACCCTTAACCTTGCTATTTATGATTTGTTATAAAGTTACATCAATAGATCTTTTTGATGCAAGTTCGTGCGCAGCGCGCCTGCAGTGCAGTTAAGCCCTGCCCACAAGAGCGCAGATTGTTATTACTGACGTTGATTCAGCGGCGGGCCAAAAGTAGAGTGCCGGACAGACATGGTGTCATTCAGTCAGTTCAAGGAGAGAACGATGAATCTGCACGACCATCCCGACTTCGACGCACACGAATCGGTGACCTGCATTAACGACCAGCGCGCCGGCCTCAAAGCCATTATCGCCGTGCACAACACCCACCTCGGCCCGGCGCTGGGAGGTTGCAGATATTTCCCCTATGGCAACACCGCGCAAGCCATGACGGATGTGCTCCGGTTGTCGCGCGGTATGTCCTACAAAAATGCCCTCGCCCGACTGCCTTTCGGTGGCGGAAAATCGGTAATCATAGGTGACCCCAGACGCGACAAACGAGACGTCCAGTTTGAAGCTCTGGGAGAGGCAGTTCATGCGCTGAATGGCCAATACGTGGTTGCCGAAGACTCAGGTACGACACCTGAGGACATGCGTATCGTGGCGCGCAAAACTCCGTTTGTCTCCGGCGTCGAGGACAGCGCCAGTGGGGGCGATCCTTCTCCCAGCACTGCTCTGGGTGTGTTCAAGGGCATAAAAGCGGCGCTCGCTCACCACTGTGGTAGCGAATCCCTAGCGGGCAAGACGGTGGCAATTCAAGGCGTAGGCAAAGTGGGCTTTGCGCTGGCCCGGTTAATTCGCAACGAGGGAGGGACAGTCTTTGCCTCTGATCTCTACGCCCCCTCACTCGACAAGGCGATTGCCGAACTGGGTGTTATCCCGCGCACGCATGGCGATATCCTGAGCCAGCCCTGCGATGTACTCGCACCTTGCGCGATGGGTGGCGTGATCAGTGCTACAACAATCCCCACGCTTAATACCCGCATTATCGCGGGTGCAGCCAACAACCAGCTTGGCACAGCGAGCGATGGTGAGGCGCTCAGGCAACGCGGCATCCTCTATTGCCCCGACTTTGTGGTTAACGCAGGTGGAGTGATCGAAATACAACACCAGCGCCTTGGGAGCGACGCTCTCACGCGCAGCAAGGCGCTTGAGATCATACCCGCTAATCTGATGCAGATTTTCGCAACCGCCGATGGAGAACACATCGACACAGAGCGCGCTGCAGTCGCCCTTGCACACCGGATTTTGGGGAAGCCAAGGTCAAATCCTGCCACCCAATGCGCCGCCTGAGTGGTGATGCTTTAGGGGTAGTGGTGCCGGAGA
>DFQW01000051.1 GCA_002377985.1 Halieaceae bacterium UBA3479 | reverse complement strand
TTCTGTGTCCAGCCATCCCACGCCGAAGGTCAACTCCAGTTGTTCGGTCGGCAAAAAGAACAACTCAATCTCTGCACCAGTGATATCCGCATCACCAATACTCTGCAATCGCCCGACAGGAGCCACTGCAACGTTGTCATAGACCAGACCCTGCTTATCGGTCACCCTCTGGTGAAATACTGCAAGATTGAATCTTGCTCTGCCATCCGCGACGGTTGCCTTGATCCCGCCTTCATAATTTTCGACTTCCTCAGGATCAACGGCAGTCAGCGCACTTAAATCCCCAAAGAGTAAATCGCTGTTGAAATTCCCCGAACGAAATCCGGTAGAAATCGAGCCATAAACAAGCCAGTCATCCTGAGGTCGCCACTCCAATCCGACCTTGCCGTCGGTCTTGGTAGCAGAAAGTGACCTGGAGCCTGAAACCCCAGCAGTAAGTACCGAAATATCTTTTTGGTCGTCGGTATAACGCAACCCACCGATCAGGCGGAATCGCTCGCCCAAGGGGACAGCGACCTGCCCGAAAACAGCCCAAGACTCTGAAGTCGCGGCCGCGATGGTGTCTGGGGACTGAACAAATTCGAAGTCTCGGATCGTACTCGTTGCCTCTCGGTCTTCATCAAAGTAAAACAGCCCCGCCGTCCATTCAATTTGGTCCGCGGACCCCTCCAACCTTAACTCCTGAGTGAATTGGTCTGAATCCTGGGTGTAGTGGTCGTTGAACGAAAAGTAACCCCCGAACACGCCTGCGACACTGGCATCCTCGTCAGGATTAAAATATCGGCTCATTTCGTCGTAAGCCGTGATGGATATCAGATCAATACTATCCGTCAGCTGATAATTGAAACGGATAATCCCGGTCGTCGTCTCCAAGGTATAGCTATTGCCACCCGAGTTCGGATCCAGCTCGGTATAGACCTTCTCGGGATCTAGATTGGTATCACCAAAGGTGGGCAAACCGAAATAGGCACCGCCCCCAACACACGCACCCGCTCGGATCCGACCAGCATCGCACTGCTGAAGCGTAGCCGGGTCGAGCAAGCCCCAGTAATGAAAACCCTTGCCTATGTCGTCCCTGTCACTGGCCTCCAAAGTCAGTAGAACATTGGCGCGTTGGCTTAGGTCAAAATTAAGGTGGGCACGTCCAGTTAACCTATCAATTTTCCCTAATTTCCCACCGGCAGGGCCAAGGTTATCCTGGTAGCCATCGTCCTCGTGATATTGAAACGCCAACCGTCCGCTTACTTTCTCGCCGAGGGGGCCTGAGACCGCAGCCTCTATGATTCGGGTGTCGTAAGAACCCATCTCCAGCGTGGCATAAGCCTCAAATTCATCTGTGGGCTTTGCTGAAATAAAGTGCACGAGCCCGGCGGTGGAATTCCTGCCAAACAATGTCCCTTGCGGACCCCGTAAGACCTCAATACGCGCTAAATCCAAGAGGTTGTTGCCCCCATAATACGCTTGGGGCCGATAAACATCGTCGAAATACAGCGCGACATTTCCCTCGCCAGCGAGCGTCGTATTTAGCGTGGCATTACCTCGGATGGTGAGCCCGCCACTGTAAGAACCTTGGTCTGCGAAAACATTAGGTATTTGGTTGAATACCTCCAGAGAATCCTGCAAACCCAAGCCCTTAATCATGTCGCCAGTGAGCGCGGTCATCGAAATCGATACATTCTGAAGACTTTCTTCCCGCTTCTGTGCCGTAACTATCACCTCTTCCAAGGCACCCTGAGCACTTACCGGCGCACTGGTCAACCACATTAACGACAACAGTAACTGAACCAGCACAGCTTTGGACCACGGCATTCGTGTGCGCATCATTCTCATCCTTCTCATTTCTTATAAGTGATACAAATTTCCGGTTTGGTTGTATGGGTTGCAGCAGCTACTACGGCAGCTCTGCCATAAAAATATACTAAACACTTAGTCTAATTTACATAACACTAAACGTTTAGTCTACTTTTTTGTCTCTGAGTGCCGCCGAAAATATCAAGAGAGATAGGTTTGTTCGTGTGCGTTGTTAGCGGTAAACGACCGCCTGACAGCAAATTTATGCTCTACTACAATTATTCCGAGATGTGCGAGCCCACTGGTTACGCATAGCCGTCTGACTGAAAGGGCAATAACGATGATACCGCTGCAGTTAATTGGGATGAAAAGAGAGCCGTCTCAAGCCCGAGGGATGTCGCGAGTGACCGCGATTCTAGATGCTTGCGAAATATTGCTAGGCAAGAAGCGATACGGCGATATTAGCGTAGACGAGATTATCGCTGAAGCGAATGTCACCAAAGGTACGCTCTACCATTTTTTTACAGACCGACGATCAGTATTCCTCGCTGCCATGCACAGAGCGTTGATAGACATTGACGATCAAGCTGATCCTCGCGAGGGCGAGGAAAAGCTGGACTTTTTCAACTATCTGGCGAGAGTGGAAAAACGATTGGAGGGGGTGTGGCGAAGGCACCAACACTTGGTTGAATTTTATGAGAGCAATAAATATGCGCCAGATTATGGGCGCCCGGAGTTTTCGACCCAGATTCGCTCTAGGAAAATCATTGCTGCAGAGTTACTTAACCGTCACCCCGAAGTCGGCTCGTCCAGAGCCAACGAAATTAGCGCAACACTGCTTCAAGCAATATATACAGGACTGGATCAGGTTGCTCTCTACCCGACTCGGGGCAAGTCGGGTTTCAAACGGGAATGGCGCGCGATGATCGCCGCATATATTGATACATTTACTCACTCTTGAGCCCTCCTAGCCTTCAAAGAGTTCTGAGTGCTAAGGACACGCTCGCGCTCGCTTTTGGAGCGATGATTGGCTGGGGCTGGGTGGTCCTGACCGGCGACTGGATCACGATGGCCGGCTCACTAGGCGCTATCCTCGCCTTTGGAATTGGCGGATTGATGGTGACCCTCATCGGCCTCACCTACGCAGAGCTTGCCTCAGCGATGCCAGAGGTGGGTGGCGAGCACGCTTACAGTTATCGCGCCCTTGGGGCTGGCGCATCCTTTATCTGCACCTGGGCGATTGTTTTGGGCTACGTATCGGTCGTGGCGTTTGAGGCTGTGGCTCTACCGACCGTAATGGAATACTTGTTACCAGGATTCAAGAAGATTCAACTTTGGAATGTGGGTGACGAGAGGGTTTATCTGAGCTGGGTGTTAGTAGGCAGTATGGGTGCTGCAACAATGACTTGGCTGAATGTCCGAGGCATGCGTGCATCTGCATTACTTCAGCAGACTGTCACAGCGTGCATTCTTGTGTCCGGCGTGATGCTGTTACTGGGGGCAGTGAACACGGGTGCACCCTCCAATATGGAACCCCTACTATCCACAGGCTCCAAAGGTGTCCTGATGGTATTGATCATGACTCCGTTTATGTTTGTTGGTTTTGATGTCATTCCGCAGGCAGCTGCGGAACTCAATATTCCATTCAAACAAATCGGCAAGCTCTTGCTCGCCTCAGTGCTGCTGGCCGTAATTTGGTACGTCGCTATGATCTCAGGCGTGGCTCTCGTTTTACCAACCCAGCAGCTCAACGGTTCCAATCTTCCCACCGCAGAAGCTATGCAGGTAGCGTTTGGCAGCCCTATCGCCGGTGAATTTCTCATCATTGTCGGCATTGGCGGGATCATCACCAGTTGGAACGCGTTTCTTATTGGCGGCAGTCGCGCCGTCTACGCGATGGCCTTAGCAAGAATGCTCCCACACTTTTTGACGAAACTTCATCCCGTTTACAAGACACCTGTGAACGCGATCTTGATGATTGGTACTGTTTCTTTTTTCGCGCCACTCTTTGGGAAAAACGCCATGACCTGGCTTGTTAATGCAGGCGGCCTTGGCATCGTGCTCGCATATGCTCTGGTTGCAATTTCTTTTCTCGTTCTTCGAAAGCGAGAGCCTGATATGCCCCGCCCCTTCAAAGTGCCACAGGGTTCAATCGTTGGTTTAACGGCGGTCGCGCTATCAGTAGGAATGTGCGCCCTCTATCTACCCGGCAGCCCCGCTGCTCTTTTGTGGCCTTATGAGTGGGCTTTGATCCTGCTCTGGAGTGGCGCCGGTCTCGCACTCTATATCAAATACGTAAAAAGAAATTGATATGTGCCGAGTTGCGAGAGCACCCTTGCCTAGCACCTTCTTATCTCCGAGTCAGCACCAGCAGTAGCAGAGACCTTAAAGGCGAAGATACCGTTACCACACTGACATCGTCTGCAGCGCTTTAAGCTGTAGCCACCAAGCACGACTAAGCGTTGTTAACCAACGAAGCCGATCGTTTTTCCCAATAAGCCGCAAACCGAACTGCAAGAACGAACAAACCAGTGACTATGTAAACTATAGCAATCAACCCGGTATCGCCCAACATGACCGTCTCAGCATAAGACACCCAGATTGCAGCCCAGAAATACCAGATCCCGACGAGATGCAAGAGCCGCCAGTGCCTGGGATCCATTACTCGACGAACCGGAAAGAACGAGGTCACCGTCAGGGCCAGCAGCAGCAAATAGCTGAGCATGCGCGAGATGAACTCAGCAGTGTCGTGCAGAACCGTGGCGTAGTAATCGCCATGCAAAACTAACAACACCAGGATAAACACTGCCTGCCAGCCAAAACCTGCCGCAAACGACAGCCCGACATAACGACGGTTCCGCAACAACCAGCTCGAAAAACTGCTTTGGAAAAGCTGCTCCAAGGCCGTTGCCACGAAGGCCAGATAGATCCAAGGGGAAGCCAACTGCACCGATAAGCGGATCATGGCCACGGTCGCTTCCGGAGTAGAGTTACCGGTAGTGGCGAGGCCCGCAAGGATGATCGCAAAGCTCAGCCCGGCGATAACATAGAAAAGCGGCCACCCATTCAGCAATGGATGTCGAAGCAGACTTTCACCTCTAGCATTCACGCTGCATTCGCCCGATAGGCATCCTTAAAAGGTATTCTTGGCGCCTGTTCAACCGATATTTTTATTCATCGTGATGGTCTGCCAGTTGGTGTACTCCATCAGTCCGTGCAAGGAGTTTTCACATCCAAGGCCTGATTGCTTATGACCGCCAAAAGCTTGAAACGGCGAATACTGATGAACCTCGTTGAGCCAGACGGTACCCGCCTCTAATTGACTGCCAATGCGCTCTACTGCCTCCAGATCCTTACCCCATACCGAGGCACCCAATCCGTAGATCGTGTCGTTGGCTCGAGCAATCACATCGGCTTCATCAGACCACTTGAGCAAAGGCAGGATCGGCCCGAAGGGCTCTTCTTGCACGATCCGCGAGTCCTCGGGCGGGTTATCGACCAGCGTTACAGGGACAAACCACCCCGCTGCCGAGTCATCGATTTCGCCGCCCACCGCAAAGACGTGTCCATTGTCTTGGCAATCCTTAAAGTAACCCTGAACCTTGCCGTATTGCATGGAGTTTTGAATCGGTCCAAGGTGGGTATCGGCCTCCGCTCCGTCACCGACCTTAATGTTCTGCTCTATGAACTCCACCAGCGCATCACGGACTTCGTCATAAACATCCTCATGGACGTATAAACGCTTGGTGGCATTGCAAAACTGCGCATTATTCTGGAACGCGGCCCAAAAAATTTCGGGCGCCAGCGCCTTGGCATCGACATCTGGTAACACAATCGCCGGGTCGTTACCCCCCAACTCAAGCGTCACCCTTTTGATGGTTTCAGATGCCGATTTCATGACGTGCCGACCGGTTTCCGTGGAGCCGGTAAAGGCGATCTTGTTGATACGAGGGTGTGTGGTCATCCAGATACCCAACTCGTCACCGCCGCTCAGCCCATTAACCACCCCGGGCGGAAACACCTGCTGGGCAAGCTCGGCCAACTTCAGATCACAAAGCGGCGTATAAGGAGACGGCTTGAGAATCATCGTACAGCCAGACATCACAGCCGGCGCGATCTTCCAGATAGCCAGCAGAATGGGGAAATTCCATGGAACGATGGCGCCAACCACCCCAACCGGGGTATACCGGGTCACTACGCGACGTTCTTCTGTTTCTTCGACCACCTCATCAGGCAATCGCTGGGACGCTACCGCTCTTAGCCAGGCGACCGACCCGAGCACTTCCCACTCTGCCCCTGCCCTCGGCTTACCCTGCTCGGCAGTCAGCAACGACATCAGCTCTTCGGCATGCGACTCGATGAGATCCGCGTAGGCCTCGAGTGCTGCCTGCCTCTCATCAGCAGGCGTCGCTGACCAAACTTTGAGTGCTCGGTGTGCCGCATCGACCGTTTGATCGAGCTGCTCTTTGGAGGCGTCAGGCACCTGCGCAAAAACCGATCGGGTCGCGGGATTAAAAACGGGTAGCGTCTGCTCGGTCGTCACCGCCTCGCCGTTGATACTCATCACAAAATCAGTATTTATTTTCATTTTTTCTCCATTTCTTTCAGAGTCAGTTATTAATTATTCTGCGCAAGTTGGCTACGCGAGTAGCTCACTGACTGCGCGCCGGGCAGCTTTCATCGCCGTCTGCACGTAGGCAGCGGCCTCTGCGTCAGAATTGGCGATGGCTATTCGCCCGATCGGCTTCCTTCCCAGTTCATGGGGCGCCTCACCCTCTGGCCAGTCGGGATCATGCAGGTCCATATATTCGTAGGCATAACCGTGCGCCCACCGATTGACCGTAATCGCCTCAACATCTCGGTCGGCATCAAATCCCGCTGACCCGAACATGCCAGCCAGTTGACCTAAGGTCGCGGATTCAATCTCGTCAAAGGACATCGACAGCAATTTGTGTCGACCCAGCCGATAGGCATCCCGCGCGGACATTCCATTGGTGACTTGCGGGGTAGGCACGTGCAACATCCACACCACCATGGGATCAGTGGACTCTGAAGGCACCCGAAAATCACCCACGTTTACGGGAGGTGCGGAAGCAAAGAGACTGTAGAAACTGCCGGGGCACTGATAACCGCTGACGCCTGCCTTTCTCACTGCTACTGCATTACGTAGCAAGACATTGGTGCAAATAAAGGGCGCCTTCACGCCATATGCCAAATGCTGCTTCTGAGCCTCAGGCAGTTCCGGACAAAGATGCGGCACGATCCCGCCGTAGCCCGCGAGAATGCAGTGCTTGGCGCGGACTGCTTGTGCCTTGCCCTTGGATACGTAAGCAATTTCTACCTGCTGGTCGTCAAGGTTCTTGGCGTTCACGACGGTGCTGTTAAGCCGCAGCCGAACTAGCGCATCCTCTTGGTCCAGCCGCGAATAATCAAATTGGCTCGTGACCACGTTTTGCGCCAAGTCGCCTCCAACAACCGCGGGAATTAATTGGCGCACCAGTAGACGAGCGACCGAAGCGTTGCCGTCGGGAAATATTGGGTACCGGTAAGCGTCAGGATCAACCGATGCTTCTTCGCCCTCGCTATCAGCCATAGGCATAAGGGTGTTCAAGCCGGGCGCCCCAGCTCTAAAGACTTCCTGGATCGAGACCGCCTCTGCACCCGCACAGTGAAGTGCTTTCACCCAGGGTTCGGTAATCTTGATCCCCTGCTCTGATAGACCGACGCGCTCTCGTAAAAAAGTTGCGTATGACGTCGTTCGAGCGAACCGCTCACGATCTTTCAGCGGGATATCCTCCAAAAAATCGTTCTCGCCGCTGACCAGTGCAACGAGCCCTTGCTCATCGGCCTTCGAGAGGTTTAGTGAACGAATAGCGTCCTCGAAATCTCCGATGCCCGCCCACAGCAAATTCCAATCTGCGAGAACCGATCGATCTTCGCCGTAAATGGCGCGGTTGAGATAGATCCCGTGCCGAGACATAGGGTCATGAATCAAATATCCCGGTTCAACCGACTCTCTCAGCTCGGTGAAGTTCACGCCGATCTCCTCAAGCAAGGAGATCTCGGCCTCTCCCATGGTCGCCTGCTCCAGGTTCAGGCTGCCTCCCGCACCCAGCAACATGTGCCCCTGCGCGGAGAATTCATTACGCTTGGCGTGACCGCCGAAGTCATCATGGTTGTCGAGGATCAGAATTTTGGCCGTAGGGCCATACTGTTTGCGAAACAAGTAAGCAGCAGTCAGGCCGCTAATGCCCGCCCCTACCACTACCAGATCATATGTCTCATCGAGCAAATCAAACTCATCGGGGCGTTGACCCTCTCGCGCCAGCGCATGGGCGACCTCAAAGGAACCGGGGTGATTGCCTCGCATACCCGTCAAAGACGGTGGATACGCGTGGGGCGTATGGCCGTGGGCTGCAGATTCAGCAAAGATCTGTAGAGGAGACAGCGCCAAAGCGCCTCCCGACAGTGCCATGCCATCAAGAAAGTCTCGTCGTGTGATGAGCGGGGGATGCCTTTTTTTCATCGTAGGTCCACCTCAACAAACGGCCGCGTTAGAAATAGAGGTTGAATTCCGCGCGCATAAGACGCTTGTAACCCCAGTGCAACTGTGGCCCCCAGCCAAAGTCGGCTCGCAACGTTGCGTAGTCTTCATCGGTCAGATTGTCGACGGCAAAGGCCAGATCCCAGCGTTCACTGCCCGGGGTATACGTCACCTTTGCGTTAACAATGCCGTACGAGGATTCCTCATTGAGGTTATCAATATCGTGAAAGAATTCACCTGTGTAGTTGTAAATCGCAAACCAGTTAAGACTGCCCCCTAAAAAGCGGTGCTCAAAGTTTGCTCCAAGTGAGAACGTGTCCTCGGGCGCATAGGCCAATGTCTGCCCATTGAGAGGACCAGACACAATTTCAGTATCGACGTATGCGTAGTTGGCCATTAACGTCAGGTTGTCGGTCGCGGCAAACATCAGTTCCGCCTCGAAACCTGTTGTCTCCGCGTCTCCGGCGTCACGAATCTGCAGACCTGTATCAAAACCAAAGATTTGTACTTGGAGCGACTCGTAATCGGTGAAGTACACCGAACCGTTGACCTGCATGCGCCCATCCAACAGAGTCGACTTGAGACCCAGTTCGTAGGCGATGCTGGTCTCAGGGTCAAAAGGCACCACCGTGTCAGCAATGCCGTCTCCGTCAAGATCGGCCACTGACGTATTGAAACCGCCGCCTTTGTAACCTTGCGCCACACTGGCGAAGAGCATGGTGTCTTCACCAAAATTGTACTGAGCAATCAAGCGGCTCGTGAGCTCATCCCACTCTTCCTCATCACAAACGGGACCCGCGGTGGGCCCTCCCATATCATAAAAGTCGTCCTGAATCGTATTCGTGCACCAGTCTTTATCGTCGGCACTCCAACGCAGGCCGGCAGTCACCGCGAGCCGATCAGTAGCTTGCCAAGTGAAGTCGCCATAGATGCCATAGGAGGTGTTGTCCGCGTCACTGGCTATGCGATTGCCGCCAATGGGGAAACCCAACGCGGTTGCCACGTAATCGACTTCCCACCGCGTGTTTTCTAGCTCCTCGCTGTAATAACTGACTCCAGCGAACCAATCGATTGAGTCTGCGCTGCCGCTCAACCGAAATTCTTGATAGAACGTATCGGCCTCTGCACCCAAACCGACAGGAATATCTAATCCCCCGAGATAGCCGCCTGGCACACCGAATAGCGCCTCATCGATCGCTACATCGTTGGCGGTGCCATCCAGGTCTTCGAAGTAATCGTTTTCGCCACTCCGCACATCAGTAATTGAGACCAGTGTGAGCGAGTCACTGATTCCCCACGTGAGGCGCAATCCAAATCCGTCGTCCTCGTTTTGCTCGTAGTTGGGCTGATTGATTGCGTATCTATCGGGGTACTCAACCCCTGGCTGAGCTAAGTTAGTAGGGATGTTAACTGCGCTGGTGTAGTTGGTCTCGGCTTTACCATGATTGAACTTGATCAACGCCTCAAGGTTGTCAGAGATATCCCAGCGGGCTGACACACGGATCACATCGCTCTCCGTATACATGTCCTCGCCACTGAGGATCTCGGTCCACATCCCATCCCACTCCTGATGCTGGTAGGCCAGGCGCAATGCAAACGTATCGCTCACCGCCCAATTACCCACGACCTCATATCGCTGTTGCCCCTCGTCACCCACAGCCACACCTAGCCGCCATTCATTCTCATCGCCGGGCTGGTTGGTGATCAGGCTGATCGCGCCCGCCGCTGCGTTGCGCCCAAATAAGGTTCCCTGCGGGCCCTTCACAACCTCGATTCGATTAATGTCGAAAAAGTTAGATGTGGCGAAAATATTTCTGCCGACGTATCCATCATCAACGAATACACCCACTGAAGGCTCTGAGCCAATGGTCCAGTCATTGCTGCCAATACCTCGTATCGCCCAGCTATTGGTTGCCAACCCGTAATCCGCCCCGCTAAGCCCGGGCACCATGGGAATAATCTCGGTGATGGTATTCACGCCGGTTTGCTCCAGCAGTTCCCCGCTGACGGCGCTAATCGCAATCGGCACGTCTTGCAGGCTTTGCTCGCGCTTTTGCGCGCTCACCAAGACCTCTTCCAGTTGCGCGAAGGATGTGACACTGAAGGTCAACGCAGAGATCGCAACAGCAATGGTTTTCCGGTTTATGTTTTTCACTGTGTTAACTCCTTGGACGTGGGATCGCCGTTTTTTCAAAAGAATGTCCTGAAGCCCCGCCACGCTAGACGTCAGAACGCAAGTCATTTGGCGCGTGATTGAGGTCACGCCAAAACGTGACTGCCAGAATCAATATGAGTAGCAGCAACGGAATGAACGAGAGGCCAAAGCTAATCTCAATGTCGGGCGCCTGAATGACACCGAGCAGAAGACAGGCAAACGCTCCATGGAACCCGATTCCAAATAGCCCCACCAAGATAGCAATGAGCTTGGATGACCTACCGCTGCCATACAGTGGCTTCATCATCAGGACGGCAAAAAGCGCGTATAGCCAAAAACCCATGTAGTCAAAAGACGTATACAAAGAAAACGGTACAGACACATTCAAAAGAGGTAGCAGCACCGCCGCCATAGCGGCGCCTGTGCCTCCCGTTGCCTCCGCATTGGCTAGCAACGGAATCGTCCATATGGCGATGAATTTGGGAATCACGAATGCCATGGTGGCCATCGCGACGGCTCCAGCCGCCATTAGCGCACGCAGCGGGCCTTTCAGACGGCCGCGCCAGCATAGCGCCAAAAACAATCCTGACAGGCTGAACATCGCCACGATCTGATTGACCCAGGCGGCGACGAATGCGTCTCTATTTTCGGTCAGCCATTGCAGACGCGCTGCATGAGCGGCGGTGTAACCGTCTGGAACATCAAGCGGCAGAAATGTCGCGATGACCGCGGTCACAACGCAGAGCACAGCGCACCACAAGCCAAATCGACTCACCTTGGCGCTGAAACCACCTGACTCGGAAGATTGACGCGTCATTTACAGTCTGTTCCTCTCCTTTAAACGAGGCGAGCAAGCCCAGATCATTTACATGTCAATCGACAGGCTATAACCTGTCGATTGACATGTAAAGCGGAAAATAATGTGAGTAAGCAGATCAAACGACGGGATTTTGTTAGCGGGATAGCGATCGGAGCAGGTGGGTTAATGCTTGCAGGATGTGCCGACGATCTGCCGAACACCCTCACCAACGAGGTACCCCCAGTCTCCAAACCACCTTTGCCTGGTAGCTACTACCCGCCGACCTTGACGGGCATGCGGGGGAGCCACGAGGGGTCCTACGAAGTGGCTCACGCTCTCAGTTGGCGAGGTGATAAACCCACTGACTACCAACTTCTTGATGAGCACTACGATTTGGTCGTGGTGGGCGCAGGTATGAGCGGCCTCGCCGCGGCCCATTTCTACCGGGAGAAGATGGGTCCAGAGGCAACAGTGCTGATACTGGATAACCACGACGACTTTGGCGGACACGCCAAACGCAATGAATTTCACCGGGACGGCCGGATGATGGTCAGCCTTGGCGGGGCACAGAATATTGAGTCCCTTACTGGCTACAGCGATGCAGCCGCAAAATTAATGAGCGACATTGGTCTCAACGAGGACTTTCTGAACTTCATGGATGCCAGCACCAGCAAGGACCTGGCGCTGGTAGGTAATTTTGATGCCAACAATGGCGTTGCACTGCCGGGTTCTAACGGCCACTTCATGTACGCAGGCAACTGGAATGCGGCCATGTTCGGCAGCGAAGGCTACGAGCAGGTGGTTGAGTCTCTGCCCCTACCCGGCGACGAAAAGGCCAAACTCATCGCTTTCTGGGGAGGCAAACGTGATTTTCTGGAGGAGTTGTCACTCAGCGAGAAATGGGACTACCTCAACTCTGTCAGCTACAACCAGTTTTTAATCGATAAGGTCGGGCTACTGCCCACCACCGTCCCGATCCTCAACGCAATTATCCTGCATTTAAGCGGAATGACGGGTTGGAACCTTACAGTTGGCGAAGCGCTACTCGGGGGTGCGAGCGGGATAACATCGCTGGGGTGGCTGGGGAAAGCCACCGCCTCCGCTGGCGGCGCTTTTCTCGACCGGTTACTGAAAATCCGTATGTTCCCCGACGGCAACGCGTCGGTCGCTCGTCTGCTGGTCCAGAAGCTCATCCCCAATGTCGCACCTGAGGTCACAGGCCCCGCCAACATCGTGGCCGCTCGGTTCAATTACGATGCACTCGATCAAGCCAGCAACAATATAAGACTCCGCTTAAACAGCACGGCGGTGGGGGTCAGAGAAAATGAACTTGGCATAGTAGAAATCGATTATGTCGAGCAAGGCTCCCCGAAGCGCGTCATGGCGGACCACTGCATTCTGGCCTGCTACAACGGCCTGATCCCGCATCTCTGCCCTCAGATGTCCGAGGCACAAAAAGCAGGTTTGGCCTACGGGGTGAAAACGCCGTTTGTGTACGCCAATGTGCAGGTTCGTGACGGAAGAGCCTTTTCCAAGGCTGGCGCCACGCTCTTTCAGTGCCCTTACGATCCCTTTCAATGGGTCAGCTGCGCACCAACGGTCGCCGTTGGCGGATTTGAGCCTCCGCGGGGGCCCGAGGATCCGATGGTGATCTTCATGATGCATTCGCCGATGCCTATGGCGAAACCCGATCCCAGGCTCTCCACGCGTGACCAGCTCCGCCTCGCGCGCACCCAGATTTATCAGACCCAATTCAGTGACTACGAACAGCAGATTCGCAAGCAGTTGCAGTCAATGCTCGGACAGTTCGGGTTTCAGCACCACTCAGACATCGAGGCTATTACCGTGAATCGTATCCCTCATGGATACGCCTACCCTTACGTCAAGCTGGATGATCCTGAATGGGAGGCAGGCCAAGCCCCCCACGAAATCGGGCGGGCTCAGTTCGGTCGTATTTCCATCGCTAATTCTGATTCGGAGGCTGTGGCGCTAATGAATGCTGCGTTCGATGCGGCATACCGCGCGGTGGGAGAACAAACTGCCTAGCCATGGAAATGAATGATCTACTGTGCCCCGTAACGCTCGTCGACCAATTCAAGAATGCTCTGACGCACAGCGGGCCTGTCCTGTTCCCAGCGGCGACCGCTGCCGGCGAACAACGACTCCCCCTCGATCAAACTCAGCAACGTGAGTGCTTCCGCTCGAGGCTGAGATACCCCCCTTAGAACGAGCTTGGCCTCCAATTGCCCAAGAAACTTGGCGTAGACCTCTTCCAAAAGATCCGAAACCAAAGGCTCGACCTGCTCCATAGCCCACAACTGAGCCCATAGGCGATCACTGAACAATCCATCGGAGGTGCCAACATGCTCGTCAAGCATAAACTCAACCATATCCCTGATATCTACCTGGTCCAGTTCGCCCACTCCCGATTCAAAAGCCGAGATAATCTCCGATTCTATGTAGGCCACCAAGGCGACCAACAGCGCATCCCAGGTCCTGAAGTGATACTGGAGTGCACCCAGCTTCATGCCACTCGCGCGCGCGAGCGCTCGCATGCTGAGACTGCCGTACCCCTCATCGGCAATGAGCTCAATCGCCGCTCGCAGAATTTCAGTTTTTCGGTCAGTAGCCATAACACACTCCACCGCCCAGCCAAGAACACAGTTGGCCTTAAAGGCTCAGGAGAAACTAAAACATTCTTGAACCCACTGCCACTCCCATCCGATCGATGAGTTATGGCACTCTCGCGACAACCGCGGGTTTCACGATAGAGTTGCGTTGAGCACCTCGTTTTCACTAACCATAAAAAAGAGAGCACACGATGCAGTCACATTTTTCGCTGATTTGGGAATCCGTCGCTGATGCGGTGCCCGAGCACATCGCGCTGATTCAAGGGGCAAGGCGAATAACCTGGCACGACTATGAGGATCGCGCCGCGCGTCTCGCACAAGGTTTGATTGATTCGGGTCTGAGCCATAACTCCAAAGTGGGCATGTATCTCTACAACTCGCCGGAATATGCCGAAACCAATTTTGCCGCTATGAAAATCGGCGGCGTGCCGATCAACGTTAACTATCGCTACCTCGATGAGGAGCTGCACTACCTCCTTGAGAATGCCGATATTGAGGCTCTGGTCTTCCACAGCTCGCTCGGCGACCGGGTAGCGCGCATCTGCGATCGGCTACCGATGTTAAAAGCGATGATCTGCGTTGACGACGGGCCCGCCGAGGATGGCTCGATGGGGCCTGCCACTAGCATCCTCTATGACACCTTTCTAGCCCAAGCCTCGGGTGCGGCAAAGACCGAACCTCAGGGCGATGAGATCTACATGCTGTACACGGGCGGCACTACTGGCATGCCCAAGGGTGTGATGTATCCGCTGGATGGCTTTACCGAGTTCTTTATGCGCGGATTCCCGCCCATGATTGGCCTCCCCCCGTTTGAGGACGCCGCCCAATTCGGCCCCGCCGCCAGACAGATGGTGGATGCCAATACCACGGTGGTAGCGATGTCGGGGCCACCGCTGATGCACGGCACCGGGTGCTGGCTGGGCTTAATGTTCCCACACATGCTGGGGGGTACCTCTGTGTTGTTGGAGAACCGTGGCTTCAAGCCCGAAGAAGTCTGGAGTACGGTCGAGCGCGACCGCATCTCACAAATTATTATTGTGGGCGATGCCTTTGCCAAGCCGCTGCTGCGCGCGCTGGAGACTGAACCGGATCGTTGGGACACGTCGAGCTTAAAGTTGATGATCTCTTCGGGCGCCATGTTCACGACAGAGGTGAAACGTGGTCTCATCGACCACATACCCGAGTTGGCCATCGCCGATATTCTGGGATCCACCGAGGGCGGCATGGGTCAGTCCATCATGACCAAGGACACTCCCGCCAGCGAGACCGCGAAATTCACGCTACTACCTGTCGCAAAAGTATTGGTGCCCGACGGCAGTCGTGAAGTGGTGCCCGGTTCCGGTGAGGTCGGCATGGTCGCCCAAGGCGGCATGGTGCCACTGGGTTACTACAAGGATCCCGAAAAATCCGCCAAGACCTTCAAAGAAGTCGACGGTAAGCGCTACGCCTTCATAGGAGATATGGCAACGGTCGAGGCAGACGGCACAATCAATCTGCTCGGTAGAGGCTCAAACTGCATTAACACCGGTGGCGAAAAGGTGTTCCCCGAAGAAGTCGAGGAGGCACTGAAGCTGCATCCCGAAGTGGCAGACGCCCTGGTATTCGGACTCGAAGACGAGCGCTTTGGTAACCGGGTTGCCGGTGTCGTGTCGCTCGAGCAAGGCGGGTCTGCGGAGGCGGGAGATATCCTTGAGGCAACCCGCAAACTGCTGGCAAGCTACAAGCTGCCTAAAGACCTATTGGTCGTGCCCGTCGTCCCCAGAGCCCCACATGG
>DFQW01000049.1 GCA_002377985.1 Halieaceae bacterium UBA3479 | reverse complement strand
AAAAAACCCCGCATAAGCGGGGTTTTTCTAATATTGCGCGCTTAGCTGAATTCGCGAACCAGGCCGCCAATGCTCTCCTTGGCGTCGCCAAAGAGCATACGGGTGTTGTCCTTGTAAAACAGCGGATTCTCGATGCCGGCAAAACCCGACGCCATTGATCGCTTAAGCACAAATACAGTGCGCGCGTCCGCCACGTTGATCACGGGCATACCGTAGATCGGTGAAGACTCCACTTCACGCGCCGCGGGGTTTACCACGTCATTCGCGCCGATCACAATCGCCACGTCGACCATCTCCATCCGTGGGTTGATCTCGTCCATCTCCAGCAGCTGGTCGTAGGGGACATCGGCTTCTGCCAGGAGCACGTTCATATGACCCGGCATGCGGCCCGCCACCGGGTGGATGCCAAAGTTCACTTCGCAACCGTTGTTCTCCAGCAGCTCTGTGAGCTCCTTGACTACGTGCTGGGCTTGCGCCACGGCCATACCGTACCCGGGAATGATCGCCACGTTGGTTGCCGCTTCGAGTACGTAGTAGGCGTCTTCCACCGAAATAGGTTTGATCTCGCCTTCCACCACGGTCTCTTCGCTGGAGACATTGGCAAAGCCCGAGAACAATACGTTCGACAGCGAGCGATTCATCGCCTTGCACATGATCTGGGTGAGGATGATGCCCGAGGCACCCACCAGTGAGCCCGCCACAATGAGCGCGTTGTTGTTGATCGCGAAGCCGGCAGCACAGGCCGCCAAACCGGAGTAAGAGTTCAACAACGAAATGACCACCGGCATATCGGCACCGCCGATCGGAATGACCGCCATGATGCCGAACAGGAGCGCCAGACCAATCACCAGATAGAGCCAATTAGGATCCGCGGGATTCATACAGAACATCGCTGCGCCACCCAGGATCCCGAGCACTACCAGCGAGTTGACAATCTGCTGGCCCGAGAAAGTAACCGCACCACTGCCAATGGTCTCGGATAGTTTGCCGTACGCCACCAAAGAACCCGTAAGGGTCACGCCACCGATCAAAATAGACAGCACAATGGTCACCAGCGTGAAGATACCGGCATCCGGAGACAAAGCCGCCCAACCCACCAACAGTGAGGCAGCGCCACCGAGGCCGTTGAACAAGGCCACCATTTCGGGCATCGCGGTCATGGCCACAGCCCGTGCTGCGATGGCGCCAATGCCACCACCTACCACCATACCGGCGGCAATCCAGGTGAAATCCACAATGCCCTGGTCGAGTAATGCTGCGATGATGGCCACCAGCATACCGATGGCCGACACCATGTTGCCGCGCCGTGCCGTCGCCGGGGAGCCGAGCATTTTCAGGCCAAAGATAAAAAGGCCCGCCGATACCACATAACCCAGTTGCGTCATTAATGCGGTCGTCATGATCAGTCCTCCTTCTTCTTGAAGAAGCCAAGCATGCGGTCGGTCACCATGTACCCACCCACCACGTTGACGCTGGCAAGGGTCACTGCGCCGACGCCTAACCACATAGCAACGTTTTCATTACCCGTTCCCGCCAGTGCCACCGCACCGACAACCGTAATGCCGGAAATCGCGTTAGCGCCGGACATCAGGGGGGTGTGCAAGGTAGCGGGCACCTTGTTGATCAGCTCAAAGCCGAGGAAGATCGACAGCATCAGGATAAACAGCAAATACTCTGCACCAGACATATCAGTTGCCTCCCTCGATGATGTCTTTGATGGTGGGGTGCACCACGGCACCGCCATGGGTGATCACGCATCCGGGGAGAATGTCGTTCTCGAGGTTCAGCACAAACTGTTTGCCCTCTTCATCCCAGGTGTCTTCCACCAGATTGAACATGTTGCTTGCGTACATTTGCGTCGCATCGCGGGGCGCGAGGTTGGCAAGATTGGCAGTGCCGACAATGGTCACGCCGTTCACGTCGACCACCTGATCGGGTACTGATCCTTCTACGTTACCGCCGGTCTCGGCCGCCATATCAACGATCACCGACCCGGGCGCCATACCTGCCACCATGTCAGCTGTAACCAACACAGGCGGCTTGCGGCCGAAAACCTGCGCCGTAGTAATCACCACATCGGACTCAGCGATCACGGCTTTCTGCGCCTGCCGCTGTATCTCTACCTGCTCTGGCGTCAGCTCTTTTGCGTAACCGTCCTGCGTCTGTCCGGTGTCACCGAGATCGATCTCCAAAAACTTGGCGCCAAGGGACTGCACCTGCTCCGCCACAACCGGGCGGGTATCGAAAGCCGTCACGCGGGCGCCGAGTCGCTTGGCGGTCGCGATGGCCTGCAAGCCCGCTACCCCGGCACCAATGATAAAGACTTTGGCGGGCTTTAAGGTCCCGGCCGGGGTCATCATCATGGGCATGATCCGCGGCATATACTGGGCCGCGAGCATCACCGCCACATAGCCCGCGAGGTTAGCCTGGGAGCTCAGCGCATCCATCTTCTGGCTGCGCGTCGAGCGCGGAATCATTTCCATACTCACCGCAGTCACGTTCTGGCTCGCAAACGCTTTAATCAGGTCCTTTTCATTAAAAGGGTCGAGATAGGACACATGAATACAGCCGGCCTTGAGCTGACTGATTTCCTCTATCTCCGGCTTGCGCAGTCTGAGCACCATGTCGGCACCAGCCAACAAAGCACCTCGATCCGAACCAATGCTTGCACCGGCTGCTTCGTAGTCAGCGTCAGTGATACCGGCGCCTGCGCCGGCACCTGCTTCGATGACCACCTCCGCGCCGAGCCGAACCAACTTTTTAACCGTTTCAGGGGTCGCGGAGACGCGATTTTCTCCCGGCTGGGTTTCACGGGGTATGACTAGTTGCATAGTGAAGTTCGCCTGATCTTTGGGATCACCGTGATCCCGGTTTTTGTTAGAAATCCAGCCGGCTGATGGCAGTCGAGTGTCGCCTGACAGAAGCGACATCCCTCATCAGCGCCACTGGGGACAAGTCGGTGAAAAAAATCAGCCCGCGCGGAGTTTCAGAAGCGGGTTGAGCCAACGGTGTCGCAAACGCGTAAATCGCAACGGCGCATCCAGCACCGCGAGACAAATACATTCTTCGCCTTCCAACGCGACCGGGGTGTGCTTATCCCACCCCTCCCGAACCAAAAAATCACCCGGGTGATATTCACCGCTCTCATCGGCAAAACCACCCTGCAGTACCAGCGTCATCTCGCTGCCACCGTGGGTGTGTTCGGGAATACGACCACCCGCGGCAATGCGATACAACGCAAATTCATGCAGCGGGTCGCCGGTTTTCAAATAACTGATGCTGAGCGACTGGGTCACGCGCTTCCAAACCAAATCGGCATAATCACCATTGATTAGCCGGTCAAGCAGGCCAGGCAAGCGGGTGTCAGAGGCCTCGCTACGGGCGTAACGCAGCGGCTCGGGGTCTTCCAAACGCGACAACACCCTCTCGAGAACGGAATCACCCACCGCCACCGGGTCCAGTTGCTCAAACTGGGAGCCACCGACGTCTTCCAGCCGCTCGGTCAGGTGGCGACAGCGCTGGCAATAGCTCAGGTGAGCTGCAACGCAGGCAGATTGCGCAACGGGTAATACCCCCGCGGCGTGCTCTGTTAAAAAATCTGTGGAGGGGTGATGGCGAACCATGACTATTTAATCCGAAACAGCTAACTTTACGTTCTGATTACGACAGCGCGGCGCAAACGGTTTACTCCTGTTCGCCACAAAAACTGTGACATTCTGGACCATCAACCCCACCTTCATACCTCCATCAGCCCCTGCAACTTTTGAATGGCCAAACGGACCCGGGATTTGACGGTCCCCAGAGGCAAATCGAGTTCGGCAGCCGCCTCGGAGTGGGATTTGCCCTCCATATATACCTTGCCAAGAATTTGCGCTTGATCCGGGGGTAGATCACCCATCAACTCCCGCACGCGATCACTGCCGCGCCGGGTGTGAAGCACCACAAATGACTCCTCTTCTTCGCTTTCGAGCTCGAAATCGTCGGATGCGAGGGGGGTATCAAATTTCTGCAGGCGCCGAAACATATCGGTACGGCAGTTCCGTGCAATGGTATAAACCCAGGTGGAGGCCGCGGCTTTCTCTGGATTGAACCCGCCCGCCTTTTGCCACACCTTGAGCATGACCTCCTGCACCAACTCGTCAGCATGGGTCGCGGAAAGGCTGGAACCAGACAGGGCAAATGCTTTGATCAATGGCGCAAAATGTCGGAAAAAACGGGTGAACGCCGCCCGATCCTGACTGTCGCCAATCAGTACCAACGCTTCACTCCACTCGTCCGTCCTGCGACCGGTCGGCGCGTTCCATTTCGCACTGCCGTTGGCGACGGGTGAGGTGTTAGGGTCTGTTTTTTCCGTCATTGAAAAAACCTAGGGTCCGGAGCGGTAGCATACACACTGCAGGACCTGCTTAACACCTTGTGATCCCAGAGATTTCGCCCCTCAAGATTGACGTCGCTAACCGCTGATCCGCGCTCCTGTAGCTCCCGTAACAGCAATAACCTTGCTTTTGTCTGGAGACCGGAGGTCTACCGGCAATGAACATTGCAGTCATAGGAGCGGGCATCTCCGGGCTGGGATGCGCCTACCGGCTGGTCCAAAGAGGCCATCGCGTCGAAATTTTTGAGTCTCGGGACCGGATCGGGGGCCACACGGCTACCTATGACGTTCAGGTGGGCACCCGGCGCTTTTCCATCGACACGGGTTTTATCGTCTACAACGATCGTAATTACCCCAACTTGATCCAATTGTTTAGGGAACTGGGAGTCGCAAGCAAAGAGACGACTATGGGGTTCTCGGTCTGCGACGAGACGTCAGGGCTGGAGTACGCAGGTAACAGCCTGAACACGCTGTTCGCGCAGCGTGGCAACCTGTTATCACCCAGTTTTCTCGGCATGATCCGGGAAATCCTGCGTTTCAATAAGCTGGCAATTGCCGACCTCGACAGCGGCCGGTTACCGCAGGACCAAACCCTGGGGGAGTATCTTTCCCGTCATGGTTTCAGTGCGCACTTCAGTCGCAGTTATCTGCTTGCCATGACCTCGGCAATTTGGTCCGCAGACTTCGAGGACGCCCAAGACTTCCCCGTTGAGTTTTTTATTCGTTTTTTTCGCAATCATGGCTTGCTCTCGCTGACAAATCGGCCCCAGTGGCGTGTCGTGGAAGGCGGAAGCCGGGAGTATCTGACGCCCCTAACGCAGCGATTCGCTGACTCTATTCGCATGCGCATGCCGGTCGCCAAAATACTGAGGCCTCCGGGACGGCGCGTAACGATTCATTTCACCAATGGACTGGTGCGTGAATTCGATGAAGTGGTTGTGGCCACGCATTCCAACGACGCCCTGACCATGCTGGGAGACGCCACCGAGGCAGAGCGATCTGTGCTGGGCGCACTGCCCTACCGGGACAACGAGGTCATTCTGCATACCGACACGCGATTGCTACCCAAAGTCCAGCGCGCATGGTCGAGTTGGAATTATCGGCTAAAGCCCGGTAACGGTCGTGCCACGGTCACATACAACATGAACATTTTGCAGGGACTCGACGCACCCGAGACGTTTTGTGTGACACTGAACGACACGGCATCCATCAATCCTCACCGGATTTTGGGCCGCTTTAATTACGCTCATCCCCAGTTCACACTGGCAGGTATGCAGGCGCAACAGCGCTGGGCAGATATCAACGGACAAAACGGAACATGGTTTTGCGGCGCCTACTGGCAGAACGGGTTTCACGAAGACGGATTGAGCAGCGGACTGAGAGTTGCCGAGAGCCTGTGTGCCGCGCGCCAAATGGCGGCATGAT
>DFQW01000040.1 GCA_002377985.1 Halieaceae bacterium UBA3479 | reverse complement strand
AAGCTTGACCTTCTCGCGGATCACGATCCTTTACTACCTTTCGCAAAGGCGCTTTCTGATCGATGCGCATTTGATGCGGTACTGCCAATTTCTGCACTCCGGCGGCAAGGATTGTCAGAGTTGCTGGACTATCTGGGCAGCAAGGCCCCTGTCACCCCGCATCTTTTTCCAGAGGATCAGGTTACAGACAAGAGCCAGCGTTTTTTCGCGGCGGAATTAGTTCGAGAAAAAATCGTTCGCCAGCTGGGAGATGAGTTGCCCTACTCAACCGCGGTAGAGGTTGAGAGCTTTGCGGAAAACAGTAACGGTGTTCTTCACATAGGTATGCTCATTTTGGTGGAGCGTTCTGGACAGAAAAAAATTCTGATAGGGGAGTCTGGAGACCGGCTCAAGTCGATTGGAACGGCCGCCAGAAAAGATATGGAGCGGATGTTTGGTCAAAAGGTAATGCTGAAACTCTGGGTCAAAGTCAAAGCGGGCTGGTCTGACGATTTGCGGGCGCTGAAAACCCTTGGGTTGGATTCTCAGGGCAACGGGTGAGCGCGATGCAACCAGCCTGGGTACTGGGTCGCAGAAATTACGGTGATAATGGCCTGCTGGTTGAGCTTTTTATGCCAGATGCCGGAAGGTGCGGTGCCGTAGCGCGAGGCGTCTTTCGACGAAAGTCAGGGGGCAGTCTCGCCTCTTTATTGCAGCCATTTCGTCCGCTACTGGTTCGACTCGCTGGGCGGGGTGAGCTCAAAACGCTGGCCGTTGCAGAGTCTCCCCGACCGGCCTATGTGCTGCGCGGCGATGATTTGTTGAGTGGTCTCTACCTCAATGAGCTATTGATTCGCTTGCTACCGCGTTTTGACCCGCATCCCTCACTGTTCTTGGGTTACGGTGAGGCTATTGAATCCTTGCAAAGTGCCGCTGGCGAAATCGCACTGCGACGGTTTGAATTGATCCTGTTAACAGAGTTGGGCTACCGTGTTGATTGGTGGAGTGATGGCTTTCAGGACGCAATTCAAGAGACGATGGACTATCTCTATGAGCCAGCGCAGGGCTTCATGCCCGTTGTGCCCTCGCAAAACATCGGGTTTAACGGCAAGCGGGTTCCGGGGGCGGTGATACGTACGATCGGGGATTGGCTGCACAATGGAGCCAATCCCGAGAAATCGGAGTTGCTTTTGGTGAAGGACGTGACGCGAGCCGCCATCTCACAGCTCACGCAGGGTCGGAGCCTGAACAGCCGCGCGATTTTTCGATCTCTTAGGCGCGCCCCGGCACCTCGAGCCGACTAGCGGCGGGCCTGATCAAACACGGTTGAATAATGCTCAGGGAGTTCTAGCGGATCTATGGTTGTGGCAAGTGAATACGCCTCGGTTGAGGACCTGGTTGGAGGCACGCCTCTCGTGCGTCTCAAGCGACTACCGGGCGAGACCTCTAATATTATTCTTGGAAAGCTGGAGGGTAATAATCCGGCCGGTTCCGTCAAGGATCGAGCCGCCTTGAGTATGATTACCCAGGCCGAGGCTGAGGGCAGGATTTCACCGGGAGACACTCTGATCGAGGCAACCAGCGGGAATACCGGTATTGCTTTGGCTATGGCCGCTGCAGTCAAAGGTTACCGCATGCGCTTGATCATGCCCGCTAATCAGAGTGAGGAGCGCAAGGGTGCTATGCGGGCCTTTGGCGCTGAGCTTGTTGACGTCTCTGCAGCTGAAGGTATGGAGGGCGCACGCGATTTGGCGCTTGCCATGGAGGCGCGAGGAGAAGGGCTGGTGTTAAATCAGTTCGCCAACCCTGATAACCCTGCTGGCCATTTTGCTTCGACGGGCCCAGAAATATGGGAGCAGACCGGCGGGCGTGTGACCCACTTTGTTTCCTCAATGGGTACCACCGGTACAATTATGGGTGTGTCGCGTTACCTGAAAGCCATGAACCCGGCCATCCAGATTATAGGTTTGCAGCCAGTAGAGGGTTCGCAGATTCCGGGCATCCGACGATGGCCTGCCGCGTATCTACCCAAAATTTTTGATTCCAGGCGTGTAGATCGCATTATGGATATCAGTCAGGAAGAGTCAGAGCACATGATGCGTCGCCTGGCTCGCGAGGAGGGAATATTCGCCGGCGTGTCTTCGGGTGGCGCAGTAGCGGCTGCACTGCGTCTGAGTGCGGAGGTCGAGCATGCGACCATTGTGGCCATTATCTGTGATCGTGGCGACCGATATCTTTCGACGGGTGTTTTTGATGCCGGCCCACAGGAGGATTAACGCGCCTTGTCTTCGCTGTTGGCAGTGAGTATTTATGGCCAGTGACCAGGCGGTGACAACGCGCCCCATGGAGGCGCTTCTGGATGTGATGTCCCGCTTGCGAGATCCCGAGCGCGGCTGTCCTTGGGATCTTCGACAGGATTTTCACTCGATTGTTGCCTATACAGTTGAAGAGACCTACGAGCTGGTTGACGCCATTGAAACGGGTGATTTTGATCAGATCCGCGAAGAGTTGGGCGACGTATTGTTCCAAGTCGTTTTTTACGCTCAGTTGGCGGCTGAACAAAATCGATTTGACTTCGATGCCGTCGTAAACGGTATTGCAACCAAGCTTATCAGAAGACATCCCCACGTTTTTGGCAGCGAAGAAGAAGCCACTGCCAGCGAAGCGGAGGTAAAAGAAAATTGGGAGCGCCTTAAGCGAGCGGAGCGAGAGCAAAAAAAGCGAAGTGCGATTCTCGACGACGTGCCCCGCGCTTTGCCCTCGCTTTCCAGAGCGCAGAAGTTGCAGAAGCGTGCTGCACAGGTGGGATTTGACTGGCTCGATGCAGAAGGGGTGTGGGCAAAAATTGATGAAGAGATAGCTGAGCTGCGACAGGCGATTGCCTCCGGATCGGCTCCTGATACTGAGGCGGAGCTGGGAGATGTGTTGATCGCAGTGGTTAATCTGGCGAGGCATTTGGGCGTCGACGCGGAAACGGCGGCGCGCCGTGCCAACGCACGGTTTGAAAGTCGCTTCAGATTAATGGAGCAAATGGCTAATGACGAGGGCGCTTCGTTAGTAGAAGACAACCAGGAACAGCTTGAAAAGCGCTGGCGGTTGGCGAAAGAACGCTTGGCAGCTGACTCTGACTGAGCTTGCCACATACCCCGGCCGTGTGTAGCGTAGCAAAATCTGAATTGTCCAAATTATTGCTAAATAAAAAAGAGAATCTCCGATATGCGAATTATCCTCTTGGGTCCACCTGGTGCAGGCAAGGGCACTCAGGCCCAGTTCATTTGTCAGCAGTTTACAATTCCGCAAATTTCAACTGGCGACATGCTGAGAGCGGCAGTCGCTTCTGGTTCTGAATTGGGTCTTCAAGCGAAATTGATTATGGACGCTGGCGGGCTGGTATCCGACGACATCATTGTCGCTCTGGTTAAGGAGAGGTTGTTAGATAAAGATTGTGCGCAGGGGTGTCTTTTTGACGGATTTCCCCGCACCCTCGTGCAAGCGCAGGCGATGATCGATGAGCGAATTGCCATTGACTACGTGCTTGAGATATCAGTTTCCGACGAAGAAATTATAAAAAGACTCAGCGGACGGCGCGTTCATCCGGGTTCAGGGCGTGTATACCACGTTGATTACAATCCGCCGCTGCAACCTGGTTTGGATAATGATACAGGTGAGCCCCTCGTGCAGCGCGATGATGATAAGGAAGAGACCATAAGAAATCGTTTGAGCGTGTATCACGAGCAAACTCGGCCGCTTGTGGATTTTTATCAAAGGGCCGACGCCGTGACTTATCACCAATTTGATGGAGTGGGCTCTGTTGATGAGATCACTCAATCGATTTTGCGGGTGTTGAGTGAGTGAGTAATTATCACCAGCACGCTTGTCAATAAAAAGAAAGCTTGATAGCGTTCATCTTGAGGCTGGGCACATTAGGAGGAACTTATGGCCGCTGCGAAGAAAGCAACAACGAAAAAACCTGCTGCGAAGAAAAAAGTAGCAGCAAAGAAGAAAGCACCTGCCAAGAAG
>DFQW01000166.1:517-2671 GCA_002377985.1 Halieaceae bacterium UBA3479 | reverse complement strand
TGCTAATACTCGCTTACCCGCAGCGGCCTTAGATACCTCGTAGAGCTGACTCACCTGATCGGGCGTTTCTGGCCAGATTCGCGCCCAAAATGCGCCCAAATGTAATCGCCGGGGTCACCAGCATGCCATTGGTGTACGCGGCACCTGAGGTGGCTCCAGCGCCGATGACCTCACCGATCGCATACAAATTGGGGATTGCTTTTCCCTCATCACTCAGAACTTGCAACTGGGGATTCACCTTGAGGCCTGCGAAAGACACCAAGGTCCAGCCTTGCATGGCAATGCTGTAATAAGGGGGTTTTGACAGTGGGGCGGGCCGCACTCGGCGGCCAAATAGGTCCGCTCGCCCTTCCGTCAATCTGAGGTTGTAGTCGCTAACGGTGCGCTGCAGTGCGACGGGATTGAGGCCGGCTTTAAGCGCAAGCGCCTCGATTGACATGGCGCTGTGAAACATCGCATTGGTTTTGTGTTCCTGTGCCAGGCGTTCGCGGTCCCACTTCGGGATAATAGGGTCCGACTTCTCAAGCATCGCGGCGTCGAAGATGGCCCAATGTCGATGCGCGGGCTGTTGATAAACACCCCTTTCAATATGGTGAACGCTGGCGTGATCTTCCTGCACAAAGCGCTCGCCCTTCGCGTTCACCAGAATTTCCCACGGCATGCGAATCGCGGGGTTCAGCGGGGCATAGGCAAACATCTGGCAGGGATACTGAAATGCATCGGGCACCAGCCCCGGCAGGCAGGCATATTTTTCGCCACCCACGATGGCGCCTCCGGCCGAGAGGCCCAGTAGCAATCCATCCCCTTGAGAAGTTGGGTAAGCGGTTTTGGCATAAAGCGGCACGCCATGCAGTTCCTCGAATAGGCGCGCATTGGCGGCGCAGCCACCCGCCGCAATTACAACATGCCCACCGGAGATATCCTGCATACCTGCAGGTCCTGCCACAGTCACCCCCGTGATGCGTCCGTCACCATGCTGAATCAAGTTGGCGGCAGCAGTGCCCGTCAACAAACTGATATTACCTGCAGCGATCATCGCGTTGAGCGAAGGAAGAAAGGCATCAAGAATGGAAAGCCCGCTGTTAACACCCTGCTGATAGCGCCTTTCGGTGAAATGGTCGTGGCCGATGCCGGTGACAGGGTGCCCTTCCATTACTTCGAAGCCATGGTCTGCCAGCCAGTTAATGGTTTCCCCTGCGTGGTCAACCGTTAGGCGAGTGAGAGCGGGGTCGGCAGTCCCGTGATTGATCCGCATGCAATCGTCAAAATGCGCCTGCGGCGTGTCGCTAATACCCAGACGTTGCTGAAATACCGTGCCCGAGCCCGCGATTTGTCCTGTTGACCAGAACAGTGTGCCACCCAAGGCGGGGCTTTTTTCGACCAGTAATACTCGCGCGCCTCCCATGGCGGCGAATAGGGCGCAGGGGATGCCGGCGGTGCCGCCACCAATCACGATCACATCATAATGTGTCGCAGTGTTGGCTCTGGCCAGTGCAGTGGGCCACAGCGGCATCAGGGCTGCAGCCGCCAGTAGTTCCCTGCGATGCAGACCGCTCACGCCGTCGTTTCTGTTTGCATGAGAGTTTTGCCGGGCACCGTGAAAGTCGTCACTCGGGACGCGCCCTGATGCGCAGGAACCGCCGCGTCCATACCGATTGAAAGATCGGATCGAGCCAGCGATAGAGTCGCCCGGATACCACAACGGGTTTGCCGCTTTGCACACCGCTGATTGCGTCTTTCACCACCACATCCGCGTCGTACCAGAGCCACTTGGCCATTTTGTTCTTCATTTCCATCAGTCCGGCGGTTTCGTGAAAGTCGGTGTGGGTGAAGCCGGGGCAGAGGGCCGAGACGTTAACGCCAGAGGAGGCGACAGTGAGGTGGAGCTCTTCTGAGAGCGCCACCAGATAGGCCTTGGTCGGACCGTAATTGCACCCCCCGGAGCGGGGAACGCGGGCGGCAACCGAGGCCACATTGATTACACGGCCATAACCGCGATCGACCATGTCCGGTATCAAGCGGTGACACAAGTCAGCAACCGATAGCATCATCAGCTGGAAAAATGTCTGCTGCATCTGCCAGTTACGGTCCTTGAGTAGATCGGGGCCAGCGATACCGGCGTTGTTAATGAGCCAGTCAACCTGCCAATGCGCG
>DFQW01000166.1:0-169 GCA_002377985.1 Halieaceae bacterium UBA3479 | reverse complement strand
GATAATTTCCACTTGGATCTGATGCTCTTTTCGGAGGCTCTCCGCGAGCGCCTCGAGTCGGTCCCGGCGTCGCGCGACAAGAATCAAAGATTGTCCCATGGCTGCCAGTTGTCGGGCGAACTCCGCCCCCAGGCCGGCAGACGCGCCGGTGATCAGCGCAAAGCTCGGT
>DFQW01000022.1 GCA_002377985.1 Halieaceae bacterium UBA3479 | reverse complement strand
CGCGCTTTTGCTACTCTGCAAGTGAGTTTCATGATCGGTAAGCGTCTCGCGAACAGCGTATGATGCCCTCCGGTGAGTCAAGGGACAGCTTTAGACCGTGAGCCGATTTAATCAGCACGACATGAGGACGCGTTTGCAGGGCGCGATTGTCCTGATGGAGGCGCGTATCGGCCGTTTGTGGCAGGACTATGCGCGAGATCCTGAAAAACTCAAGCGTCTACAAAACTTCATACTCGCCGCCTTGGTGCTGTGGAGCCTGTCGAGCCTGAGTCAGTTATTTTGGGCTCCATGGCGGGTGACATCACTGGAGGCGATGCCCACGGAAATGATGAATGTGCCGCGCCCGGCAGCTGGGGTTGGTCATTTTTCGATAGATGTCACGCCCGTCCTGGGTTCGCGAATATTCGGTGGTAACCCGGATGTGCCGGTTGACGAGGAAGCAGCAGCAGTCGCAGCCGGAGAGCGAGAGGGCATTGAGCAGGATGCCAAGGAGACGAGACTCGCGTTGGTCCTGACCGGTATTGTTGCCTCAACCGAAGACGGTCTGGGGAGTGCGGTAATCAAAGGAGGAAATCGCGAGCAGGTGTATGCCGTCGGGGACGCGCTGCCCGTATCGGGCAAGGTGACGTTGGCAAAAGTGATGCCCAGGCAAGTTGTCATCGATAATGCCGGCACCTATGAGCTGATCAAGCTTTACGAGGGACCGGGTTTGGTTGTCCCCACGCGGTCCGCAGCAGCGTCGAGCCCAGCGCCCGTGACGCGCGCACAACCGCAATCGGCCGAGGACACCACGGCCGCTGATGCTGATGCCCGCGCACGGGCGGCAGGACGGTACCGCCAGCAACTTTATGACGCCCCGGAATCATTGTCTCAGGTTGTCTCGATCGCACCGGTGCGCGAAGGGGGTAGCGTCACGGGATACCGGGTAGCGCCCGGCGCTGACCGTGCCGCGTTCGATGCAACCGGTTTTCAGTCGGGTGATGTCGTCACCGCGGTGAACGGGCTCGCGCTCAGCGACGCAAGTAATACACTTAAGCTTTATCAGATGATGAAAGATGCCAATCAGGCGACTTTTGAAATAGACCGCAATGGCGAATCAGTCACGCTCAGCGTGGATCTTGCGAGCCCGTAACAGGATGCCCTCAAATAACATGGAAAACCGCTCGTCATTTACATCACGTTTTGGCATCGCCTGTGTTGCGCTGCTCCTGTGTTGGGCGCCTGTTGCCTCTGCGCAGGAATACACGGTTAATCTGAAAGATACCGATATTCAGGAATTTATTAAATTCGTCGCTGACGTGACGGGTACCACCATGGTGGTGGACCCCAACGTCAAAGGTAAGGTCAGGGTCATCTCCTCCAAACCCGTGACGCAGGCGGAGTTGTACGACCTGTTCCTGTCCATTCTGGATGTTCAGGGTTATACGGCAGTGCGCAGCGGCCAAGTGATTCGCATTATCCCGAGCAAAGACGCGCGCTCCGCACCGGTGCCACTCATGGAGGATCAGGACGCGGGGGACAACGACGAGTACGTCACGCAAGTCATTCGGCTCGACAATATTTCGGCGGCCAAGCTGATACCGGTATTACGCCCGCTCGTGCCGCAACAGGCGCACATGGCTGCCTACGCGCCCAGTAACGCAATCATCCTCTCTGATATTCGCTCCAATATCGGGCGAATTGTCGACATCATCGAGCGAATGGATCGCTCTGCAGTGCAGACGACAGAAATTATTCGCCTCAAATATGGTGTCGCAGAGGATGTGGTCAGCATGCTCAATACGCTTGAAAAATCGCGTCAGGGTGAGGGCGCTGAAGCCGACAAGGAGGCGATACTCGTTGCAGACAAGCGCACCAACAGCGTGGTGGTAACGGCAGATGAGCTAACGGTCGAGCGCATCCGTAAACTGGTGTCGTATCTCGATACCCCGCTGGAACAGTCGGGCAATGTTCGGGTGATATATCTCGAGTACGCCGACGCGTTAGAGGTGGCGGAGGTGCTGACGCGGGTCATGCAAAACATTGCTCGACTCGAAGAGGGCGGAGCGAACAAACGCTCGGGTAACAACGAATCCACTATCGAAGCGGATGCTGGCACCAATAGCCTGATCATTACGGCTGATACTGACGAAATGGCGGCGCTGGAGTCGGTGATTGCGCGCCTCGATATTCGTCGGGCGCAGGTGCTGATTGAGGCGATCATCGTCGAGATGGAGATGACCGAGGGTCAGGAACTCGGCCTGCAATGGCTGTTCTCCAACGATGGCGGACTTTACGGCAGCAACATCAGTACGAGTTCAGCGCAACAGGCGCGTAACCGCGCGCTGGCCGACGCCATCCTTCCCGACGACGGATCCGAGACTATCGCCACACGCGGCGTGGCGGGCGCGCTTTCCCAGATTCCGGGGACGACGCTGGGCTGGGGTGTGGTTGATCAGGATCTCACCATGACCATTATTCTCAACGCGCTGGAAACGCAGGGGAACGCCAATATCCTCTCAACCCCGAGCCTGTTGACGTTAGATAACGAAGAGGCGTTTATCACGGTAGGCCAACAGGTGCCCTTCGTGACCGGCTCCTACACCAATACCGGTGTGGGTAATGGTGCGCAGAATCCGTTCCAGACCATCGAGCGTCAGAGCGTTGGCGTGACGCTTAAGGTCACGCCACAGATCAATGAGGGGGATTCGGTGGTGCTCGATATCGTGCAGGAGGTTTCGAGTATTTCTGCACAGATACTGGCGGCATCCGACGTGATTACCAACGAGCGAAAGATTGAGACCAAAGTGTTGGCCAATGACAGCGATATCGTTGTGCTGGGTGGGTTGGTCAAGGACGATGTGCAGGACTCGACACAGGGTGTTCCCATTTTGTCTAGTATCCCGCTGCTGGGGCGGCTGTTCCGCAATGACGTAGTCACGGTAACCAAATCGAACCTGCTGGTATTTATCCGTCCCACGATCATTCGCGATGACGAAGATCTGAAGGGTGCGACTGCCGAGAAGTATCGCTTTATCAGAGAGCAGCAGATTGAGCGTCGTGAGCGGGGTTTAATGTTCCTTGATGACGGTAATTTGCCGGTATTGCCCTCATGGGAAGAGCAGATACAGCAGTTACCCGAGGTGCCCGCGGATGACCGCGGTGATGGCTAGCCGCCGGTGACAGACGCTGAAGTTAAACAAGCAATGGCGCCAGATGCTTCCGGCGCCGTCATGGCCTCGGGTGTGCCTTTTACCTTTGCCCAGAGCCGCAATATCTTGCTCGATCGCAAAGGGGCCTCTCCTGTTCTTTATTACGTGCCCCCCATGGACCCCGACGTACTGCTCGAGGTGCGTCGATTTGTCGGCGAGGCTTTTACCCTGCAGCGTCTCGAGGCGGAACAGTTTAGGCAGCGTCTGACGCTTGCCTATCAGCGCACGCAAAATGAAGCAGCGCAAATGGCGGAGGACTTATCCTCCGATGTCGACCTCGCGCGGTTGGTTGATGAGCTCCCTGATGTGGGTGATCTCATGGACGCCGAGGATGATGCGCCCATTATTCGTCTAATCAACGCGATTCTCTCTCAGGCGGTGAAGGAGCAGGCGAGTGATATTCATATCGAAACGTTTGAGGAGCGCCTCAGTGTCCGCTATCGCGTAGACGGTGTGCTGACCGAAGTCCTGTCACCAAAACGTATGCTCGCACCACTATTGGTGTCGCGGTTAAAGGTAATGGCCAAGCTGGATATCGCCGAAAAGCGAGTCCCTCAGGACGGACGGATCTCGGTACGAATCGCCGGGCACGGGATCGACATCAGAATGTCGACGATTCCTTCGGCCTACGGTGAGCGGGTGGTATTGCGGTTGCTGGATAAGCAAGCGGGGCAGCTCAACTTGAACGAGCTCCGTATGAACGAACAGGTGGACTCGGCTTATCGCAGGGCATTGGCGAGTCCTCACGGAATTATTCTGGTAACCGGTCCGACCGGGTCGGGTAAAACCACGACGCTTTACGCGGGCCTCTCCAGCATCAATGAGACCTCGCGCAATATTCTGACCATCGAAGACCCCGTTGAGTATATGTTGCCGGGGGTAGGGCAGACGCAGGTCAACCCCAAGGTAGACATGACCTTTGCGCGCGGGTTGCGGGCCATTTTGCGGCAGGACCCGGATATCGTCATGGTGGGTGAGATTCGCGATCTCGAGACAGCGGAGATCGCTGTTCAGGCGTCTCTGACCGGGCACCTCGTGTTGTCCACGCTCCACACCAATACAGCGATTGGTGCGGTCACGCGGCTTCAGGATATGGGGGTGGAGCCATTTTTGTTGTCCTCCAGTTTGCTGGCGGTCATGGCACAGCGTTTGGTAAGACTGCTTTGTCTGGCGTGTCGTGAACCCTACCAGCCTACAGATGCCGAGTGCGAGAGACTGGGAATTACCGATTCAGCGTTAGAGCTTTATCGCGGCGCAGGATGCGAGCACTGCAACTTTACGGGCTATCGGGGCAGAACCGGTATCTATGAACTGATAGAAATCGGCGAAGAGTTGCGCGAGGCCATCCATAACGGTGCGGGAGAGCAGGCGCTTTTGCGGATAGCGCGTCGGCACAGCCCGGGCATCGACGCCGATGGCAGGCGCAGAATACTGGAAGGGCAGACCAGCCTTGAGGAAGTCCTCAGGGTAACGTCGGTGACCTGACCGATGGCGGCGTTTCGCTATAAAGCGCTTAACGGCGATGGAAAGCTGGTAAAAGGGGTTCTCGAGGGTGACTCTGACCGTCAAGTCAGAGGGGTCCTGCGGCAACGCCAGCTAAGACCGATCGAAGTAGAGGCAGCTAATGACGCCTTGCGCAGTGGACCTAAACTTCCCCTGCGGATTTTTGGTCGGCGTCTGGCCGCCGGTGACCTGGCGCTCATCACCCGCCAATTGGCGACCCTGGTCGCATCGGCGTTGCCTCTGGACGAATGCTTGTCAGCGGTTGCAGAACAAAGTCGCAAGTCTGCGATCACCTCCATGATGCTGGAGGTGCGATCCAAGGTTGCAGAGGGCCATACTCTGGCGCATGCGTTAAACCAGTTTCCCACTGCCTTCGGCGAAATGTACCGGGCGATGGTAAATGCCGGCGAGGAGGCGGGGCAGCTGGGACCGGTGTTGGAACAGTTGGCTCATTACACCGAGACCCGACAACATACGGCACAGAAGCTACAGATGGCGCTGATCTATCCGTTTGTCCTGATAGCAGTCGCGGTGGCGGTTGTTGCCGCGTTGATGATTTTTGTGGTGCCGGAGTTGGTGGGGATCTTTGCGCACACGAAGAAAGCGTTACCGCCGTTGACGGTGGGTTTGATCTGGGTCAGCGACTTTATGCGCCTTTACATCTTGCATTGCGTGGCTGCCATTCTGGCGGCGGTGTGGGGCGTACGAAGGATGCTGCGCCTGCCAGCCAGACGAAAGCGCTGGCATCGCGCTTTGCTGAGGATTCCGATGCTGAGTGGCGTCTTAATTGCGCTGGACAGCGCCCGCTTTGCCTCTACCCTGAGTATTCTGATGGCATCGGGCGTGCCGCTCATTCATGCGCTTCGCATCGCAGGATCTGTCATGAACAATTTGGTGTTAAGAGACGCCAGCTTGTCGGTCTCGCGGCGGGTGCAGGAGGGCTCGAGTCTCAGTCGGGCACTGTCTCATGAGAAGTTTTTTCCACCAATGATGGTGCATATGGTTACCTCGGGAGAGACCAGTGGTGATCTTGAGAAAATGCTTGAGCGATCCGCCGCCAATCAGGAGCGCGAGCTAGAAATGGCACTGGGCACTGTCATGGGATTATTTGAACCTGCAATGGTGGTGTTCATGGGAGGGCTGGTTTTGACTATTGTGCTCGCTATCCTGTTACCCATATTTGACTTAAATACGATGGTGAGGTGATGCGTTATGAAGCGTGAAAAGGGCTTCTCATTGATTGAGATTCTGGTGGTATTGGTCATCATGGGACTGTTGATCAGTGTGGTGGCGCCCACTGTGCTCAATAGCGCAGACGATGCACGCATCCAGAAGGTCAGGGCAGACTTCAAGTCAATCGATACGGCTCTGAAAATCTATCGTCTTGACAACTATGTGTACCCGACGACAGAGCAGGGGCTCGAAGCGTTGGTGACGCCCAGCACCCTGAATCCGGAGCCCAGAAATTTTAAGCAGGGAGGATATCTGGCAGAAACACCGATGGATCCCTGGGGTCGACCATACCTTTACCTTTCCCCCGGAGAGAACAGAGACGTTGACATCTATTCTCTTGGCGCAGACGGATTACCCGGCGGAGAGGGACAGAATGCCGACATCGGCAACTGGAACGAAACCGATACCTGATCGCTGCCCAAGGGCAATCTGGGCTATGAGAGCTGACTCACACGGATTTAGCTTTATCGAATTGTTGGTGGCGGTATTTGTCATCGTACTGCTGACGGGGGTTGTTACCCTCAATGTAGGCCGAGGTGGCGCCGATTTTCGCCTGGCAGACGAGGTTAGATACGTGGCCAATTTGCTGACGATGGCCAGCACGGAGGCGGGTCTGTCCGCCAGTGATCATGGCTTGCTGATCGGATTCACCCGCGAGGATGCCACCGAGCGCTATCAGGGTATTTGGCTGCAGCGATTTGATCAGGGTTGGGCCTCGCCGCGGGTCAATGCAGATATCTTTGCGCCGCTCCGTTTCGAAGAGGGTGTGGGGCTTGTGTTAACACTGGACGGGCAACCCGATATCGAGATTCAAAAATACGATCCCGAACTTAACCCCACGCCGCAAATCGTCGCTTGGGCAGGCGGTGAAATGACCCCCGGCGCGCTGGAGTGGATTGACCCGAAGACGGGTGATCTCCTCTACCGCCTGGAATGGGATCTGCTGGGTCGCATGGCGCTCTTGCCCCGGGGAGAGACCATCGAGGATCCGCTACCTTGAGGCCGACACGAGACGATGCGGGATTTACGCTGATTGAGGTGATGGTCGCGCTCGCCGTGGTGGCTGTAGCGCTCCCCGCCTTATTGTTGACGATATCGCAACAGCTCGACGCCATGCGCTATCTTGAGGATCGCAGTCATGCGCAGTGGGTAGCGGCCAATCGTCTCGTTGAGCTACGGCTGGTTTCGACCGCTCGGGGTACGTTACAAACAGGATTAGTTTCGGGTCGCGAAGAACTCGCGGGCCGCAGTTGGTACTGGTGGAGTGAAGGCAAGGACACCGCAGTTCCCGGATTTTTCCGCTACGAGATTCTGGTTTCAGACCAAGAAGACGGGCGCATGAATCCGCTGTATTCGCTGGACGGCTATCTGGCGCACGAGGGGGCGCAGGATGGTAAGTGAGCGCGGTATCCGCGGTTTCACACTGATCGAAGTCTTGGTCGCAATGGCGATTACCGCCGTGGTAGCGATGGTGTCTTACAGCGCGCTGTCCGCTGCGCTCTCGAGCGCAGAGAGACTCCGCGCCAGCACCGAGAGAGCGCAGGAGATCGGTCAGGTCATGGCGATATTGTCTCGTGACATACGTCAGGTCGCGAATCGCCCCGTGATTGATGAATTCGGACAGCGCATGCCCGCGGTAATGGGGGGCGAATTGGCCCGCGACATGCTGACCGTCACCCGAGCGGGCTGGCACAACTCCACCGCGGCGCCACGGGGTACGTTGCAACGGGTGCATTGGTGGATCCAGGACGAAACCCTGTGGCGCGGCTACTTTCCGGTATTGGATAGAACGCCCGGCACCGAGCGTATAGAAACCGCCATGCTCGGTGGGGTCGAGCGATTCGAGGTGCGATTTTTGCCCAGTTTGGCGCGTTTAGAGGTCAATCGCGACGACGTCATTGATCGCAGAAACTGGGAAGATAGTTGGGTAGCAGATCTTTCCCAGCCTAATCAGTTACTGTCTCCACCCGCGGCAGTTGAGGTGACGTTGGAAGTGTCGGGTCTGGGTGAGGTCACGCGGTTATATGTCCTGCCGGCAATCTGATCCCCGCAGCTTGCAAGGCGGTGCGGCACTGATTGTCGCAATGCTGGTCTTTGCCCTGGTCGCCGCATTATTGGTTGGGCTCCAGCGTGATTTTTCTCTGACCTTGCAAAGAGGAACGCAACAGCTGTTTGCAGAGCAGGCATGGGCCTATCTGCTGGGGGCCGAGGGGTTGGCGCAATTGGCCCTGCAGGCAGACAGCCGGCAAGACGCTCTAGCAGAATCGCCCGCCGACCATCTGGGCGAGCTATGGGCACAGCCCGCGACCCCCTATCCATTGGACGCAGGGGGCGTGATGAGGGGGCAGATCGAGGATTTACAGGGGCGACTCAACCTTAACTTGTTGCTCGGTGCAGCATCAGCCACGGGAAGTGGCAGCGCCGGGACCGACGCAGACGACGCTAGCGAGGAAAATAGCGCGGTGGAGGTCGACGCGCCTGATGTGTCAAACGGTACGCAGACAGAGGCAGAGCGCTGGTCGCCCGGTCAAAAAGTACTGATCAGGCTCTTGCAGACTTTGGGTGAGGACGCGTTGTCTCTCGAAGAGGCGATGGTGTTGACCGAGGCGATCAGTGACTTTATCGATGCGGACGCCGATAAACGTAAAGATGGTGCCGAGGCCGAGGACTATCGTTACGCCGATTTCCCCTACTTGCCGGCCAACCAGACTTTGGCGAGCGTCAGTGAGTTGAGGGCTGTCAGGGGCATGACGAGTGACCTGTACGAGGCCTTGAGGCCCTGGGTCACTGTCTGGCCGGGCACGGCCGAAAAGATCAATATTCTCACCGCACCTCTGCCTGTTTTGCGGAGTCTCAACGCGGATGACCAATGGGAGCCGCTGCCCGTCATGGAGGTCGAGAGGTTGGTTGCCATCCGCGCCGAAGGGGAAATTGCGAGCGTCGAGGATTTGCTCTCCGACCCTGCATTCGAGGGGCAAGCCGTAACGGAACTGCAGACGCTCCTCGATGTGCGCAGCAGCTGGTTTGTACTCGACGCCAGCGTAGAGCTGGCCTCGCGGGAGCGACATCTTTTTTCCGTGCTGCACCGGGGGGCGGGAGGCGCTGTCTCCGCTGTTTTTCGTTCCGAGGGCGAGCTATGATGCGCCGCACACGGGCCGATCGAGGCATGCACAGCGTGCGAGCTTTTTGCTCATGACTTCGAGCAATTTTAATCTCATCAGGTGGAATGAGGACGTTGCTTTCTTCCTGCGACCGGGTAATCAGCCCGAGCGTTTGACCGGTGAGCCTGACAATTTTCCGGAGAATACCTGTCTGGCGCTGCCCGCCGACAGTGTCAGGACGTTACCGCTTTCAGTTGCGCCCGAGGAAGTGAAGCATTTGCGTCAGGCCCTGCCTTTCATGCTGGAGGAGACGCTCCTCGAGGATGTGGCTGAGCTGCATTTTGCCAACGTTCCTCTAAATAATGATTGTCAGGCGGTGGCCGTAGTGCGGCGCCAAACGATGAGCCAGTGGATGGCAACACTGCCGGAAGCGGTGAAGGAAATACCCTGGATCTCCGAGGCGCTCTGCCTGCCATGGTCTGCGGGGTTTTGCACACTGGTTTTTGAGGCTGATCATGTGCTGGCTCGATGGGGAGATGCCAGTGGCACGCGGATCGAGCGGAGCTTGCTGCCTGTGCTGCTGGAGAGTCTGCAATTGACCCATGTGTCGATTGTGGCGTACTGCAATGACGAAGCCGTGGTGAGGGCGAGCATCCCGGAGGCGCTCCATAGCGGATTGCAGATTCGCCAGGGTGGGCTATCCGAGGCCCTGTTGTTGGCGAATCCCGAAACGCCGGGGCCCGATCTGCGACAGGGTGACTTTGCGCCGCGACTACCCTATGCCCGCTGGTGGCGACTGTGGCAAACGGTGTTGATTACGCTGGCGGTAGCGGTTGTCCTGAAAACCGGCGTATCGACTGTTGACTACGTCAGTTTGAAAAAAGAAGACCTCCGGCTCCGGGAGGCGATACAACAGAGTTATCGACGCGTGAATCCCAAGGGCGCTGTTGTTGACGTGGAGAAGCAGTTGAACCGGCAACTCGCTGAGATGGGTGCCGTGGGAGCGCAATCGGCGTTTACCCCTGTACTGGTAGAACTGCTGTCTGCCCTGGGCGAAGTGGGCGATATTGAACTGACCTCGGTCAACTACACGGGCGGCAAAGAACTGCGAGTCAATTTTTCTGCGCCGGACTTTCAGGCGGTAGAGCGCGTTAGGTTGGCGCTTGAAACAGGGTCTTTCCGAGCTGAATTGGAGAACTCTAATGCGCACAACGAGGGTGTTGTTGCGCGTCTCAGGGTTGAGGTGCGGTGATGGGGAGATGGTTTGCCACTCAGTCCCGACGCGATCAGATCGCGCTGCTGGCGCTTGGCGGAGCAGTGATAGGGTGGCTGTTTATTCAGCTGATTGTTGTTGAGTTGGACGGTCGGCGCACGCGTCTGAGTCACGCCAATCAGCTGTTGTCCGAGCAGCTGGTTAGAGTGGACGTTAAAGTGGAGCAATTGGCGACTTTGCGCGCAGGAGATGGCGGGCGTCAGGTCAATTTAACGCAAACGCTAAGTCAGGCGAGTGACGCCCATGGGCTGGTAGTAAAGCGCCTGCAACCGAATTCCCGTGGCGAGGTCCAAATTCGATTTGAGGGCGTGGCTTTTGATGGCTTGCTGCAATTTCTTGAGCAGATTGAAGGAAGTGCGGGACTTCGGGTGATGGACGCCTCTGTCAGCAGTGCGGGGCGCGATGGCGGCGTCAACGCAACCCTTCGTGTAGCGGGTAACTGATTGATGCCCCGTATCAATCGACCTTGGAGCATGATTGCGGGTGGCGTGCTGTTGTTAATGCTGACGCTGCAGATACCGGCAAGCGCCGTGCGTTGGTTTTTACCGACGCAGGCGGGTGTTACGGGTCTTTCGGGAACCATCTGGTCGGGTCAGGCGCTCAGGTGTTGGTGGGGGTCAACGGACAAGCGAATTGTGTTGGGCCGTGTGGCTTGGCGCATCGAGCCGTGGAGGTTGTTTTGGAGTACCCCCGTATCATTCAGCAGTGAGTGGGGAGAGCAACGACTGGAGACGCGGCTGGGCTACACTCCGGGGGGTAACGTACGCCTTGCCGATACCAGTTTAAGTTTTGATACGCAGGTTTTGAGTGCGCTGATGCCCTTTTATATCGGTGGTCGTTTGTCAGGTCAGTTTTCTAGCATCGAATTGCGGGGAGACGCGTTACAGTTTGCTTCCGGTAAGGCCAGACTTGAGGGTGCCGTATGGACTGCGCGATCCGGCGATATACCCTTGGGTACCTATCATGTCGATATTGATACTGTCGGCACGGATGGCGAGGTAGAGGGTGTCATGAAGACTTTGGGGGGCGCCTTGCAGCTCGCAGGTAATGTGGTGCTTCGCTCAGGGTCCTACCAAATTGCTCTGCAGGCGACGGGTCCCGTTGCATTGGATGAGAGCTTTCGTGGCGCGGTCGCTATGCTGGCAACACCGACGTCGGCGGGCTTTGATATCAATTTGGCAGGGACTTATTGAGACCGTAGGATTGCGGCTATTAAGGTATGTCTTTACGGCCGGCCAGACTCAGGGATTGCGTGATGCACGCGGATCATGGCAGAGCGAAGTGTGGTTGCGGAAGACTAAACAACTTTTAGAGGAGGCCCACTGATGGGGTCATCGGGAAACGCGGTGTGGTCCAGTCGCTTTGCTTTCATTATGGCGTCGGTTGGATTTGCCGTCGGTTTAGGCAATATCTGGCGCTTCCCCTATGTGACCGGCGAAAACGGCGGCAGTGCTTTCGTCGCGATTTACCTAATGTGCACATTGTCTATCGGCATTCCTTGTCTGATGGCTGAGCTCATGGTGGGACGGCGCGGTGGAAGCAGTCCGCCACGCTCCATGGCAGTCGTAGCGCGACAGTCGGGCAGAAGCGCTAATTGGATGATCGTTGGCGGTATGGGGGTAGCGACCGCCTACACCATCGCGATCACCTATGCCGTTGTCGTGGGCTGGGTGCTTTGGTATCTGGGGCGCGCACTGCTTACGGGTTTCGCAGGTTTTGATACCAGCGTGGCAGACAGCACTTTTGCGGGTTTGCTTAGCGATAACCAGTCGATGGTGATCTGGACGCTTATCGGTAATGTGATTGTCGGTGGAATCATATACGCAGGTATTACATCGGGTATCGAGCGCGCCGTGACCATCATGATGCCACTGATGTTTTCGCTGCTGATCGGGCTGGGTATCTACAACTATTTCGCGGGTGGCTTTTTTGAAACCCTGCAGTGGTTGTTTACGCCCGACTTCAGCAAGGTAACAGGCGCTACCTTTCTCGCCGCAGTGGGTCAGGCATTTTTCTCTATAGGCGTCGGGATGGGAGGCATGATGACCTACGGCGCTTACCTGCCGCGCGATTTTTCAATCGCCCGGGGCGCGGCGACGATCGTCATGGCCGATACGCTGGTGGCGCTGCTGGCAGGCTTCGTCGTGTTTCCCGCGGTCTTTCATTTTGGACTCGATATGGCAGGTGGCCCCGGATTGATCTTTCAAACGTTACCGGTTGCTTTTGCGCAAATGCCCGGTGGAGGGATTTTCTCAGTACTGTTTTTCATTATGTTGGCGGTAGCGGGTATCACTTCCATGGTGGGGTTGTTGGAGAGTGTCACCAGTTGGACTCAGGAAAAGCTGAGTGTATCGCGGCAGCGGAGCACGCTGTTGGTCGTGGGCTCGGTTACCGCTTTGAGTGTCGTTTCAGTGCTCAGTTACAACGTCTGGGAGGATTACCGGTTGATGGGCATGAACTTCAATGAGTTAACGGAAGCGCTTTACGACAAGGTGTTACTGCCGCTCGCTGGGCTGTTGGTGGCACTCTTTACCGGGTGGTTCATGCAGCGGGAGCACAGTGAAGACGAGCTTAAGGACGACCTGAAATGGTTCCCCGCGTGGCGCGGGTTGACTCGATGGGTCGTGGTGCCAGCAGTTGCCCTGATTCTTGTCACCGGGTTGTTCTGATCGTCATGCTCTTGGCCGTTACAGACTGGCTTTGGTCTTATGTATTGATTGTGGCGCTGCTGCTAGTAGGCCTGCGCTTCACGCTCGGATCCAGAGGCGCTCAACTGCGTTTGTTCCGACGCACCCTGAGTGTGCTGTCGGATATTGAGTGGCGCGGTTCTGATAGGGGCATATCGAGTTTTCAGGCACTGGTGGTCAGCATTGCGGGACGCGTCGGCGGCGGCAATATCGCAGGCGTGGCGGTTGCGATTACTTTGGGAGGGCCTGGCGCTTTGTTCTGGATGTGGCTGATTGCACTTCTGGGCATGGCAACCAGCCTGTTTGAGTGCGCATTGGCGCAGTTATACAAAAGACGAGATGGTTCGGACACCTTCCGGGGGGGGCCGGCCTACGTGATGCGCTACGGTCTCGGTTGGCGAGTTTTGCCAGTGATCTATAGCCTATTGCTACTCGCCACCATCGGCTTTGGATTTAACGCGGTACAGAGCTACGTAGTAACCACATCAATCGAATCGGCATTTGGCGTGCCTCCGCTGGTTAGCGGTCTCGTCATGACTGTTGTGATGGCAGTAATTCTGTTTGGAGGTATTCGCCGATTGGCGCTGTTCGCAGAGCTTGTTGTGCCGCTGATGGTGGTCGGCTATCTGCTGATTGCGTTGACAGTATTGGTGCTGAATGTTTCTGCCATACCCCAGGCGCTGGCTTTAATTTTCACCTCGGCTTTTGGTTTGGAGCAAGCGGTCGGCGGGGGTATTGCGGCGGCGATCTCCCAGGGTGCACGTCGTGGCCTTTTCTCCAATGAAGCGGGGTTGGGCACC
>DFQW01000129.1:9232-14542 GCA_002377985.1 Halieaceae bacterium UBA3479 | reverse complement strand
CGAGGCCTCACTGGCGCCCATCGCTGCGCGCTTATCGGAGTTAATCGGGCGGGATGTGTTGTTGGCAAAGGAGTGGCGCCACGTTGCGCCCTTGCCCGGTGACGTGGTGCTCTTGGAAAACGTGCGATTTAATGTGGGCGAGTCCGCGGATGATGTGGCGCTGGCATCGGATTACGCGTCTCTCTGTGACGTATTTGTCATGGATGCGTTTGGCACGGCGCATCGCGCCCAGGCCTCGACCCACGGTGTTGCCAAATGTGCACCGGTTGCCTGCGCGGGCCCGCTGCTCGCGGCCGAGTTAACCGCATTAGAGCGAGCGCTCACTTCCGCCCAAAAGCCTATGCTTGCTGTGGTAGGAGGGTCAAAAGTCTCTACCAAATTGGAGGTGCTGGACAACCTTTCCCGGCGTTGCGACAGTCTGATTGTCGGTGGCGGGATCGCCAATACCTTTTTGGCGGCGGCGGGCTATCCGATCGGAAAATCGCTACACGAAGCCGATCTGATCGATACTGCCCGGCGACTCATGGACCACGTAGAGATCCCGCTGCCGATCGATGTTGTGGTGGCGCCGGGGATAGACGCGGGTCGACGAGCAAGCGTAAAACTTGCTGCCGAGGTAGCGGATGAAGACATGATTCTTGACGTGGGGCCCCAGACAGCGGCGCAGATTGCCGAGCGGGTTCGGGATGCGGCGACTATTTTGTGGAATGGGCCGCTCGGGGTTTTTGAACAGGATGCGTTTGCTTCTGGCACGCGGGTCCTGGCCGAAGCTATTGCCGCAAGCGCCGGTTTTTCGCTTGCGGGTGGCGGCGATACGTTGGCGGCCATAGATCAATTTGGCATCGCAGATCAGGTATCGTATATCTCGACGGGCGGCGGCGCGTTTCTGGAGTACGTTGAGGGAAAGACGCTTCCCGCGGTCGCGGTATTGACAGCGCGGGCAAGTGATTGATGCCATGTGACGCTGGACAGGCTTGGCCAACGCGGCAATGATCAAGCGCGCAGCATCGAGTATTGCATGGCAAAAACGGGCGTTGAATGATCGACCCGAGATAACTGAGAGAGGCGTAGCATCATGGCGTTGATTAGTTTGAGGCAATTACTGGACCACGCAGCAGAGCATGGCTACGGCGTACCGGCGTTTAACGTGAACAACCTTGAGCAGACCCGGGCCATTATGGAGGCGGCGGACAGGACCGATTCACCTGTGATCATGCAAGCGAGTGCGGGCGCACGCAAATATGCCGGGGCCCCTTTTCTACGCGCGCTAATGGAAGCAGCGATGACCGAGTTCCCGCACATCCCGGTGGTGGTGCATCAGGATCACGGCACGTCAGCAGCGGTTTGCCAGCGATCGATTCAGCTGGGTTTTAGCTCGGTCATGATGGATGGCTCGCTGGGAGAAGATGGCAAGACGCCCATGGATTACGACTACAACGCCGGCGTGACGCGCCACGTTGTGGAGATGGCCCACGCCTGTGGCGTTTCGGTGGAGGGAGAAATTGGCTGTCTCGGGTCGCTGGAGACCGGTGAGGCCGGCGAGGAAGACGGCATCGGCGCAGCGGGTAAATTGAGCCATGATCAGTTGTTGACGGACCCTGAGGAGGCCGCGCAGTTTGTGGCAGACACCGGGGTTGACGCGCTGGCGATTGCCTGCGGTACCAGCCACGGTGCCTACAAATTCACTCGCCCCCCCACCGGCGACATTCTGGCGATGGATCGCATCAAAGCCATTCACGCCCGCATTCCCGGTACCCACCTGGTGATGCATGGCTCATCCGCGGTACCTCAGGATTGGCTGGCTATCATTAACGAGTTCGGCGGTGAAATCCCCGAGACCTATGGCGTGCCCGTTGAGCAAGTGGTGGAAGGCATCAAGCACGGGGTCAGAAAAGTGAATATCGACACCGATCTGCGTTTGGCCTCCACCGGCGCTATCCGCCGCTTCCTGGCCGAGCATCCCGCAGAGTTTGATCCCCGCAAGTACTTAACAGCCAGCCTCGACGCCATGAAGTCCATTTGCATTGACCGCTACGAGGCATTCGGCACCGCCGGCAAGGCGTCGAAGATTCAGCCGCTATCACTCGCTGCAATGCAGTCGCGCTACGCCGCATGAAGAGGTCTCCGCCGCCGCGGTGAGTGGGCATTTTGCCAACTACGCCCCGTGTGTTGGCGGGGTTAAAGCCTTATGATCACACGCTTTTCAGCGGCGGGTCGGCGAATGGCACAGACCTACATCAAAAGAATACTCAACGCCCGTGTCTACGACGTCGCGCGTGAGACGCCGCTGGACGTTGCGCCGCTTTTGTCTTCAAGGCTTGGCAACGATGTCCTTTTGAAGCGGGAGGATCTGCAGCCCGTCTTTTCTTTCAAATGCCGTGGCGCTTATAACAAAATGAGCCGCCTTAACGCTGCAGCCCGCGAGGCCGGTGTGGTCGCTGCCTCGGCGGGCAACCATGCGCAGGGTGTGGCGTTGGCTGCACAGAAGTTGGGTATCAAAGCAAAGATCGTAATGCCGGTAACGACGCCTGCGATCAAAGTGGACGCGGTGCGCGCACGCGGGGCAACGGTCCTGCTCTATGGCGATTCCTTCGATGAGGCCGCTGTGCGTGCTCAGGCACTGGTGAAGCAGGAAGGCATGACCTTTATTCATCCCTTCGATGACCCCGACGTGATCGCAGGCCAAGGCACCGTCGCCATGGAGTTGGTGAGGCAGGCGCCGAAGCCTTTGGATTATGTGTTTATCTGTTGTGGCGGTGGCGGGCTGCTCGCCGGCATGGCGGCTTACCTGCGCTACGTATGGCCGCAAACCCGCATTATTGGTGTCGAACCGAAAGATGCCGCTTGCGTCCGCGCCGCGTTGGATCAAGGCCGCAGAGTCACCTTGCGAGAGGTCGGCTTATTTGCAGATGGATGTGCCGTGGCACAGGTGGGCAAAGAACCGTTTCGACTGATCAAGGAAACGGTGGACGAGGTCATCACGGTGACCACCGATGAAATTTGTGCAGCAGTAAAAGACATCTTTGATGACACGCGCGCGATCGCCGAGCCTGCGGGAGCGTTGGCGGTTGCGGGTATGAAGAAATTTGTTTTGGACCGAAACGTTGCGGGATGCGCCATGGCAGCGACGGTCAGTGGTGCCAATACGAATTTTGATCGTCTGCGCTATATCTCGGAGCGAACCGAAATAGGAGAACGCCGGGAAGCCATCTTCAGCGTGACGATCCCAGAGCGTGCTGGCGCATTCCGAGCGTTCTGCAGCGCCATTGGCAAACGCAATATCACCGAGTTCAACTATCGTTATGAAAGCGCCGCTAAGGCACGGGTGTTCGTGGGTCTGACCACGAGTCCCGGCGGCGAGGGCGTGTCCGAAGTGCAGCAGATGCTTAAGCAAAAGGGTTATCAGGTGCTTGATATGACCGATAACGAGACTGCCAAGCTGCATGTAAGACACCTGATTGGCGGTCGACTCTCCTCTGATATCAAGGACGAGATGGTATTTCGCGTCGAGTTCCCGGAGCGTCCCGGAAGCCTCTTGCACTTTTTGAATGCACTGGGCAACGACTACAGCATTACCCTCTTCCATTATCGCAATCATGGAGCAGCCTACGGGCGCATCCTGGTCGGTATGCAGGTACTACCCGGCAAGCGCGCGGCGCTCCGTAGCGTATTGAACCGTCTCGGATATCGCTTTTGGGAGGAGACGGACAATCCGGCATATCTAGAGTATCTGGGCCGCTCCGCCACTTGACAGCAAACGTTGTTAGGCGGAGGCTTGCACAGCCCCCTGGCGTGAGGCTGTTGTTTGATCAGAGGGCTAGGGGATAATAATAAAACCGCTTTGCGCGGTATCGGCGAGACTGGCTGGGGGCTGGTGTTATGCGCGGAAATCGACCTGATCTTATCTGGGTGCTGACGGCGGTAGTGATACTGCTGACGCTCGGTTTGCAGTTGGGTGAACCGCACCGGCCGACCCTCTCGCCGCAGCAGGCCGGCATCATGGTGCAGTAAGGGGCACCCCTGACCGCATTGAAGCCACTGCGCTATTGATTTGGGCTGAATAGTTCCAGCCGAGATTCGCTTAAAAACCCCCACAGGCGCTGGTCGTGGGGCTCGGTTTCCCAGCCCCCGATACGTTGCATGGAAAACCCGACGCCCAAACGGAACCCCCTCGCCTCGCTAAAGACCCGGTCGTAGTAACCCCCGCCGTAGCCGAGGCGAATACCATTGTTGCCGCATGCCAGCATGGGCGTGATAAAAAGATCTATCTCGGATAGCGCCACCTGCGGGCTACTTGCCAGTGGCTGGTTCACTCCTCCGATAGTCGCTTCGAGGGGATCACCGCTATTCCAGCCGTGAAAGGTCAGCGAGCCGTTGGTCACGCGGGGGTAGACGATCGCGGCGCCGCGGGTCGCTGCATCATCTGTCAAACCGCCCGGATTAAACTCAGATTGATGCGGCAGGTAACTGGCGATGACACGCGCTTGATCCCAGGTTTGCCATTGGCGCAGCAGAGTCAGCGATTGGCTCTCTGCTGCGCGTCGTCGATCGACGGGCAGGTTATTTCTCATCTGGCGCAAGGCTTTGCGGGTCGATGCTTTGTCAGAGGGCATCATTATCTCGTTCGTCTTATTTCTGTCTTTAATGTTGCGCTATTGAGGCCCGATACCATGAGGCTGCACTGTCTCTGCAGATCGTTGGGATAAACCGCGTGCCGCTCGTGCGGCTGACAATGAGAAGGCTGATAACAGGATCAGGTGGGTAAGGAGTGGCCCGTGGCACCGCTGACGAATAAGCCCTTGAACCCTGCGGCTCAAGGTGGTGACCACCTCGCGGCTTCAGGCTTCCCGGTTCAGGCCAGGCTTGCTCAACCACCGCGGAGGTGCTCTCCGGGTACTGCATTATCGGCTCGAGGACAAAATCGTCTGGCAAATGCTTCAGGCCGTGCCCAGTATAGCGAATTACAAGCGCTAGTTAATCTCGAGTTGCCGCAGCTGATACAGCACCTCGTCCAGCTGGCTGTTCAGCGCTGATAGCCGCTGTTGGTCTTCACCGGTCTCCGCGCTGCCGCCACCTTTCAGCGCCAACAGTTCGTGGCTGATATTCAATGCAGCCATAATGGCCACGCGCTCGAGGCCAATAACCTTGCCCGTCGACCGGATATCACGCATGTGTTGATCGAGGTATCGCGCTGCGCTCGCAAGCGCCGCCTCCTCATCGGGGGGACAAGCAACCTGATACTCCTTGTCGAGAATATCAACACTGACGGTGTTGGGTCGGTTCATGCGCCGCCGTCCAAAGATCGGAGCC
>DFQW01000129.1:0-8906 GCA_002377985.1 Halieaceae bacterium UBA3479 | reverse complement strand
TTCACGGCGCTCACGCTGCAGTTCAGCCGCCCGAAGCTTGAGCGCACGGTTCTCTCTATTCAACTCGCGACTCAGCGCTATGAGATCGTTGACTTTTTTTTCCAGCGCCTGAATCAGATTTTCGGCCACGGGCATTACACTGCGTAACTTGCGAGTCGGCACTATAATGCGCGGCGTTTCGTTGGGTCAACGTGCTCAGTGGTTGGTACACAGCCACACAGAAGCAGTTGGATCTTTTTGTTGGCTTCAGTGTGGGTGCAAGATTGATATTTGCCAGTGGAGGAGGACTCACAGGTGTTACTGGATACTCTCGGCGCGTTTGAGGACATGCCCTCCTGGGAGGAGGCGGCAGATGCGCTGTTCCATGCCGGGCATACGCTGAATCCTTCCACGCTGCACGGCGCAATGGTGGGTCTCTTGGGCGCGGGCTTCAGTCCGCACAGTGAACAGCATTTTTCTGCCACCGTCGCCGCTCTCGAGAAAGCGTTGGCAGTGGAATTTACCGGGGAGCTGGTGGACTTTATCTCTCGCCTCAGCCTCTCTACGCTCTCTGCCATTGTAGATGCCGACTATACCTTCCAGCCGCTCTTGCCCCCCGATGATGAGGCGATGGAAAACCGACTGCTGTCAATCTCGGAGTGGACAGCGGGGTTTTTGTCGGGCTTTACCCAGGGCATCACTATCAGGGAGGCGGCGAGCGAACCTATTCCCTCATTGACTGCCGAAGCACTCAAGGATATGGCAGCTATTGCTCAGGTAGACACCGAACAGGCAAGCTCGGAAGATGCAGAACGTCAGCTTGACGACATCATTGAATATATTCGTTTCGCCGCAATCAACATTGTGAGCGACGCCCAATCAACACAGGAAGCGACCAGTGAAGATCTCTAAATCGGAATTTACGCGACGACGCAAAAAACTGATGGACATGATGGACCGGCACAGCATTGCCATTGTCCCGGGCGCTCGGGAGGTCACACGTAGTCGAGATACGGAGTACCCCTTTCGGCAGAACAGCGATTTGTTCTACTTAACAGGCTTTGAAGAACCCGATGCCGTCCTTGTGCTCATACCCGGGCGCAGACAGGGTCAGGTCGTATTGTTTTGTCGCGAGCGAGACCCGGAAATGGAGCTGTGGAATGGTTATCGAGTAGGCCCCGAGGGAGCGGTGGCGTATCTCGGTGTCGACGATGCTTTCCCGATCGATGATCTCGATGAAATCCTGCCCGGCCTCATTGAGGGGACGCAACGTATTTACTATTCCATGGGCCACGACGATGCGTTTGACCAGCGCGTTATGGGCTGGGTCAATCAGATCCGGCGGCTGGTCAGATCCGGGGCCGCGCCACCTGCCGACTTCACCGATCTTGCGTTTCTCTTACACGAGCAACGTTTGATCAAGTCTGCCGCCGAAATCAGGGTCATGCGCCGGGCGGGCGAGATCAGTGCTGAGGCACATACCCGCGCCATGCGCGAATGTCAGCCAGGGCGATATGAATATCACCTGGAAGCGTCGATCCAGCACACCTTTGCTGAACATGGTGCGCGCTTTCCCGCCTACAGCTCTATTGTCGGCTCAGGCGCCAACGCCTGCATCCTGCACTACACCGAGAACAATGCGCGATTGCGCTCGGGGGATCTCGTGTTGATTGACGCGGGTTGTGAATTTCAGGGATATGCCGCGGACATCACCCGCACTTTCCCCGTGAACGGGCAGTTTAGCGCTGAGCAGCGCGCCATTTACGATCTGGTGCTTGAGGCACAGCGCGCCGCAATCGCCAAGGTGAAGCCTGGCAATACCTGGAACCAACCCCATGATGCGACGGTCAGGGTCATCACCCGGGGTCTGATCAAGCTCGGGTTACTCAAGGGTAAAGAGCGAGACCTCATCAAGGCAGAGGCCTATCGTGACTTTTACATGCACAGGGCGGGCCATTGGCTGGGGCTCGATGTCCATGACGTCGGCGATTATCGGATCGCGGGTCGCTGGAGGCAGCTTGAGCCCGGGATGGTGTTGACCATTGAGCCCGGTATCTATATCGCGCCCGATAATACCCGCGTCGCCAAGCGGTGGCGCGGGATTGGCGTCCGAATTGAGGACGATGTTGTGGTTACGGAGCAAGGCTGTGACGTGCTGACGGCAGATGTGCCCAAGCGCGCGGAGGAGATTGAAGCCTTGATGGCCGCTACGGCGTGACGCCAACCCCACGCATTCTGATACTCGGCGGTGGTTTGGCGGGCCTTGCGTTCGCCGTGGCCATTGCCCGCGCGGGAGAGGCGCTATCTGGCGCCTCGTTAAAGGTAACGTTGCTTGAGGCACAGGCCTTTAAATCCGGCACCCCTAATCCCCTCGATACCCGTGCATCAGCCCTCAATTTACACTCGGTCGCTTTGCTCAAGGACTGGGGCATCTGGCCTGCGCTGGCCCCCGAGTGTGGCGTGATCCGGGATATCCACGTGTCCCACCGCGGCCACTTTGGCAGTACGTTGATGCAGGCTCGGGATCTCGATACCGATGCCCTTGGTTTTGTTGCGGAAAACCATGATTTAGGGCGTCACTTGCTGGAGCGCGCGCAGGCATTGGGCGTGTCGGTACGCGCGCCGGTGCGGTGCACCCGCCTGCGCACGGAAGAGGGCTCCCCGGGGGTGGAGACCGAAGATGGTGAAATAGTGGAGGCAGACCTGATTCTCCTGGCCTCGGGTGTCACGCCAGAGTGGTTTGAGGCTTTGGGTATTGGCATTCAGCAGCGGCCAAGCGATACCCACGCTGTTGTGTTCAATGCGATTTTTCCCGGGCAACAGGGTGGGTGCGCCTTTGAGCGATTTACCCAGCATGGTCCTCTCGCGGTGCTACCGCTGCCGTCGACCCGGCGTCAGGAGCAGCGGTACAACGTGGTGTGGTCGGTCCCTGACGATGCGGTCGAGACCCTCATGTCTTTGGAGGATGAAGGATTCTGTGCCCGGTTTCAGGACGCCTTTGGCTGGCGACTCGGCGCTGTGCGTGCAGTGGGAAAACGAAGCCAATGGCCGCTGATGCGAAGCCTGGCCTGTGAGCAATTGCGCAGAGGATTCTTACTGGTTGGCAATGCCGCCCATACGCTACACCCCGTTGCCGGGCAGGGCCTCAACCTGTCCCTGAGAGAAGCTGACCTCCTCGCTGAAACGCTGGGGAGGGCCCTCGCGAATGGTCAACCCTTGGCCCGCGCAAACAGTCTGCGCGGCTATTTGCAGCCGGCGTCGACCGAGCAGCAGTTTTTGACCAACAGCACGGATTTGCTGGCCACCCTCTTTAACCGTCGAGGCCCTCTGCTCGATGGTCCGCGCAATGCCTCGCTGGCGCTGCTGGATCTGGTGCCTGGCGCCCGGGCGCAAATAGCGCGCCTCGGGACTGGAGTGCGCCATGCATGACTTAGGTCAGGCAAACAGCACAGATATACTGATTATTGGTAGTGGAATCGCGGGTCTGTCCCTGGCGACGGCTCTGGGATATGAAGGTTTTAGCGTGACGGTCATCGACGGAGCCAGCCGTCCCGCACACGCGCCGCCGGGTAAAGAATTGAGCGATTGGGATCTGCGTGTCAGTGCGTTAACACCGGCCTCGATCGCATTTCTTGAATCGATCGGTGCCTGGAAAGGGGCTGTGTCTCATAGAGCAGGGCCCTATGGTGCCATGCGCGTGTGGGATGCCAACGGCAGTGGCCGTATTGCTTTCCATGCGGACGAGATCGATGTTCCTAGCCTGGGTCATATTGTTGAGAACCGGGAGATACTTCAGGCCTTGCTGCAGAGCGCACAGACCCTGCCTGACGTCTCGTTTTGTTGGGAGCACGCGCTGGAGGCAATGGCTCCCGCTGACCCAGGATGGTCAGTCACCTGTGCAAACGGTGTTCAGTTCCATGCGGATCTGGTGATCGGCGCAGATGGCGCGCGTTCCAAGGCAAGGCAATTGCTGGGCATGCCCACGCGCGAATGGAGTTATGCACAAACCGCGATTGTCGCTACCGTGGAGTTAGACTGCGACCATGCCGAGACGTGTTGGCAGGTTTTTCTGGAGTCGGGTCCCCTTGCCATGCTGCCCTTGGCAGATCCGCACAAAGTCGCCATTGTCTGGTCTTTGGATAATGCCGCACATCGTCGGGTGGTGGACCTGTCCGACAGGGCATTTGTCGATGCGCTGAATCGGGCCATGGGGCCCTCAGGCCCAGTTGCTGGTTCCGTGGGGCCCCGAGCCAGTTTCCCCCTGTCGCAGGCCCATGCGCTCGACTATTGCGACGAGAGCTTTGCCCTGGTGGCCGATGCGGCCCACAGTTTTCATCCGTTGGCCGGCCAGGGGATCAATCTCGGATTGACCGATGTTGCTGTGCTGACAGAAGAGCTTGTAGCGTCACGAGCGGGGGGGTTGGCGCTCTCCAGTGCTGTGCCTCTGCGCCGCTATCAGCGGCGACGCAAGACCGAGAACCTCGCGATGATGGCGGCAATGGAAGGCTTCAAACGAGGTTTTGGTACCTTGAACCCTCTGGCGGTGGTTAGCAGGAATCTGGGGTTGAATATGGTAGACCAACAAGGCTGGCTGAAGCGCTGGTTCATGCGTCATGCTATTAGCTGAGGTCGTCGCCACGACTTCAGTATCAGGTCTCATTTGAGTAGGAGAACGTCATGAGTCTGCATCCCGAAGAATTGTTTTATGCCGATACCCATGAGTGGGCGCGGCGTGAAGACGACGGGTCCGTTACGGTCGGTATTACCGACCACGCCCAACAAGCGTTGGGCGACGTGGTGTACGTCGAGTTGCCGCCGGTGGGGACTGTAGTCCTAGCGGGTGCGCAAGCGGGTATCGTTGAGTCGGTGAAAGCGGCATCGGATATCTTTGCGCCCGTGGCCGGCACTGTAACCGCTATCAACGAGGCTCTGGTCGACGCGCCAGAGCAGATCAACGAAGACCCCTATGGCAAAGGTTGGTTTTATCGGCTAGCGCCACAGGATCTCCAGCAACTCGAAACGCTGCTGAACGCGGCGAGCTATCAGGCAAAGCAAAGCGCGTAAAGCGCATGGGGGTTTTCAGTCCCGCAACGAGAGGATTGACCAGCTGTTATCTTCGGCGTGACGCCTCAGCGTGGGATCGGGGTCAACGGCAACGGGGTGACCCACTGCGCTCAGTAAGGGCAGGTCATTGTGTGAGTCGGAGTAAAACCAGGTGTCTTCCATTGCGGGCAGGGGTTGCGTCGTGCCGACCCATTTGGCGCGCCACTGCTCAAGGTGAATAATTTTCCCTTCCTGAAAACAGGGTAGTCCCTCTGGCTCTCCGGTGTAGTGATCCTGGTCGATGCCCACACCACTGCACAGCCATTGCTCAAAGCCCAGGCGCGCCGCCACGGGTTCGGCGACGACGGTATGCGTTGCAGTCATTAACAGCAGCCTATCACCCGCGATGCGGTGCTGATTGATCAGCGCAAAGGCCTTGTCCAGTAGCATGGGTTCGACACAGTCGCGGACAAACTCATGTTGCAGCGCCTGAACTTCGGTTCGGCTCTTCCCTCGCAGCGGCGCCAACACGAAGCTCAGGTAGGCATGCATATCCAGAGAACCGGCTTGGTATTCGGCATAAAATTGATCGTTGCGGAGACGGTAGTCATCCGCCGAAGTCAAATTTTTCGCGCAGAGAAACTCTCCCCAGCGGTGGTCGGAGTCGCCAGCCAGCAACGTGTTGTCCAGATCGAATATGGCTAGTGACATGACGTGAAATTCCTTTGCCTAAATAAAGTTGTTGCCCGAGTGCCGCCGGCGAGGATGTGTGGAAGAATACGGGTCGGGAGCTTGCGCCAAAATCCGGCGTGACTCAATCACCCAATTAAGGTTTGCCATCTTGGATCAGGGGAATGACAGCGAGCGCGTGATCGACAGCGAAGGGTTTAGACCCAACGTCGGGATCGTCATTTGTAATCAAGAGGACCAGGTACTGTGGGGGCGCAGGATTAATGGCAAGGATTCTTGGCAGTTCCCCCAGGGCGGGGTGCATCGCGATGAGAGCCCCGAACACGCTATGTATCGCGAGCTCGAGGAGGAAGTGGGGCTGTTACCAGACGCGGTCACGATATTGGGTCGGACTTCCGGGTGGCTGCGCTATCGCTTGCCAAAGAAGTATGTCCGAAAGACCGAAGCGCCGGTCTGTGTCGGACAGAAGCAAATCTGGTTTTTACTCCGTCTGGTTGCCCCTGAGAGCAATATTCGTCTGGATGCCCACGCAGACCCCGAGTTCGATCACTGGCGCTGGGTGAGCTTTTGGTATCCCGTTACCGCCGTGGTTGATTTCAAGCAGGAAGTTTATCGGCAGGCCCTCACCCAGTTGGCGGGCCGCCTGTCGCCGCCGCGCAAAGCCGCCAGAAAGCGCAGGCGGAGGCGATAATGCTCGAGACGCTGCGCCGCCTGACTCAGGCCGTTAACGATGCAGATTCCCTCGAGGAAGCATTAGTGCTGATTGTCGCTCAGGTCAGGGCGGCGATGAGTACCGATGTCTGTACTGTCTATTTGCATGACAAGCAGAGTCAAAAGCTGGTGTTTCGCGCTACCGAGGGTCTCAATCTCGACAAGGTCGGCCAATTCGGTCTCGGCTTTGATGAGGGTCTGGTTGGTTGGGTCGCCACCCGCGAGGAACCCCTCAATCTAGAGGATGCCAGCGCGCATCCGCAATTTCAGTTCATCGAGGGTCTGGGTGAGGAGTCATTCAGCGCATTCCTCGGGGCGCCAATCGTGCATCAGCGCGACCTTTTGGGCGTGCTGGTCGTGCAGCAGGGTGAGAGAAGGCGCTTCTCCGAAGAGGAAGAGGCCTTTCTGATCACGGTATCCGCCCAGTTAGCGGGCCTCATTGCGCATGCAGAACTGGCGGGGGCTATTGGCAGAGCATCCTCGCCGGGGGCGCAGCCGGAGAGCGTCTCGGGCAGTGCAGCGCGTCTGGCGGGTGTAGCGGCTTGCTCGGGCATTGGCATTGGCACGGCGGCCTGGGTGTCGCCCCATGCCGATTTGCAGACGGTGCCCTCCCGTCAGGCCACCGATCGTCGAGCAGAGCTGGTGGCATTCCGTGAGGCACTGGCGGCCGTGCGGGAAGACATTCAGCAGGTGGCTGAAAATCTTAAAGCCGAGTTGGGGCCCGAGGACAACGCCCTGTTTGGCGTGTACCTCAGTATTCTCGATGACTCAACGCTCGGTGGTGAAGTCGCGTCGTTGATTAAGTCCGGCGAGTGGGCGCAGGGTGCCCTCAGCCAGGTGATGTTGCGCCATATTCGACATTTTGAACGGATGGAGCACTCCTATTTGCGCGAGCGAGCGGTGGATGTGAGGGATCTGGGTACCCGCGTGCTGGGATATTTGCAGGACGCCTCTCGCCAGCAAATCGATTATCCGGCCCAAACCATACTGGTGGCGGAGGAATTGACTGCGTCGACGTTGGGGGAAATTCCCCGGGATCGACTGGCCGGCATTGTTTCCATGCGAGGCAGTGCCAATAGCCATACGGCAATTCTGGCCCGGGCGATGGGTATTCCCGCGGTAGTGGGAGTTGAGGATCTGCCGCTGAAGCAAATGCCGGATCAGAGACTGGTTGTCGATGGCTACAACGGCCTCATTTATGTGAATCCCCATGTGGATTTACTGGCTCGGTTCGAGGTTTTGTTGGCCGAGGACCGGGCGTTATCCGCTGAGCTCGCCCCGTTGGCCAACCTGCCTGCGGCAACGTCAGATGGCGTCGCGATACCCCTTTGGGTGAATACCGGCGTGGTGGCTGATGTGCAGCGGGCGCGTGAGCTGGGTGCCGAGGGTGTGGGACTGTATCGCACCGAGGTCAGCTTTTTATTGCGGGATCGGTTTCCCAGCGAAGAAGAGCAGCGACAGCTCTATCGCGAGCAGCTGGAGGCTTTTCACCCGCTACCGGTGACCATGCGTACTCTGGATATCGGTGGAGACAAATCGTTGCCTTATTTTCCCATCGAGGAGTCCAATCCGTTTCTGGGTTGGCGTGGTATCCGGGTCACGCTCGATCATCCGGAAATATTCCTGACGCAGGTGCGCGCGATGCTGCGGGCAAACGAGGGTTTGGATAACCTGCGTATCTTGCTGCCCATGGTGACAGCGATGGATGAGTGGCGCGCAGCGCAACAGTTGATTGCCCGGTGTCACGAGGAGGTATTGAGCGAGGGTTGCACATCTGTCTTTCCGCCATTGGGCGTGATGATAGAGGTGCCGGCTGCGGTCTATCTGGCGGAGTCCTTGGCGGAGGAAGCGGATTTTCTCTCGGTAGGGTCAAATGATCTCACCCAGTATTTACTGGCGGTGGATCGCGGCAATGCCCGGGTCGCAGGGCTCTACCAGTCGCTGCACCCGGCAGTGCTTGCCGCGCTGGCGCATATCGTTAAGGCGGCGCACGCGCAACAAAAGTCCGTCAGCCTCTGCGGTGAGTTGGCAGGAGATCCGGTTGCAGCACCGTTATTGGTGGCCATGGGGTTTGATCAGCTGTCGATGAATGCGGGGAGTTTATTGATCATAAAACGCGTGCTGAGCGCGTTCACGCGGGCTGAGCTTGAGCAGCTGATGATTTCCCTGATGACATTGCGGTCAGCTCAGGACGCACTACAAGCGCTGGGCTCTGCCCTGAGTGATCGGGGTCTGGATCGCTTTTTGCGCCGTGGGGGGCCGGTCTAAGTGCTTGCGTATCCCGATATTGACCCGGTGGCGATTGCTCTGGGGCCGGTAAAGATTCACTGGTACGGACTTACCTATATTGCGGGCCTCGCTTTCGCATGCTGGCTCGCGCGTCGCCGCGCTGTAATGCAGCCTCATTCACCCTTGCACCGTGATCAGGTGGGCGATCTGCTTTTTTATGCGGCAGTGGGCATTATGCTGGGCGGGAGGCGCGG
>DFQW01000149.1:20553-21250 GCA_002377985.1 Halieaceae bacterium UBA3479 | reverse complement strand
CGGGTGTCGAGCGCTCCGGGCAGTGTGGCCAAGTGGGTATTCACATCGTGGGTTTGGGCTTCGATCCCACGTCCGTGGTGCTGCTCGAGCACTTGACCGGGTTGCACGTGGCGCGTCTGCGTCGTGCAGAGATGATTGGACAACGATTGGCGCAGAGAGGTATGCCGGGTGCTCTGGAGGGCGCGATTGCCGTGGCGGCGGGGGCACAAATCGGCCGGCCTCATTTTGCACGCTGGATGGTCATGAACGAACACGTGAAGGGCGAGGCAGACGCTTTCAAGCGTTTTTTGGGTAAAGGTAAAGTGGGCGATATCTCGACAATCTGGCCGGACCTGGCGCAGACCGTTGCGACCATTACCGGGGCGGGGGGGCTAGCGGTGCTGGCCCACCCCCTTAAGTATGGGTTGACTGCCACGCGGCTCAATGCCTTGTGTGCTGCTTTTGTTGCTGCAGGGGGCTCGGCGCTAGAGGTCATTAATGGACGTCCCGGCCCCGGTGAGACGGAACGACTTGTGAGCCTGGCCGCCTGCCATAAGCTGTTGCTGTCGGTGGGGTCGGATTTTCACCGGGAGGGCGAGTATGGTGCTGGCTTGGGCGTTGATACAGCGCGCTTCCCGCCCGGTTCAGGCGTTTGGGAAAGGTTATGACCCGTGTAACGCTTTTACTCGTCCGTCGCTGTCGGCACCGAGCGGAGCAT
>DFQW01000149.1:19802-20208 GCA_002377985.1 Halieaceae bacterium UBA3479 | reverse complement strand
TGAGCCAGTTTTTTTCCGTACACCCGGAGACGCCTCAGGCCAGACTGATACAGCAGGCTGCACAGATCATCCGTCAGGGCGGTGTTGTGGTGTACCCCACAGATTCGGCTTACGCTCTGGGGTGTCAGCTGGGTGATAAAAAGGCCGCTGATCGTATCCGACGCATCCGGAGCTTGCGGGACGACCACAATTTCACCCTGATGTGCCGCGACCTATCCGAGTTGGGGACCTACGCGCGGGTCGATAACAGCGTCTATCGACTGCTTCGTTACGCAACACCGGGGCCCTACACTTTTATTCTTGAGGCGACCCGTGAGGTTCCCAAGCGTCTGGTTCAGCCCAAGCGAAAAACCATTGGCTTGCGGGTGCCCGCGCATCCGATACCCCGAGCCTTGCTCGATGCGCT
>DFQW01000149.1:0-19444 GCA_002377985.1 Halieaceae bacterium UBA3479 | reverse complement strand
GATCCCTATGATATTCGCGATCAATTGGAGCGCGAGGTAGACCTTGTCATCGACGGCGGTTTTTGTGGGCTCGAACCAACGTCTGTTGTGGATCTGACGGGCGCAGAGCCTCATATTTTGCGCCGCGGACTCGGCGATGTGAGCGACTTTGAGGCGGCCTGAGGGTATACTCCCGTGGTGAATACTCCTGAGCACAACTCTCTCGCGGAGGGCGCTGAAGCTGTGCCCGAACAGGCCTCATCTCCAGCCCAGGAACCCAACCCGATGTGGCCTGAGCAGGGGGAGATGCCCTTTGCCATCGTGCGTGGCGAGGCTGTCACCGAGTTGCCCAAGGACCTGTATATACCGCCTCAGGCGCTGGAAGTGTTCCTCGACGCCTTCGAGGGACCCCTCGATTTGCTGCTGTATCTGATTCGCCGGCAAAATCTGGATATTCTCGATATTGATGTGGCGCAGATTACCGAGCAGTACATGCGTTACGTCGAATTGATGGATGCGGTGCAATTTGAGCTGGCAGCGGAATACCTGCTCATGGCGGCAATGCTGGCGGAGATCAAGTCCCGCATGTTGTTGCCTCGGGCTGTGGACGCCGAGGAGGAAGAGGAAGATCCTCGCGCGAATCTCGTTCGTCGGCTACAGGAATATGAGCGATTCAAGAAGGCGGCAGAGGATCTTGAGTCGCTGCCGCGGCTTGAGCGAGAGCTGTGGCAAGCTTCTGCTGCCCCTCCCGATCTTCACCTTGAGCGCCCGCTGCCGGACGTTGATATGCGAGAAGTATTGCTGGCATTGAGTGAGGTCTTGCGCCGGGCGGAAATGTACGCCAGCCATCACATTCAGCGAGAGTCGCTGTCGACCCGGGAGCGTATGTCTGAAGTCCTTGAGACCTTGAAGTCAGGGGGATTCGTGCCATTCGTTGCGCTATTTCGTCCCGAGGAAGGTCGGCTCGGTGTGGTGGTGACCTTTCTCGCCTTGATGGAGCTCATCAAGGAGTCTCTGGTTGAAATTGTGCAAACAGAGGGCTTTGGCCCGATTCATATCAAAGCGAAGTCGGAATAGGCGGAGAAGAAATGGCAGAGGGATTGGTCCAGATTCTCGAGGGTGCGCTGCTGGCGGCGGGAGAGCCGCTGTCAGTGCAGCGCATGGCGTTACTTTTTGAGGAGAACGAGCGACCGAGCACCGACGAGATCCGTGCCGCGATCAAGACGGTGGGGGAGCGATGTGATGATCGGGGCTATGAGTTGGTGCAGGTCGCGTCTGGCTTTCGCTTTCAGGTGCGGCAAAGTTTATCAACCTGGGTCGGCCGTCTGTGGCAGGAGCGTCCTGCGCGCTATTCCCGTGCGCTGATGGAAACGCTGTCACTGATTGCCTATCGCCAACCGATTACCCGGGGTGAGATCGAAGAGATCCGGGGGGTGGCGGTTAGTACCAATATCATTAAAACCCTGATGGAGAGGGAATGGGTTCGGGTCGTGGGTCATCGCGATGTGCCCGGCCGGCCGGCCATGTACGCGACAACGCGGCAATTTCTTGACTATTTCAATTTGAAGTCGCTGGATCAACTGCCGCCGTTGGCCGAGATCAAAGAGCTGGACAACCTGTCTGGGGAGCTGGCGCTGGAGGTGATTGAGGCGGCACGGCCGGTTCCGGACGAGGCTGAGGGGTCAGGGGATGAGGTGGCCAACCTCGAAGGAACTCAGGCGGATGGACACAGTGAAGAAGACGCCGAAACACCTTAGTCGCCCCCTTTCGGACAAAGCCGGCAAGGGTGAGAAACTACAGAAAGTGCTCGCTCACCTCGGCTTGGGCTCCCGTCGCCAGATAGAGCGCTGGATCGAGGAGGGGCGCCTCTCGATCGACGGTCAGCTGGCGCGTCTGGGAGACCGGGTGTGTAGTGGGCAGGCAGTGAATCTTGACGGCAAACCGGTTGTCCTTGACGCCGCGTCACAGGTCAGGGTGCTGCTATATCACAAGCCTTTGCGGGAGGTGTGCTCGCGCCATGACCCGGAGGGCCGTAAGACGGTCTTTGAGCGACTGCCCAGACTCAAGAGCGGGCGCTGGATTTCCGTTGGCCGCCTCGACTTCAATACCTCGGGCGTTTTGTTATTCACAACCGACGGCGATCTGGCGCATGCCCTGATGCACCCCTCAACCGCGATTGAGCGAGAGTATCTGGTGCGGGTGATGGGCAGAGTCGACGATGACATGCTCGAGCGACTCAAGGAGGGCGTGCAGCTTGATGACGGGCCTGCCCGGTTTTCCGATATTCAGGAAGGCGGTGGCGACGGCATCAACCGATTTTTTTATGTGGTATTGATGGAAGGCCGTAACCGTGAAGTCAGGCGATTGTGGGAGTCACAGGGGCTGACGGTATCGAGGTTAAAGCGTGTTCGGTATGGCGAAGTGTTTATGCCCTCAAAGCTGAAAAAGGGACAGTGGCTGGAGCTACCCCAAAAAGATGTGGATGTGGTTTACCAGATGGCGGGACTACCGGCACGAGACGTAGCAGCTGTAAGTCAGCGGGATCAGGCGCGGCACGAACGTTTGATTGGCAAGCATTCCCGCAAAAACGGCGGGTGAGACTGCCTTACCTGCTAGCCTTGTGCGCTCAGTGTCTCACCATGGACAGACGCACTGGCATCACTGAGAAGATAAATCCAGTTATCGGTGAGCGCTTCGGGTGATGGATTGGTATCCGGCGGTTCTCCCGGATAAGCGGCTCGCCGCATGCGGGTGTTCACGGCCCCCGGGTTCAAGCTGTTCACCCGAATGCTGGAGGTATTTGCCAGTTCGTCAGCGAGCACCTGCATGTAGCCTTCGGTTGCAAATTTCGACACCGCATAGGCACCCCAATAGGCTTTTCCACGGCGCCCTACGCCTGAACTGGTCAGCACAATCGAAGCGCGGGGCGCGCGTTCCAATAGAGGCATCAGGGCGCGAGTTAAAAGGAAGGTTGCAGTAATATTGACCTGCAGCACCTCCTGCCAGCTCTCTGGAGAGGTTTGCGACAGCGCGCGTCGTTCTCCCAGCACTCCCGCGTTGTGGACCAATCCGTCAATGGCTAATCCGGCTCCCATGAGTGCCTCTGCCAGTTCTTCATAGGGTTGGCTTTGCGTCGCCCTGAGATCCAGAGGGATCAATCCCGGCGTTTTGCCTCCCGCGTTGACAATGGCGTCGTATACCCCCTCCAGCGCGGCTTCGTCTCTGCCCGTAAGCAGGACCTCCGCGCCGACGCGCGCGCACGCCAGCGCGACAGCGCGGCCGATACCGTCATTCGCGCCTGTCACCAGAACCGTTTTGTTTGCCAGTTCATCAGGTGTCGGCAGCCAACCCTGTGGCACCACGCTCACGCCAGTAGCTCCTCAATCACAGCGCGCAGTTCTTGACTCGATGCCACGACTGCATCGGCCCCCCAATCCTCGGCTGATTCGCCTTTGGCAAGATAGCCGTAACCCGCCGCGATAGTTTGACATCCGGCGGCTATCCCTGCCTCGACATCGCGTCGGTGGTCTCCGACAAAAATGGTCTGAGAGGCAGGGCACTGCAACTTTTTACAGGCCAGCAGTAGCGACTCGGGGTCGGGCTTTGGCCGGATGACATCGTCAGGAGTCAGGATCACCTCTGCTTCAGGCGTAAAAGCCATCAGCGTCATTAAAGGCTGCGCGAAGCGGCTCAGTTTATTGGTGATAACCCCCCAAGGTATACCGTGACAACTCAGCGAAGACACAAGCTCTCGCATGCCGGGATAGGGGTGGCTATGCGCACCCAGTCCTGATTCATAGTGATCTAGAAAACGTTGTCGCCAAAACTCCAGCGCGGGGTCTGATGCTGAAATCTCCAGCGCGGCCTGCACCATGCCAATTGCCCCATCAGAAACGCTATGCCAAATAGTTTTTGCATCTGCTTCGGGCAAGTCGGCTTCGCGCCGTAATTGAGCGGCGATATGAATGAACTCCGGCGCGGTATCGATCAGCGTGCCATCCAGATCAAACAGCACCGCCCGCGGACGCGCCAGCGTCACCGCTTTCGCGCTCTCATCAAATAATTAACGGAGACATCATCTGCCCGGAGGCGGTACTGCTTGCTGATCGGGTTATAGGTCATCCCCGTCATTTCAAGCATTTCCAGTCCGGCATCACGAATCCAGCGCGCCAATTCAGAGGGTTTGATTAGCTTGGCGTATTCGTGCGTCCCGCGAGGGAGCAAATTGAGAACATATTCCGCGCCGACAATAGCAAATAGAAACGCCTTGGGGTTGCGGTTGATGGTTGAAAAAAAGAGATCGCCGCCGGGGCGGCACAACGTTGCGCAGGCGCCCACGACGGTGGCGGGGTCGGGCACGTGTTCCAGCATCTCTAGGCAGGTGACGACATCAAATTCGCCCGCGTGTTGTTCGGCAAAAGCTTCAGCGGTACTGCGTTCGTAACTGACTTCCGCGCCGCTTTCCAGTTGATGCAGACGCGCCACCGACAACGGCGCCTCTCCCATGTCGATGCCCGTCACGCGAGCGCCTCGGTGCACCAGAGCTTCGCACAACAAGCCGCCACCGCAGCCAACATCCAGCACTGACTTACCCCTGACATCGGCTAAATCATCGATCCAGTCCGCGCGCAACGGGTTGATGTCGTGAAGCGGCTTGAACTCGCTGTTGGGATCCCACCAGCGCGAGGCGAGTTTCTCGAACTTGGCGATTTCGTCGGGATCGACATTGTCATGAAAAGTCATCTTGTCAGGGTTCCAAAGTCTCTCTGAAGGTATCAAGTTGCTCGGACCAGCGGGTCGCCCGATGGGCGAGATCAGTTGTGTCCAGTGTTTGTAATTTGCCATCGCGGACCAGTGTCTGACCCGCAACCCAGCTCCAGCAGACTTCACCGCCATTGGTCGAATAAACCAGCGTTGAAGCCAAATCATGGCGGGGCGAGTGCTGCACACCCGAGACATCAATGGCAATCAGATCGGCGGCCTTGCCGACTTCGATGCTACCCAGTTGGTCCTCACAGCCAAGGGCTTTGGCGCCATTTAGGGTGGCCATCTCCAGGCTGGTCCAGGCGCTGACCGCTTTCGGATCCTCGTGGCGGGTTTTACCAATCAGCGACGCGATTTGTAATTCGCCCAACATGCTCAACCGATTGTTGCTGGCCGCGCCATCGGTCCCCAGCGCCACATTGACGCCCTGATCCAAAAGCTTCTGCACCGGGCAAATTCCTGCGCCAAGTTTGAGATTAGACCGCGGGCAGTGGATTACGTGAGCGCCATGTTTGGCGACGCGTTCAATATCCTGATCGCCCAGTGCGGTCATATGTACACACTGGGTTCGTGGTCCGAGTACTCCGAGTTGCTCCAACAAGTCGATCGGGCGCAAGCCTGTGCGCTCAACAACGCCGAGTACTTCTTCCCGGGTCTCGTGCAGGTGGATTTGAATCGGCGCATCCAGTTCTTCAGAAAGCACCGCAATCCTCGAGAGTATCTGCTCACTGACCATGTAGGTGGAGTGGGGGCCAAAGCCAATCGTAATGCGGTCATGATTGCGATATCGGTCACGCAGAGCGAGGCCACGGTTGATGCATTCATTGGCATCGCGTGCCCAAGCGGTTGCAACATCGATCACGGGAAAGGCCAGTAGCGCGCGTATACCGGCCGCATCGGCTGCCTCGGCGGTCATTTCGGGAAAAAAGTAGTTATCGACCAGCGTGGTCGTGCCACCCAGTAGCAGGTCAGCGATAGCCAGGTCCGAGCCGTCGCGGACAAATTCCGGACTGATAAATCGTTGTTCGGTCGGCCAAATATAGCGCTGTAGCCATGTCATTAGCGGCAGGTCATCGGCATAGCCTCTCAGCAAGGCCATCGCCGAGTGGCAGTGAAGGTTGATCAATCCGGGCATGAGCGCGCAGCCGGGGAGCTCTATGTGCTCCGATGCGATTTCGGCGCGCGCTTCGGATTCTTTGAGTAGTGCAGCGATTCGCCCGCCGCTCAATGCGACGCTAATCCCCTGTAATACCTGCCGATGCGGCACCATGGGGACAACAAAATCGGGGTGCAAAATCGTATCAAACTGGGCCATCGGAACTCCTGATTGCGGCTCGCAGTATAGCGTGCTGGGGATGTCGGCGTTGCCTCATAAAACCGGTTAAAAGCTCGCTCGTTGGGGGGTTGTTTGTTACACTTTGAGCCTGTGAAATCGGGCGACAAAACGCCCGGTCAGTACACCGAGTTTACTAACCTCCATGGCAGAAAATCCCCAGGAAATGGCCCGGGAAATCGTCCCGGTCAATATTGAAGATGAGCTAAAGCAGTCCTACATGGATTACGCGATGAGCGTGATCGTGGGTCGGGCGCTACCGGACGTCCGCGACGGCCTCAAGCCCGTCCATCGCCGGGTGCTGTTTGCCATGAACGAGCTCAGCAACGACTGGAACAAGCCCTATAAAAAGTCTGCCCGTGTCGTGGGGGATGTGATCGGTAAGTATCACCCTCACGGCGATTCTGCTGTTTACGACACCATCGTTCGGATGGCCCAGGATTTTTCCTTGCGCTACATGCTGGTGGACGGACAGGGTAATTTTGGTTCGATTGACGGGGATTCCGCTGCAGCAATGCGATACACGGAAATTCGCATGTCGAAGATTGCACATGCGCTGCTCGCCGACCTCGATAAAGAGACGGTCGACTTTGTCGATAACTATGACGGTACGGAGCGGATACCTGCCGTTTTGCCCACGCGCGTGCCCAATTTGCTGGTCAATGGTTCGTCGGGTATTGCTGTGGGTATGGCCACCAATATTCCACCCCATAATCTCCGTGAGGTCGTGGCGGGATGCCTCGCGACGCTACATAACCCCGACATTTCTATTGACGAACTCATGCAGTATATCCCCGGCCCCGATTTTCCGACGGGGGCTCAGATCAATGGGCGAGCCGGCATTGTGCAGGCTTACCGCACCGGCCGCGGCCGAATATACGTGCGCGCCAAGGCAGAAGTCATCACCGATGAATCCCGGGGCAGGGATACGATTATCATCCACGAGATCCCTTACCAGTTGAACAAGGCGCGCCTCATCGAGCGCATCGCCGAACTGGTTAAAGAGAAAAAGCTCGAAGGGATATCGGAGTTGCGTGACGAGTCCGATAAGGACGGGCTCAGGGTGGTGATTGAGTTGCGTCGCGGCGAAGTCGGGGATGTGGTGTTGAACAACCTCTATGCCCAGACTCAGCTGCAGTCTGTTGTGGGCATCAATATGGTTGCGCTGGTTGACGGCGAACCCAAGGTGCTCAACCTCAAACAAATGATCGACGCCTTTGTCCGGCACCGCCGCGAGATCGTCACCCGCCGAACCGTCTATCTGCTGCGCAAGGCGCGCGAGCGAGGCCATGTGCTGGAAGGGCTTGCGATCGCCCTTGCGAACATCGATGCAGTGATCGAGCTGATTAAGTCTTCGCCTACAGCGGCTGACGCGCGAGAGAGCTTGATGGCGAGACCGTGGGCGCCGGGCGATGTTATGTCCATGTTGGAGCGTGCTGGTGCCGATGCCTGTCGCCCGGATGAACTCCCCGAGCAGTATGGGTTACTTGATGAGCAGTACCATCTTTCCCCGGCGCAGGCGCAAGCGATCCTCGACCTCCGGCTGCATCGCCTCACAGGTCTCGAGCATGAGAAGCTGCTGCAGGAATATGCCGACAAGATCGCCGAGATCGCAGACTATCTGGATATCCTCGGTGACCCCGATCGACTGAAGCAGGTGATTCGCGAAGAACTTGAAGCCTTGGTCGAGGAATTCGGGGACGAGCGAAGGACCCAGATATCGGATTCGGCGCATGATCTGACGGTCGAAGATCTCATCACCGAGGAAGACAGAGTCGTCACCATCTCGCACGGCGGCTATGCCAAAACACAGTCACTCACCGATTATCAGGCGCAGCGTCGAGGCGGCACCGGAAAGACAGCAACTGCCGTCAAGGATGAAGACTTTATTGAGCACCTGCTGATCGCGAGCACTCATGCCACGATCTTGTGTTTTTCCAATCTTGGTAAAGTTTACTGGCTCAAGGTTTTCCATATTCCACTGGCGAGCCGCACCGCTCGCGGGCGTCCAATGGTGAACCTGCTTCCCCTCGATGACGGCGAGCGCATTACCTCGATTCTGCCCATTGAGGGCTATGAGACAGATCACTACATTTTCATGGCAACCAGCAACGGTACCGTCAAAAAAACCGATATGAGTCTTTTTTCGCGTCAGCGTAGCGTTGGGCTGCGGGCAATTGAATTGGATGAGGGCGACGTGTTGGTGGGTACAGCAGTGACCGACGGCACTCAGGACATCATGCTGTTTTCCAGCGAGGGTAAGGTAGTCCGCTTCCCTGAATCTGCGGTGAGAGCGATGGGGCGAACAGCGCGCGGCGTCAGGGGCATTCGATTAGGGGAGGGGCACAGTTTGATATCACTCCTGGTGCCGCAACCGGGTAGCAAGATTTTGACCGTCAGCGAGAATGGCTATGGCAAGCGATCTGAGACCTCGGAGTTCCCGGTCAAGGGACGCGGCACTAAAGGAGTCATCGGCATGACAATGTCCTCCCGCAATGGTCCGCTTGTCGGTGCCGAGCAGGTGTGGGATGGAGATGAGATTATGTTGATCTCCAATCAGGGAACAGCCGTTCGGACCCGCGTTGAAGAAGTCAGTGTTCAGGGTCGGAATACGCAGGGAGTCAGAGTTATTCGCACCCGAGATGGCGAAGTGCTGGTCAGTGTGAGCCGCATTGCCGAGGACGATATTGAAAAGAGCGCCGTTGCCGATGTAAGTGCCCATGATTCCCGATCGATCCCTAATAGCGTGGCTGAAGAGGCCCACGCTGAGGGTGAAGAGGGCGCCGAGGAGTGAGCCGCAGACATAATTTTTGTGCGGGACCCGCCGCACTGCCTTTGCCTGTGCTGAATCGCGCGAGAGATGAACTGCTGGATTGGGCGGGGATGGGTTCCTCGGTCATGGAGGTCAGCCACCGTAGCGCCGAATTTATCGCCGTTGCCGAGGGAGCAGAGGCTACGCTACGGCGACTTCTTGATATTTCAGACGATTACGCGGTGCTGTTTTTGCAAGGGGGGGCGTCAACGCAGTTTGCTGCCGTGCCCCTTAACTTGAGTGCACCAGGGCAACGTGTCGATCAGGTCGTTACCGGACAATGGTCAAAGAAGGCATGGGAGGAAGGGCAGAGATTCGCGGATGTCCATGTAGCGGCAAGCTCCGCCGAGCAGAATTACTTTGTCGTGCCACCGCAAGAAGACTGGCACACAGATCCTGACGCTGCATATCTTCACTATTGCCCCAATGAAACGATTGGTGGCCTGGAGTTCGGCTTTGTTCCCGCAGTCTCGGTGCCGCTGGTTGCCGATATGTCCTCGACTATCTTGTCGAGGCCCATTGACGTTCAGCGGTTTGGTGTCATCTATGCCGGTGCGCAGAAGAATATTGGCCCCGCTGGCTTGTGTCTTGTCATTGTGCGAAGAGATCTTCTTGGCCGCAGCCGCGAGGGGACGCCGGCCATGCTGGACTGGCAGATCGCTGCAGACAATGACTCGATGTACAACACCCCTCCGACCTTTGCTATTTATCTCGCGGGGCTGGTATTCGAATGGCTTGAGTCGCTGGGCGGGTTAGCTGAGATGGCCAAAATTAACCAACAGAAGGCGGCCACACTCTATGGCCTCATCGATGGGAGCAGCTTTTATCACAACCCGGTTGAGCCCCAGAGCCGATCCTTGATGAATGTGCCTTTTACTCTCGCCGACGCCACCCTCGATGAGCAGTTTTTGCAGGACGCAGAGGCGGCAGACCTCCTGAACCTGAAGGGCCATCGATCGGTCGGCGGAATGCGCGCGAGCTTGTACAATGCCGTGGAGCAAGCCTCAGTTGAGGCCTTGTGTGACTTTATGAAGGATTTTGAGCGACGCTGCGGCTAATCGACCGAGCGAGGGCAGGTCCCATGGATGCTGATCAGCAACTTAGCCAAATCAGACAACGCATTGACGAGATTGACTCACGGCTTCTGGAGCTCATCAGTGAGCGGGCCAAATGCGCACAGCAGGTGGCGGAGGTTAAGCTCAAGGCATCTCAGTCACAGGAAGTAGCGCCGGTTTTTTACCGCCCCGAACGTGAGGCGCAAGTGCTGAGGGCAATTCAAGAACGCAATCCGGGTCCCTTGGCCGGGGATCAGGTGGCGGCGATATTCAGAGAACTGATGTCCGGGTGTTTGGCGCTGGAGCAACCGCTGTCGGTGGCGTTCCTGGGGCCGGAGGGTACCTACTCCCAGGCGGCTGCGATGAAACATTTTGGCCAGTCGGCTGTGCCCCAAGGTCAGGCGAGTATCCAAAAGGTTTTTCGTCATGTCGAAGCGCGCCTGTGTGATTACGGTGTCGTGCCTGTCGAAAACTCGACCGAGGGCATGGTTGGACAGACGCTTGACTGTTTTCTGGAATCGCCGCTGCAGATTACCGGCGAGATTGAACTGCCGGTCGTTCACCACTTGTTGGTCGGGGGTGCTGACTCGGTCGCCCCTCTCGCACTTGACGATGTGCGGCTTGTCATCGGACATGAGCAAGCGCTGGGCCAGTGTCGACAATGGCTCGACAGCCACTTGCCAGAAGTGTCGAGAGAGGCCGTGGCCAGCAATGGAGAGGCCGCTCGCCGAGCCGGCGCTGAGTCTGGGGTGGCGGCAATTGCGGGCGACTTGGCGTTGAAACAGTACAATCTGATACCACTTGCGCACGCTATTCAGGATAGCAGTAGCAACACGACGCGATTTCTGGTTTTGGGCAGAGAGAGCGTGCCGCCCAGCGGTTATGACAAAACGTCCTTACTCGTATCGGCGCGGAATCGTCCCGGGGCTTTGCTTGGGCTGTTGCGGCCCTTTGAGGAAAAAGGCGTCAGCCTGACGCGCATCGATTCCCGCCCTTCAAAAACAGAAAAATGGACTTACGTTTTTTATATTGAGTGCGAAGGGCACCTCGGTGATCCCGTAATGGCCGAAGTGATCGCCGAGATAGAAGAGCACTCAATCATGCTGAAAAAACTGGGTTCCTACCCCCGGGCGCCGATTTGAAGTCTTCACCGATTGATGAGTGCACCGTTGCGTTCCTTGGGCTGGGGTTGATCTCCGGCTCACTGGCTGGCGCGCTCAAAACTGCGGGATGGCGAGGACAGCGATTAGGCTGGGGACCCAGAGTGCCTTCCCTTGAGAAGGGTCTCGCACTGGGTCTCATCGATCACTTTTCTTTGGACCTTGATGAGGTCCTCGACGCCGCCGATATTGTAGTGATTGGCGCCCCACCCAAGGCGACCGCGCAGCTACTGACAGAGGTCATTGATCGTGCGGCCCATTGTGGTTCGCCTATCGTCACCGATATGGCCAGCATCAAGGGGTTTATCGTAGATAGTGTTAAGCGAACCTACCCTCGATTTATTCCGGGTCATCCCATAGCGGGGAGTGAGCACAGCGGCGTAGAGGCAGCAAAGGCAGACTTGTTTCAGGGTCGAGAGGTGATCCTAACCCCCCTGCCGGATTCCGATGAACGCGCGCTGCTGGCGGTCGAGGAAATGTGGGTGGCTGCCGGTGCGAGAATTACGCATATGTCGGTGGCCGATCATGACGCTGCTTTGGCGGCCAGCAGCCACGCGCCCCATATGCTGGCCTACGCCCTGACCGCCATGTTGGATGATCATGATTTGCTACCGATGAAGCACGGTGGCGGTGCACTGCGCGATATGACCCGTATTGCGGCGTCTGATCCGGTGATGTGGCGAGACATTGCTCTGACCAATCGCGAGGCCTTGCTGGATGCGATGGATGCGTTAGCAGTGGAGCACAGTCGGTTGCGCGAGCTGATTGATGCCGGTGATGGTGAGGGAATGGAGCAATACTTTATGCGCTGCCGGCAGTTGCGCCGTGCCCATGACAACATTTTGAATCCCTTCATTCCATCTGGCGAGGTTCCGGGCTGATGCATTTCTTTGTTCAACCAGGGGGTAACCTGTCTGGCAGCATTCGCGTGCCCGGCGACAAATCGATGTCGCACAGAGTGATCATGCTGGGATCTATCGCAGAGGGAAAAACTGAGGTCAGTGGTTTTCTGGAAGGTGAGGACGCCCTCGCTACGCTGAGCGCTTTTCGCGAAATGGGTGTGATCATCAGTGACCCCCAATCCGGACGACTCACCATTGAGGGCGTGGGCCTTGGGGGTCTGCAACCGCCCAATGGGATCATGGATGTGGGTAATTCCGGAACCAGCATCAGGCTCATGGCAGGCCTGTTGGCCGGACAGTCGTTCAGCAGCACGTTGACCGGAGATGAGTCATTACTGCGTCGACCTATGGGACGCGTGATCACGCCGCTGACCCAAATGGGTGCGCTGATCAGTTCTCGCGAGGGCTACCCACCGCTGGAGATCACGGGCGGCCGTAAATTGCAGGGAGTGCACTACGAATTGCCCGTGGCCAGTGCGCAGGTTAAATCGAGCGTGCTGTTGGCGGGGCTTTATGCAGAGGGCTTTACTTCAGTCGCCGAACCCGCGGCAACGAGAGATCACACTGAACGTATGCTAAGAGGTTTTGGCTACCCTGTGCACGTGGCGTCCGGTTGTATCGGCGTTGACGGTGGAGGGACGTTGCGCGGCACAACGGTCGATATCCCAGCCGATATATCCTCTGCTGCCTTTTTTATGGTCGGCGCCTCTATCGCCGAGGGTTCCGACCTCGTGTTGGAGCATGTGGGCATTAATCCCACCCGCGATGGTGTGATCAGAATTCTGAGAGCCATGGGTGCCGATATCACCATGAGCAACGAACGTGATGTGGGCGGAGAGCCAGTGGCGGACCTGAGAATTCGCTCGGCACCGCTCAGAGGTATTGAAATCCCCGTGGAGGAAGTCCCTTTGGCCATCGATGAGCTCCCGGCGATTCTGATTGCAGCCGCCTGCGCCGAAGGCGTGACGGTATTGCGTGGCGCTGAGGAGCTGCGTGTGAAGGAGAGTGACCGCATTGCCAGTATGGCTGAGGGGTTGACCCGGCTCGGTATTAGGAACTCCGTGTATCCCGACGGCATCGCGGTAACCGGTGGCGATATGAGAGGTGGCGTTATCGAGACACACCACGACCACCGCATCGCGATGAGTTTTGCCATCGCTGCGCTGCGCGCGTCAGACCGTATAAAAGTAGCGGACTGCGCCCATGTAGCGACCTCCTTTCCGGGCTTTGCGGCGCTGGCGAATCGCGTGGGTCTGCGCCTTGAAGTTGCTGAAACGTGACTACAGCGGTTCCCGTCATCTGTGTAGATGGCCCCAGTGGCGCCGGAAAAGGGACGCTGAGCCAGAGGTTAGCGGCACATCTGGGATGGCGCTTGCTCGATAGTGGTGCGCTGTACCGGGTGTTGGGTTTTGCCTGTCGGCACCGGGGTATACCCCTCAGCGACGAGGTGCAGGTAGTCGCGGTGGCGCGTCAGCTCGACGTCAGCTTTGTGCCCGCCGCAGCCGGCGTATCTGTTTTCCTCGGTAGCGAGGACGTCAGCTTGCCCATTCGCACCGAGGACGGTGGTCGCGATGCGTCTCAAGTGGCGCTGTTACCCGCCGTTCGCGAGGCTTTGTTGTGTCGACAGCGGGAGCTCGCGGTCTTGCCCGGATTGGTGGCGGATGGCCGCGATATGGGGACTGTCGTATTTCCTGCGTCGCCACTGAAAATTTTCCTGACCGCGACTGCGCACGAGAGGGCAAATCGGCGATTTCACCAGTTGCAGGGTCAGGGGCAGAGTGTTAGTCTCGCGCGCCTTCTGGCTGACATCGAAGAGCGGGACCGGCGAGACCAGTCGCGCACCGCCTCTCCTTTGGTGCCCGCTGAGGATGCGTTCGTGATTGATAGCTCAAAGCTTTCTCCGGACGTGGTGCTCGACACCGTGCTTGAACTGGCGGTGGACAGAGGGTTAACGAGCGAGACTTCGGAATAACGGCTAGACCCCGCCGGAGCCTCAAAAATATGAACCCGACCAGGTCTTGGGGTCGGCAGGAGTCCTAGCACTCCGTAAATCGGGAATACCATCATGAGCGAATCCTTCGCCGAATTATTTGAAGAAAGCCTCCAAACTGTAGACATGGAACCGGGTTCCATCGTGACAGGCGTTGTCATCGATATTGACAACGAATGGGTCACGGTGCACGCGGGGTTGAAATCTGAGGGGGTTATTCCCCTGGACCAATTTACTAACGCCAATGGTGAGTGCAGTCTCAGCGTCGGCGACGAAGTGCAGGTCGCTCTGGAGACCGTGGAGGACGGGTTTGGCGAAACCAAACTGTCCCGCGAGAAAGCCAAGCGCGCCGAAGCCTGGAAAAGCCTTGAAGCCGCGCATGTCGCTGATGAAGTGGTTATGGGTGTGATCAACGGCAAGGTCAAAGGCGGTTTTACTGTCGATATCGAATCCATTCGCGCATTTCTTCCCGGTTCACTGATCGACGTCCGGCCGATCAGGGAGACCACGCATCTTGAAGGTAAAGAACTCGAGTTCAAGGTCATCAAGCTCGACCAGAAGCGTAACAACGTTGTGGTGTCTCGACGTGCCGTAATGGAGTCGGCGAACAGCGCAGAGCGAGAGGAACTCCTTGAGAACCTGCAGGAAGGCCAATCGGTTAAGGGTGTCGTCAAGAACCTGACTGACTACGGTGCCTTCGTTGATCTGGGTGGGGTAGACGGCCTGCTCCACATCACTGACATGGCCTGGAAGCGCATTAAGCATCCCAGTGAGATTGTCGAAGTTGGCCAGGAGATGGACGTCAAGATTCTTAAGTTCGATCGTGAGCGCAATCGCGTTTCGCTTGGTCTCAAGCAGCTGGGCGAGGATCCATGGGTACAGATAACGGGTCGATATCCCGAGGGTAGCCGTTGCGTCGCCAAGGTCACCAACCTCACAGATTACGGATGCTTTGCCGAAATTGAGGAAGGGGTTGAGGGTCTTGTCCACGTTTCCGAAATGGATTGGACGAACAAGAATGTTCACCCTTCCAAGATCGTGCAGCTCGGCGACGAAGTCGAGGTCATGGTGCTGGATATCGACGAGGAGCGTCGCCGTATTTCCCTGGGTATAAAGCAGTGCACGCAAAATCCGTGGGATGCTTTCGCCACTGATCATGCCAAAGGCGACAAAATCTCGGGCAGTATCAAGTCAATCACGGACTTCGGCATTTTCATCGGCCTCGATGGCAACATCGATGGCTTGGTGCACCTCAGCGACATCAGCTGGAACGAGACCGGCGAGGAAGCTGTGCGTAGCTACAAGAAAGGTGATGAGATCGAAACCGTGATTCTGTCGATTGATCCGGAGCGCGAGCGTATCTCACTGGGTATCAAGCAGCTTGAAGAAGACGCTTTCTCGCTTTTCGTCAGCGATAACGATCGTGGCAGTCTGGTGACCGGCACCGTAACCGAGGTGGATGCAAAGGGCGCTACCATCAAACTGTCCAATGAAGTTGATGGGTACCTGAAGGCAGCCGATATCAGCGTTGATCGTGTCGATGATGCGCGGTCAGTGCTGAGCGTAGGGGACACTGTCGAGGCGAAGGTCATTAATGTTGATCGTAAAAATCGCGGTCTGGGCCTGTCGATCAAAGCCAAGGACATGGACGATGAAAAGGAAGCGGTTGCCTCTTTAAAAGAGCAGGATGAAGCCTCGTCGCCCGGCACGATCGGAGATCTGATCAAGGCTCAAATGGACGACCAGTAAGGTCTCGCTTGCAATCCCGAGGCCGGCCCTTTGCCGGCCTTTTTTTTGGCCCGGTTTGCCCTTCGCAAGAGGCCGCAAAAAGCATTTTAAAATGAATGACTTGCCAATGAATGAGGCGTCGGCCAGAATATCCGCAACGACTGTGGGAGCGTAGCCATGACGCGTAGTGAATTGATTGATTTGATGGCAGAAAGTCAGAGCCAATTGAGCCCCAAAGATGTTGAGCTTGCGGTCAAGCTGCTGATTGATCACATGGCAGAGACTTTGTCCTCGGGACAGAGAATCGAGATCCGCGGGTTTGGCAGCTTTTCGCTGCACTATCGTGAGCCGCGGCAGGGTCGTAACCCCAGAACCGGTGATGCCGTGTCGCTGCGGGGTAAACATGTCCCTCACTTCAAGCCCGGAAAAGAGCTGCGCGAGAGGGTCAACCGAGCCGTCAGATCCGGTTTCTGAGCCATGCAACTCATCAGGCGCGGGCTAATGCTTATTACCGGCATTTTGGCGGTGGCGCTCGGAGGGTTGTTCACCGTGCAAAATACAGAGAAGGTGCCGCTGGACTTGCTTGTGGTTCAGTTGCCACCCCAGGCGTTGGCGATCTGGATACTGCTCGCAATGGCATTGGGCGTCTTTTTGGGTTTGGTATCCAGTGCGTTGCTACTGATGGGTCGCGGTGCGGAGATTCGCCGTTTGCGCAAGCAAAACGACCGGTTGACGGCGGCAACAGGGAAAAATTCGAGTAATGATCCTAAATAACGGGCTCCTGCTTCTGCTCTTGGTGCTCGCAATTGCTGCGGGTTGGATGCTCGCCAGAAGTGGCTTGCGCCTGAGCAGTGGTGAGCAGGCCCAGCTTCCCTCACAGTATTATCGCGGTTTTAATTTTTTACTCGACGGAGAGGAGGAGGGTGCCGTAGACGCTTTTACCGAGGCGCTGGCGGTAAACGAGGAGACGCTGGATACGCACATTGCGCTGGGTAGCGTGTTACGAAAACGAGGGGAAGTTGACCGGGCCATCCGAATCCACCAGAGCTTATTGGCTCGTCCCCAACTCACGGAAGTTCAGTTACACCAATCTCATTTGGAGTTAGCCAGAGATTTCATTGCGGCAGGTCTCTATGATCGGGCGGAAAAGTTATTGCTCGACTTGATCGCCCAGTCTTCGGATCTTCGCCAAACCGCCAGGAGACATCTGCTCGAGGTTCACGAGGCACAGAGGGATTGGCAGTCGGCAGTTTTAGTAGCGGAAGCGCTGATTGATGTTTCCAAGGACGAGTCGGCGGCGGGTAATCAGGGACAGGCGGCTCATCAGCTCCGGAGTCATTATCTCTGTGAACAGGCAGAGACGGCATTGGATAGTGGTGATGCGCGAGGCGCTCGTCTGCTTTTTGAGGATGCGCTGCGTGACAATGTGGAGGAACTGCGCGCGCTGATGGGGCTCGTCAGATTGGCCCTGTCGGAGCAGGACACGGAGCAGGCACTGCAGCAGTTTGAGCTGATTATCAACAGTGGTCGAGCAAGTGCCCCCGACTTGTTGGCACTCCTGGCGGAGATTTGCTCGGGGCAAAGCGATCCAACGCTTCAGCTAAATTGCCTGCGGCGCTACTATGCGAAGCAGCCCAGTTCACTTCTGGCGCGCGCTTTGGCGCAGCAAGTGGCAATCCATGAGGGCAAAGAAGCGGCGCAGGCGTTTCTGCGCTCAACCTTGGAGGACTATCCCTCGGCGTCTATTGCTGCTTCTCTCCTGTTGGGTGAGACGGTCGCAACCTCGAGCGGTCCCGAGCGGAATATTCTTGCGGCCTTCGCCGATGCAGACGCAGGATACCGGTGCGGTCACTGTGGATTTTCGGGCAAGTCACGACACTGGCGCTGCCCGGGTTGCAGGCATTGGGACTCGATCCACTATTTGGGCGCCTTTCTGGAGCAGCCCAATGGGTGATGCCGGACCCAGAATCATTGTTGCGATGGATTTTTCGTCAAGTCAGGAAGCGCTGCAACTGGCACGTCAGCTAGACCCAAAAACGGTTCGGCTCAAAGTAGGGAAACAGCTGTTTACCTATGCCGGGCCACCCGTTGTGCGTGCGCTCCAGGAGTTGGGATTTGAGATATTTCTCGATCTTAAATTTCACGACATTCCGAACACTGTCGCCGGCGCGGTCACCGCCGCCGCAGATCTGGGGGTCTGGATGGTCAATGTGCACGCCACGGGCGGGTCGCGCATGATGTCAGCTGCCCGTGAGGCGTTGGTCAACTATTCCCAGAGGCCCCTGCTGATTGCGGTGACCGTGTTGACCAGTATGGAGCGGTCAGACCTCATTGAACTCGGTTGGGACATGCCTCCTATGGATCGCGTCTCGCAGTTGGCAGGTCTCGCAGCAGCGTCAGGTCTCGATGGTGTCGTCTGCTCCGCCGCCGAGGCTGCCGTTTTGTCAGAGCGACACCGGGAAGGCTTTTGCCTGGTGACGCCTGGTATTCGCTTGGCGGGCGATGATGCGGGGGATCAGAGGCGGGTCGTGACGCCCGTCGCAGCCGTTGGTGCGGGGGCTACCCATCTCGTGATCGGACGCTCTGTTACCGGCGCCGCCGATCCCGCAGGCAAAGTCCTTGAAATTCAGGCTTCACTTAACAACATTGCTGACCATTAGGTCTCAGGGGCAGTCTCTGATCTGCCAAAAGAACAAGGATTTCTCCACAGTGAGTGCTGATTCCGGTAACGGGATCCTTTCTCTTTAACCAGTGGAGCACTACCAATGAATAAACTGACTTCTCAAACGTGGCTGCCAGAAGCGCTGAATGCAGGCCAATCCGGGCAGGGCCTCCTTCCGCTAGGCAATTATCTAAAAGCTGTTATGTTGGCCTTGGGGCTTCTCGTGATGGGTGTTACATCAGGTTTCGCCGCGGCCGAAGAACCCATTAATATCAATATCGCGAGCGCTGAAGTGTTGGCCGATGCCTTGCATGGCGTTGGCATAACCAAAGCCAAGCGTATCATCGAGTATCGTGAGGCTCATGGGCCATTTGAGCACATCGAAGAGCTGGCTGCGGTTCGCGGTATCGGCCTCGATACGGTGGAGAAAAATCGTGACGTCATCAGCCTTCAGTAAAAGCACGGGGAGAAGGGCACCTTGTTGCTGTTGACGGGTGCTACGGGTTATCTGGGCAGTGCTGTTGCGGCAGCACTCTCAGCCGGCGGAGCTCGGTTTCGATGTCTGGGGAGGCGGGAAGTCAGCGTTTCGGGGGCCGATTGGATTCCTTGCGACTTGTCCAATGTCGGGGCCGTATCTCGCGACGCTCTCACCGATGTAAGCGTGGTTATTCACTGTGCCGGTGTGGCGCACCGGGCGGCTTCTGCACAGGAATACGAGCAAGTTAACGTGAACGCCACCGAATCCTTGGCGCGGTTGGCGATAACGGCGGGCGTGGGGCAATTTATCTACGTGAGTTCTCTCAATATCGTCTCGGCCGGGTCCCCCGACCCGGCGGCGCCTCCCGAGGCTGTTGCTCAACCGGAGGAGCGGTATGCCCGTTCTAAATGGCTCGCAGAGTCGGCGCTTAGAAAGATATGCGAGGGTCATGATATGGCCTTCACGGTGATTCGACCTGCACTTCTGTTCGATGAGGCGTTGACCGCCAACCTTGCAACGCTCGAACGCGTATTGGCTTGGTGGCCATTTTTGTTGCCGGAGATGGGCCATCGTTCTCTCGT
>DFQW01000097.1:16232-24806 GCA_002377985.1 Halieaceae bacterium UBA3479 | reverse complement strand
AACCTTCCGCCGTGTTCTGCATATACCCGTTGCGCGCAGCGATGTAAGTTTCGTGCGCGCGCGTAATATCCCAGCCCGGTCCAGAGATGAAGCACCTGATCCTCCGGCGCCGCTGCCAGATCCGCCACCGTCGGTAGAGCCGACATAAAACGCTCATAAAACGGGATAACGGTCGCGACCTGCGTCTGCTGCAGCATGATCTCTGACACCCAAACCCGATACGGGGTTCTGCTGTGTTGCCAGGGCAGATCTTTGCGGCCGAAGTGGTCAAACCATTCAAGCAGGGGTTCGGCAATGGATGTGTGGATCGTCATGAAGTGGTAAAGCTTCGCAATGAAGTACGGGGGCTCTTTCTATACAATGGCGCTCCTAGTGTAGCGCCCGACGCGCGGGATAACCGCGACCCCGGAGAAATAGCATGAGTCAGCAGGAGACAGGTGTGCGCGAGGCAACGATCAGCCGCGAGACACTCGAGACGCAGATCACTGCGACTTTGTGCCTTGACGGCACGGGTCAGTGCAAGCTTGATACGGGGCTGCCGTTTCTCGAGCACATGCTCGATCAGATTGCGCGCCATGGTCAGGTGGACCTCGATATTGTCGCCAAAGGGGATTTGCATATTGATGCACATCATACGGTCGAGGATATCGGCATCACCCTCGGGCAGGCTTTTCATGAGGCCATTGGCGACAAGCGAGGCATTGTGCGCTATGGCCACGCATATGTGCCCCTCGACGAGGCGCTCTCGCGCGTGGTGATCGACTGCAGCGGTCGGCCCGGGCTCGAGTTTCATGTGCCCTTTACCCGCGCCAAAGTCGGCGAGTTCGATGTGGATCTGGTTGTGGAGTTTTTTCAGGGGTTTGTGAATCACGCCAAGGTTACCTTGCATATCGATAACCTGCGCGGCCATAACGCCCACCATCAGGCGGAAACCGTGTTCAAGGCGTTTGGCCGGGCACTCCGTATGGCGGTAGCGCACGACGCAGGCCAGCTGGGGGTCAGCCCCTCTACCAAAGGGGTGTTGTAGGTCGTGACCCAACGGGTTGCCGTGATCGACTACGGCATGGGTAATCTGTACTCGGTGGCGAGCGCCATGGAGCATGTGGGTGCTGCCGAGGTGATCGTGGGTCATGACCACGACGCCATCCGCGCCGCAGACCGCGTTATTTTCCCCGGAGTCGGCGGCATACGGGACTGCATGACGGCGATTCGCGATCTCGGCTGTGACGCGCTCCTCGATCAGGCGCTCAGGGTAGATAAAAAACCGGTGCTCGCCATTTGCGTAGGCATGCAGGCGCTGATGACCCGCTCCGAAGAAAACGGCGGGGTGTCATGTCTCGATACGATTCCGGGCGAGGTTGTATTTTTTGGTGAGCACCATCGGGACGCCGCAGGTGAGCGACTAAAAGTGCCACACATGGGCTGGAATCGCGTCGCGCCCACCGCTGCCCACCCGCTGTGGCATGGCATTGAGCCGGGCGCGCGGTTTTATTTTGTGCACAGTTATCACGTCGTACCGCATGATCCTGGCCTCAGGGCCGCGCATTTTGAATACGGCGTGACCGGCTGTGCGGCCATTGCCCGCGACAATTTGTTCGCGACCCAGTTCCATCCCGAGAAGAGCCATGAGGCCGGGCTTCAGCTGCTTAAAAACTTTCTGACATGGGACGGAACATGCTCGTAATACCTGCCATCGACCTCAAGGAAGGCCAGTGCGTGCGGCTTCGCCAGGGAGATATGGCCGATAGCACGGTGTTCTCCGACGACCCGGTCGCGATGGCGGGCCGCTGGCACGGGGAAGGGGCGCGGCGTTTACATATAGTGGATCTCGATGGTGCGTTTGCCGGGAAACCGGTTAACGCGGGGATCATCGAGCAGATCTCGAAGGCATTCCCTGATTTGCCGATTCAGATCGGCGGTGGCATCCGCAATCTCGAGACCATTGCCCGGTATCTTGAGGCGGGCGTGCGCTACGCGATCATTGGCACCATGGCGGCCAAAAATCCTGATTTTGTGCGCGAGGCCTGCGCCGCATTTCCGGGCCACATTATCGTTGGCATCGACGCCCGCGGCGGGCGTGTTGCCGTCGAAGGCTGGGCCAGCGAGAGCGAAATAGAGGCCATTGATCTCGCCAAGCGTTTCGCAGACGCGGGCGTTCACGCCGTGGTCTACACCGATATCGACCGGGACGGGATGATGCAGGGTGTTAACGTGGAGGCCACGGTAGCACTGGCGAAGCAGTCCGGGTTACCGGTGATTGCCTCTGGTGGTATCAGTGACCTCGAAGATGTCAGGCAGTTGATGGTGCACGCATCGGCGGGTATCTGTGGCGCCATCACCGGGCGCGCCATCTACGAAGGTACACTGGATCTCGGTGCGGCACAGGCCATGGTTGACGCCTTCTTGAGTGTCGACTGATGCCGCTGGCCAAACGCATTATTCCCTGCCTCGATGTCGATCAGGGTCGCGTGGTCAAGGGCGTGAATTTCGTCGGTATCCGTGATGCCGGAGACCCGGTAGAGATTGCCCGTCGCTATAACGAGGCGGGCGCTGACGAGATTACTTTTCTCGATATCACCGCCAGTCATGAGGAGCGGGACACCACAGTTCACACCGTTGAGCAGATCGCCCGCGAGGTGTTTATCCCGCTCACGGTCGGTGGCGGCATTCGTTCCTTGCAGGATATCCGCACCATGCTGAATGCCGGTGCCGATAAAGTCAGCATCAATACCGCCGCGATACATCACCCTGAGCTCGTAGCAGATGCCGCCGCCCGTTTTGGGTCACAGTGCATTGTGGTGGCGATTGATGTTAAGCGAGTGTCCGCCGACGATGCCGATGTGCGTTACGAGTTGTTTACTCACGGGGGCCGCAAGGCGACGGGAATTGAGGCGGTTTCCTGGGCGGAAAAAATGGCAGAAATGGGCGCGGGAGAGTTATTACTGACGAGTATGGACCGGGACGGCACCCGGGACGGGTTTGAGCTCACCATCACTCGTGCCATCACAGATGCGGTAGATATTCCTGTCATTGCCTCGGGCGGAGTGGGGACCTTGCAGCATCTTGCCGATGGCGTCACCAAGGGTGGGGCAGACGCCGTTCTCGCGGCCAGCATTTTTCACTTTGGTGATTACACCATCGCCCAAGCCAAGCAGTTTATGGCCGATCAGGGCATCACCATGCGGCTCTGACAAGCGACGCTGAGTCGCGGCGGATCAGTTTGCCTTTTTGTCCTAGCACAGCGCAGTTGCGCGATGGGCTGCGGTGCCGACCCCCAAGCACAAAATAATTAGTCGCCCCTTGGGTATCAGTCTTGCAGCGCCACCGTGTCGGTGGCCCCGTCTGAACTGCTCGCCGGCGTCTTGGCCGGCGTTAGCAGGTTTATCCCTCGGAGTAATGTCAGCGCCTCATAGAGCTGGTTGTCGTTGTTGCGCAACTCGGTGAGCGATTCGCTTTCGGATTGGGCGTCGATGGCTTCTTCGGCGGCCAGGCTGCCCTGCAGGTCAGCCTCTTTTGTGCGCCGGTTCGACTCGACGCTCTTGACCTCGGCGCGCTCCACCACGATGTCGGGGACGATCCCCTCGGCCTGAATAGACCGGCCATTCGGCGTGTAGTAGCGCGCGGTGGTGAGTTTTACCGCACGGGTATCGGATATTGGCAAAATGGTCTGCACCGAGCCCTTGCCGAAGCTGCGCGTGCCCATGATCACCGCGCGGCGGCGATCCTGCAGTGCGCCGGCGACAATTTCAGAGGCGCTGGCGGAACCACCATTGATCAGCACAACAATGGGTAAACCGTCCAACATATCGCCCGCTGCAGCCTCATACGAGTCAGCTGCCTGGGGGTGGCGCCCCTCGGTGTAAACGACCAAGCCGCCATCGAGGAAAGCGCCTGCCATATCGACGCTGGCCCCCAGTACGCCACCGGGGTTGTTACGCAGGTCGACCACGACCCCCTTCAATGATCCCTCGGCAAGTGCTTTGTCGAGAATGGCAATGGCTTCTTGACCCGTGTCTTTTTGAAACTGTGATGCGCGCAGCCAGAGGTAGCCTTCCATCAATTCTCTGCTGCGCACACTCGGCACTTTGATAATGTCTCGTATGACCGTAACTTCAAACGGTTCGGCAACTCCGCGCCGGCCGACAGTTAGCAACACCTCAGAACCGGTCGGACCGCGCATCATGCCGACCGACCGATCGACCGGCAGATCACGTATCGACTCGCCATCGATTTCGAGAATGACATCGCCCGCTTTTAGACCGGCATCCTCGGCGGGAGAGCCATCTATGGGGGCAATAATGGTGATGTAGCCGCCGTCCTGTCCGATCTCGATACCCAGGCCGCTGAACTCGCCTTGGGTGGTTTCCTGCAGCGAATCGTAGGCTTTCTCCTTTAAAAAAACAGAGTGGGGGTCGAGTCCCGAGAGCATCCCTTGAACGGCGAGCTCAAAGAGTTCGCTGTCCGGGACTGACTCGACATAGCCTTGTCGGATTTGGTTAAAAACGTCTGCAAACATCTGCAGTTCTTCCAGCGGCAACGCCTGTCGTGCTTCGCCATCGCTGTGGTGTGGGTCATCCGCTGTAGCATCGGCGTCCTCGGCGGTGGTGGGCAGCGCTATCGGGGCGATGCACAGCCACACAACAAATAATCGGTAAAGCGCGGTCATAGGCAGCACCTGAGTGACGAGAGGCGATATGTTAACTGATTACGTTGGCAAGACTCAGCGTCTAAACCAATCGGCGGGATCCACGGGCTCTCCCTGATGGCGGATTTCGAAATAGAGGCCCGTGGCATCGCTGCCGCCACTGGCGCCTGCCCGGCTCAGCACCTCGCCCGCGCCGACCCAATCACCCACTGCGCGCAGCAGGCTGTGATTCTGCCCATAAAGCGATAGCCAGCCGTCGCCATGGTCCACAACCACTAGCAAGCCCTGACCTCTGAGCCAGTCGGCAAAGATAACCCGGCCACTGTGTACGGCCTTTACCGGATCTCCCTGCTCGGCCGGAATCAGCCAGCCTCGCCAGCGCAGATCCGCATTGCGAACGGCGCCAAAGCGGTTGAGGGGTTTGCCCTCGATGGGCATAGCGAGTTGACCCTTTACTGCAATGAAGGGCTGGGAGGCGGGCGGTTCCGGCAGCTGGAGGGTCCGCAAGTTTTCGAGCAATGTGTTGAGGCGCTCCTGATCCCGAATCAGGGAGTCAAGCTGTTGCTGATCTTCTGTGAGCTGGGTGTTGATGCGCGCAATAGTTTGCCGGCGTGTCTCCTGTTGGGTGGCTAGCTGTTCCCGGGTTGCGGTGATAGCTGTTGCCCGCAGGGTCAGATCGGCCTCTGTGCGCTCGATGGCACTGACCTGGGAGGCAAGTTCCGCGAGTCCTCGCTCATAGCGCGCAACACTTTGCTGTTGCGCTTCCAGAATCAATCGGTAGTACGCCAGATGCCGTGCGGTCTGCTGCGGATCTTGATCGCCGAGCCATACCCGTAATCCGCCGCCCTGTTGCAGTATCCACAGTTGTTGGATACCGCCTTCGATGTCGGCTTCGAGCTGTAGCTGATCTTCTTGCAGCACGCGGTTCTCGGCGGTGAGCGATGCCAAAGTTGCTTGTAAGGCCTGCTTCTCATTGATCAAGCCAGTCAGCTGCCGATCGAGGTCACCAATCAATCGCTCGGTTTCGCGCAAAGTATCCTGTAGATCGTCCCGTGCTTCTCCCTGTGCTTCGAGTTGCGATCTGATAGCAGCAATGCTGGCGCTCAGTGCTTCGAGCTGGGACTCGGTCTCAACGGCATCGGCCGAGGCTTGCCCTGCGACATAGCTGCTTGCGAGAAGCAGCGTAAATCCTGTGATGAAGGCGGCGCGACGCATGGTTTATGTTCGCTCCCCTGGTCAGCAGTTGATTCAGCGAATCAGTAGACTGCGCCCGGACATGGCTTTCGGAATGGCGATGCCCATCATCTCCAAAAGGGTGGGCGCGATATCTGCGAGAATCCCGCCGTCCGGGTCTAACCGGCGATCTTGATCCCCCAGATAGACCAGCGGTACTCGTTCGGTTGTATGTTGGGTGTGAGGCTGTTGATTTTCGTAGTCGCGCATTTGCTCGCAGTTGCCATGATCGGCGGTCAGCAAACCCTCCCCACCGTGCTCCGCCAGCGCGGCCACAATCCGCCCGATACACTGATCCAGTGTTTCGACCGCAAGGACGGCTGCTGCAAAGTTACCGGTATGGCCCACCATGTCACCGTTCGCAAAATTGACCACAATAAAATCGTATTTTTTTGAGGCGATCGCCTCGACAAGCGCATCAGTCACTTCATGCGCGCTCATTTCTGGCCTCAGATCATAGGTCTTGACCTCGGGAGAAGGGATCAGAATCCGTGTTTCACCGGGAAAGGTTGCTTCTCGCCCGCCGCTGAAGAAGAAGGTGACGTGGGCGTATTTTTCTGTCTCTGCAAGGCGGAGTTGCGTCAGCCCCAGTCCCGACAGGACTTCACCCAGGCTGGATTCCAGGCTATCGGGTGGGAAGGCGATCGGGCAGTTAAGTGAACTCGCATACTCTGTGGTCGCAACAAAATGGAGTTGTGCCAGCTTGCTGCGTGCAAAAGCGCTAAACGTCGGGTCAATTAGCGCCTGAGAAATTTGCCGCGCCCTGTCCGCCCTGAAGTTCATAAAGAGCACTGCGTCACCATCTTTCAGCGCCACGGGTTCACCGATACAGGTGGGTGGCACAAACTCGTCGTCCTCTCCTCGGGCATAAGCGCTCTCCAGCGCTTCGAGCGCCGATGCGGCGTGTGCTGACGCCACCCCCCCTGCGATAAGCTCATAGCTTGGCTGAACGCGATCCCAGCGCTTGTCTCTATCCATTGCCCAATAACGTCCATGTACCGAGGCAATTCGGCCAACGCCAATTTCTGCGAGAACAGCCTCTGCTCGCGCCAAAGATGCGGTAGCGCTGCGCGGCGGCGTGTCGCGACCATCCAAGAACGCATGGAGGTAGAGCTGCTTGGCCCCCCGCGCTGCTGCAAGCTGCAGGGCTGCAAAAATGTGCGCCTCATGGCTGTGGACCCCGCCGGGTGAGAGCAGACCCATGATATGGACCGCGTTACCGGCACTGACCGCATTGTCGATTGCTTCAAGGTAGGCCGGATTCTGAATAAAGTCGCCTGCGGCGATCGCCTGATCGATTCGGGTGATGGATTGATAAACAATCCGGCCGGCACCAAGGCTCATATGCCCTACCTCGGAGTTCCCCATTTGGCCTTCTGGTAGACCGACATCCAGCCCCGACCCAGAAATCAGGGTATTGGCTGAATCTGCCACTAACGCATCCAGGTGGGGCGTATCTGCAGCAAGGATCGCATTGTCAGCGGGCGCTTCGCGATGGCCAAAACCATCGAGGATGACAAGCAGTGTGGTGTGGTGTGATGGGGACAAGGGACGAAGTTTTTGGCTGTAGACGGGCGACAGTTTAACGTGCCGTGGACCTGCTGGCATCTGCCGTATGCGTCAGGATGTCTCGGGCGCGCCTGTCACCCTTCAGGGGCGAATGATATGGTGCGACTATTCGCGCTGAAAGCGCCGTGCCCCCTGGCCGAATCTGGAGGTCCTCTCGTCACATGGATGCGTCGTCAGCAATCACCGTAAACAATGAAGAGAGCGGGCGGCTCCTGCGTCTGGCAACCAATCTGTCTGTCTCTGTTGCGCTGGTCCTGATCATTGCCAAGGGGTGGGCCTGGTGGATGACTGATTCAGTGGCGATTCTGGCATCACTTGTTGATTCCCTGATGGACGCGGGAGCGTCCTTGCTGAATCTGTTTGCGGTGCGTTACGCGCTGGCGCCCGCCGACGCCAGTCACCGCTGGGGTCATGGCAAGGCCGAAGCAATCGCCGGGCTGGGTCAGGGGGTTTTTATCATCGGTTCCGGCTTGTTCTTGGTCAGTGAAGCCGTGAATCGACTGCTCTATCCCGCGCCGGTCGCGGCTTTTTCAGTCGGCATTGGCGTCATGGTGCTGACCATTACCTTGACCGCGGCCTTGGTGGCCGTACAGAGTTACGTCATCCGGCGCACACGTTCCGCCGCGATTCGTGCTGATTCATTGCATTATCGGGCCGACCTGCTCACTAACGCGGCTGTTTTGGCTGCGCTGGTGCTATCACATTTTGGTTGGTCCGGAGTGGATCCGTTGTTTGCGCTGGCAGTGGCGACCTATACGCTGAAGGCAGCCTGGGACATCATTCGCGACGCCGTCAGCGAGCTGTTGGATCAGGAACTGCCGGAAGCCCGGCGACAGGAAATTCTCGACATCGCCAGTGCGCATCCTCGCGTAAGGGGGGTGCATGACTTGCGTACCCGCAGTGCCGGCCGCGTGGATTTCATCGAACTGCATCTTGAGCTGGATGACCACATGCCACTGATGGTCGCTCACGAGGTGAGTGACGCGGTTGAAGAGGCCATCATCGAGGCTATTCCCGAGGCAGATGTGATGATCCATCTTGATCCAGTCAGTCTCTCCGAGGACCTGCTCGATGACAAAATTGAAGCCGTCGAGAATGCCGCGCTGGAGACCTGACTGGAGGCAGCT